>CAYPOX010000014.1:17153-31188 GCA_964412525.1 uncultured Caulobacterales bacterium
CACCGCCACCGGCGCGGGCACTTAGATCGGCCGGATCAGCGGGCTTCTGACTGAGGTTGAAAAACTCACCACGCCGCTCGTGAAGCAGATGGACGCCTTCGCGAAATGGCTGTCGATTTTCATTCTCACCATCGGCGCGGCGATCTTGGCCTTCGGCGTGTTCGTGGGCGGACAGCCTTTCGAAGACATGTTCCTCGCCGTCGTCGGCCTGTCCGTCGCCGCCATCCCGGAAGGCTTGCCCGCAGTTTTGACCATCACCCTCGCCGTCGGCGTCCAAGCGATGGCGCGACGGAACGCGATCGTGCGCCGCCTCCCCGCCATCGAAACCTTGGGATCGGTCTCGGTGATCTGTTCGGACAAGACGGGCACCCTGACCCGCAATGAAATGACCGTGGCGGACGTCCAATTGGCCGGCGCGGCCTATGCGGTCGAAGGGGTGGGCTACGGACCCGAAGGGCAAATCCTGCAAGCGGGCGCGGCGGCCGGCGCCGCGAACGACTCCCGCTTGTCGGAGATCGCCCGCGCGGCGGCGCTGTGCAACGACGCCGAACTCCATCACCGAAACGGCGAATGGGTCGTCGAGGGCGACCCGATGGAAGGCGCTCTCGCGGCCTTCGCCCATAAGGCCGGCCTCGACGTGACGGCCGAACGGGCCGCGCGCCCGCGCACGGATGCGATCCCCTTCGACAGCAAGCACCGTTTCATGGCGGTGCTGAGCCACGACCATGAGGGCCGCGCATCCGCCTTCGTGAAAGGCGCCCCCGAGCGACTCTTGGACATGTGCGATCGTCAACGCGATCCCTCAGGCCAAGCGGTTGCGATCGACGTGGCCTTTTGGCGCGATGCGGTCGAAAAGATCGCCAATCAGGGACGACGGGTCATCGCGCTCGCCGTGAAGCCCCATCCGGAGGACCGGACGGTCGTGGATTTCGAGGACGTGGAGTCCGGCATGATCCTGATCGGCATGGTCGGTCTCATCGATCCGCCCCGCCCGGAGGCGATCGAGGCCGTCGCCGAATGCGGCCAAGCGGGCATTCGGGTCAAAATGATCACGGGCGATCATGCGGGCACCGCTGCGGAGATCGGCCGGCAAATCGGCCTCGCCCAATCCGACCGCGTGTTGACCGGCGCGGAAATCGAAACCATGGACGAGGCGGAGCTTGCGGCGGTGGTCGAGGAAGTCGACGTGTTCGCCCGCACGACCCCGGAGCACAAGCTGCGCCTGGTCATGGCGCTCCAGTCCCGCGGCCTGACCGTGGCCATGACCGGCGACGGGGTGAACGACGCCCCCGCCCTGAAGCGCGCGGACGCCGGCGTGGCCATGGGACTGAAGGGCAGCGAGGCGGCCAAAGAGGCCGCCGAATTGGTGCTGGCCGACGACAATTTCGCCTCGATCGCCGCGGCGGTGCGCGAAGGGCGCACGGTTTACGACAACATCCGCAAGGTGATCAGTTGGACCCTTCCCACCAATGCCGGCGAGGCCATGGTGATCGTCGTCGCCCTCCTCGCGGGCATGACCCTGCCCATCACGCCGGTTCAGATCCTTTGGATCAACATGATCACCGCCGTCACGCTCGGCATCGCCCTCGCCTTCGAACCAACGGAGCCCAGCACCATGCGCCGGCCGCCGCGCCGTCGCGACGAACCGCTTTTGACCGGCGATCTCGTCTGGCGGGTGATCATTGTGGCGATCTTATTCCTCTTGGGGGTGTTCGGCGTGTTCCTCTACGCTTACGCCCATGACCACACCATTGAAGAGGCCCGCACCATGGCGGTGAACACGATGGTGGTGCTCGAGATCTTCAATCTCTTCGTCATTCGCAACATCCACGGCACGTCCTTCACCTGGCGGGCCGTGCGCGGGACGCGCGTGATCTGGATCACCATCGGCCTCGTCACCGCCGCGCAATTCGCAATCACCTATATTCCGCCGATCCAGCCGATTTTCGACACCGCCGCCCTGTCCTTGACGGACGGGCTGATCGTCATCGGCGTCGGCGTCGCGTTTTTGGTGATCATGGAGGCGGGCAAGCAGATGCTGCTCGCCGTGCGCGCTCTCAACCGCCGCAGCCAAGCGTTCGACGTGCGCGGCGCCGTCCGCTAACAACAAAAGCGAAGGCGGCGCGACGAAGGACCGACCATGATCGAAATTTTGCTCGTCATCGTGGCCGTGCCCATGCTCGGCGTCACCCTCATCGTTTTCCTGCTGATCAGCGTCTACAACCGGATCGTGGCGCTGAACGAGCGCGCGGACCAAGCTTTCGCGGATATGGACGTGCAGTTGCGCCAGCGCCACGATCTGGTGCCCAACCTGGTGGAGACCGTGAAAGGCTTCGCCGCCCATGAGAGCGAGACCCTTGAGGCCGTCATCGCCGCCCGTGGCGCCGCGGTCTCCGCGACGGGACCGAAAGCGCAAAGCCAAGCCGAGGGCGCGCTGGGCGCGGCCTTGGTGCGCGTGTTTTCACTCGCGGAGTCCTATCCGGACCTGAAGGCCAACACCAATTTCCTCGAACTGCAACGGGAGCTCGGGGACATTGAGAACAAGATCGCCGCCGCGCGACGCTTCTTCAACAACGCGGTGCAAGAGTTCAACACGGTCATCCAACAGGTTCCCGGCGTGTTCGTGGCCCCATTCGCCGGACATCGCCAGCGCGACTTCTTCGAGATCGCCGAGGCCGACCGCGCCGTGGTGGAGCGGGCGCCCCAGGTGAAGTTCTAGCGCCCGGCGGAACGGAGCCGCCTGGTCATGGCGTTCCGCGCGGTCGGACTGCAAACCCATATTTGGGCGAACAACACCAAAAGCGTCCTTCTGCTGGCGACCTTTCCTGTCCTGCTTTTGCTGCTCAGCTTCGGCCTGATCACGGCCTATGTGGCCTATGCCGGGATCGCCGTGACCCTTCAGGATGGTTTGGCGCGCGCCGCACGCCTGCTTTGGATCGGCTGGCCCCTCGCCTTCGCCGCGGCCGGCCTCTGGTTTCTGATCGCCTGGTTCGCCCATACGGCGATGATCCGCAGCGCGGTCAAAGCCCGCCCGGTCACACGGCTGGAGCAGCCGGATCTTTACAACCTCCTGGAAAATCTCTGCATATCTCGCGGCCTCTCCATGCCGAAGCTCAATCTGATCGACACGAATGCGCGCAACGCCTTCGCCAGCGGGATCAGCGCGAAGTCCTACACCGTCACCGTGACTCGCGGTCTCATGGAAGCCTTGGACCGGGACGAGTTGGAGGCGGTGTTGGCCCACGAACTCACCCACATCATCAATCGCGACGTCCGGCTGATGATGGTGGCGATCATCTTTGTCGGAATCTTCTCGTTCATCGCGGAGTCTCTGGTGAACGTGACGTCACGCACGCGCCGCGGCCACCGCCGTCGCCGAAGGGTTCGCGTCCGTTGGGGCGGCTCGACGCGGCGAGGCGGTCGCCGCCAAAGCGGCGGCGGGGCGGCTCCGCTCATTCTGATCGCCGCCGTCCTGATCGGCGTGTCCTATTTGATCGCGCTCGTGGTGCGCTTTCAACTCAGCCGCAAACGGGAATTTCTGGCGGACGCCGGCGCGGTGGAGTTGACCCGCAATCCCGACGCCATGATCGGCGCGCTCGAGAAGATCCGGGGCCATTCAAAGATCGAAGCGCCCCATGACGTGAAGGGCCTGTTTATTGACTATCCCGTGCTCGGTCTCAGCGGCTTCAAGCGCGTCTTCGCCACCCACCCGCCAATCGAAAAGCGCATCGAGGCCTTGATTCAATATGCGGGCGGCCGCCGTTCGGAACCTGAACCGCCGACCTTCACGGATCCTGACGATCCCCTCACAGATGATTTCATCGGCCCCTGGGAACGGTGAACGCGATGTCTTCAATCGCGTCGCCACGTCCGACGATCTTGATTGAACGACATATGGGTATCGCGAAGATCCTCACATCAGAGCAAAATTGCACGACGCCCAAATTGGACGACGCAGAGCGGAGCGCTCTTGTTCGAAAACACACCTTGGGCGCATCGCATCCTTCGGGCTTTGCCCCCTTGGTAGGATCGCCAAAGCGTGGTTCAAACCATGCTCCGAAATCATTTCAACGTTTCTTGAGCCTTAAAAACGTTCCATATCGTCCAATGTTCGTGTTAATCACACCGAGCCAAGCGGTATAAGGCACGGTTTGAAGGCGAGACTTCCCTTGATGTCTGCAAATCTAAAGAAGGCGACACTCGTTCTGATTGTCACGACTTTTGTCTCAGCATGCACTGGGTCAATGCGTCGACTCTATGATCGCGAGGAAGTTCAAGAAACACTCGCATCCTCAGCTGTGGTTGTTCGGATCAATGCGAAGTTGCCAGATTTGGGTCCGGCCAGCTATGCCTCAATGACCGTAAATTCTGATGAAGGTGAGTCATTCACCGTTCATTCACCTGTAAAAATATCCACATGGGAATCAAAAAACTTCTATTTTACCCCGTTCTCTGTCCCGCCTGGCGTCTATCAAAGTAACAATATTTCTGTCAATTCATTGACGTCGAATGTAATTTACAAAGTGAACTTTCGAAGCCCGGTGAAAATTTTAGTCAAACAAGGATATGTCACCGTCCTGCCGCAACTTCTTGGGTATTCAAATTTTTGGTTTGAAGACGATCGAACTCAGAGTTTTTATGACCGGGTTCGCAATTTTAATTTTGTTGAATTTTGCAAAGTCGATACGACGGGCAATGTTGATGTCGTATTTCTTTCTCCGTCAGATTATCGCGACATCGCTCGCACATTGGGTGTGGACCAAAAACAAGTACTACTGCTCAAACCCGAATGCCCGTCCAATGGTTGATATGGCTCCTTACGACATTCTAAAACAGTTTGCATGATCTTTAGAAACCATGGCCGCACTTGCTACCCTCGCCTCCGGCGCGGCAAAACAAAGCATGAACAAGCCTGCGATTCTGGACATCGCCTTTGCGTCCATCGAAACGCTGAAGGGCGTCGGCGCCAAATCCGCCGAGCGCTTGGCCAAGGCCGCGGGCGGCGCGCGGCTGGTCGACCTTTGGTTCGATCCGCCGATCCGGGCGATCGATCGCAGCTTTGATCCGCCTTTAGACGCCGCGCCGGACGGGGCCGTGATCTCCCCAACCATTCGCATCATCGAACACGCGCCATCGCCGCGGCCGCGCGCGCCCTATCGGATCATGACGGAAAACGACACCGGCGCGTTGACGGTGCTCTACTTTCATATGCGTGCGCCCCAGGCGGAGCGCCTGCTTCCGGTCGGCGCCGAACGCCGCCTCAGCGGCAAGGTGGAGCGGCGGGGATCAGAGTTGATCATGGTTCACCCAGAGCGGATCTGGAAACCCCAGGACGCGCCCGAGGACGATGTCTTGGAGCCGGTTTACGCCCTGGTGGACGGCCTGAGCGCCTATCAGCGCCGCAAGGCCGGTGAATTGGCGCTCGCCCGCCTCCCCGATCCAGCCGAATGGCTCGATGAGGCGATCGTCAACGCCCAAGGTTGGCCCTCTTGGCATGAGGCCGTGACGGCGCTTCACGCCCCGAAGATCGCCAAGGATCTGGAGCCCGCCAGTCCGGCCCGACGCCGCCTGGCCTATGACGAGCTCTTGGCCAATCAGCTCGCGCTGAAATTGTTGCGCCAGGCGCGCCGCCGGGCGGGACGTCCCGCCATGGGCGACGGCCGTTTCGTGACGAAGATTCGCGAGGCTCTGCCCTTCGCCCTCACCGGCGCACAGCAACGGGCCTGGGCGGAGATTGAGCGCGACCTCGCGCAATCCCAGCGGATGACGCGGCTTTTGATGGGCGATGTGGGCGCCGGCAAGACCGTCGTCGCCGCCTTGACCGTCGCCCGCATGGCCGAGGCCGGCCGCCAAAGCGCCATGATGGCGCCGACCGAAGTGCTCGCCCGACAGCATGCCCGCGTCATGGCGCAATTCCTGCAACCCGCCGGTTTACGCGTGGCGGCGCTGACCGGCCGCGACACGGGCGCGGATCGGCGGGCGATCGAGGCCGCTTTGCAGGAAGGGCGATGGGATCTCGTGGTCGGAACCCATGCGCTCTTCTCTGAAACCACGGCGTTCCGGGATCTCGGTCTCGCCGTGGTGGACGAACAGCATCGCTTCGGCGTCGCCCAACGCCTTGCCTTGACGGACAAAGGAGCCGCCGTGGATCTGCTCGCCATGACCGCCACGCCGATCCCGCGCACGCTCGCGCTCGCCGCCTACGGCGATTTGGACGTCTCCCGCCTCGCCGAGAAGCCGCCCGGTCGCACGCCGGTGGACACCCGCGCCCTGCCCGATGCGCGCTTGGACGAGATCATCGAAGGCGTCGGCCGAGCCATCACCAAAGGCGGCCGGGCCTATTGGGTCTGCCCCTTTGTGGAGGAGACCGCCGATGGCGACGATCGCGCGGCGCAGGCGCGCGCCGGTATATTGCAAGCGGCCTTGGGCGATCGCGCGCGTATCGGCCTCATCCATGGGCGCCTGGCCGCCGCCGAGAAAGAAGCCGTCGTCGGACACTTTCAGGACGGCGACATCGACCTCCTGGTCGCCACCAGCGTCATCGAAGTGGGCGTCGACGCGCCCGACGCGACCGTGATGGTGATCGAAGGGGCCGAACGTTTCGGCCTCGCCCAGCTCCATCAATTGCGCGGACGCGTCGGACGTTCGGACAAGCAGTCGGTTTGCATTCTATGCTATGCGCCGCCCTTGTCCAAAACCGCCAAAGCGCGTTTGAAGGTTTTGCGACAAACCGATGACGGGTTTTTGATCGCCGAAGAGGACCTCAAACTGCGCGGGGGCGGCGATCCGCTTGGTCTGAAACAGACCGGCTTCGCAAAGTTCCGCTTGGCCGATCCCATCGCCCATGCCGACCTGCTCGCCATGGCGGATGACGACGCCGAGCGGATCGTCCGACTCGATCCGCAATTGGATGGACCGCGCGGCGACCTGTTGCGAACGCTTCTCACGCTTTTTGAGCGCCGCGCCGCCGCCCGTTATCTGAGATCGGGCTAAGATGGGGGTTGGGTGGGTTCTAAATCGGATCAGGATCGGGTTTCCGCCGGCTCCAATCGCGGCGTCTCGCCGCCGTCGACTTCCGGCTCGGCGCCCTGGCGGGGCCATTCCGGAGCGACAAGCCCTGCCGAAACGATCATTTTGGCGGCTTCTTCAATCGTCATATCCAAGACGATGACGTCCTTCTTCGGAACGAAAAGCAGAAACCCGGAGGTCGGGTTGGGCGTCGTCGGTAAGAAAACGCTTATCAGCTCTTCATGCTCAATGCGCTTCTGAACTTCGCCTTTCGATTTGGTCGTGATGAAGACGACCGAATAGATTCCCCTTCTTGGATATTCGATGAGGCCGACATCTTTAAATGATTGGGAACTTTGCGAGATGACTGTTTCAAAGATCTGCTTCAATGCGCCATAGACGTTACGCACCACGGGCAAACGGGCCAGAACGCGTTCGCCCAAACGTATCAACGAACGTCCTATAAAATTGGCGGTCAGCGCGCCAAGCAAAGTTAGGCCGGCCAAAACAACGATCACGCCAAGGCCAGGCACCGATACGGTTAGATAACTTTCTGGATTGAAACGCGAAGGGATAAGTGGAACAATTCGACTGTCGATAAAACGCACAATGGTGATAATCAAATAGGCGGTGATCGTCACCGGCGCGGCGACCACAATGCCTGCAAGAAAATAATTGCGTAAGCGTGTCACAAAACTGACGCGACGACGCTCCGTGCCTTGTTGCATATCACGGATGATTTCAAGGCCGCTCTTGTCGCCTTCGCCGCTCATCAAATCATCCCTATCTCAAGATCCGTCGCTTGACAGCACCGCTCTGTCCCGTCGCTATCCCGCCCATGGGTAGCAAACTCTCTCCATTCGCGGCAGGGCTTGCCGCGCTCGCGACCCTAGGTTTGGCGCTGGCGGCGATCGGGGTGATCTTCCACGAAAAGTTGGTGTTGATCGCGCACAATCCGCGCTTGCCCTATCAGGTCTATCAACCGCCGGCGCCCCCAAATTATGATCGGGGCGCGGCATGGTTGTCCCGCCCCGCGCAGCCCGCGAAAGGCGCGGATATCTTTGTCGTCCATGGCACGACCTATTTCGGGCGCGACGGGTGGAACGCCGCCTTCGACCAAGGCGAACCCAGGGATCGCGCCTCTGGGGAAGCGTTGGCGAACCAAGCGGGGCCGTTCGCCGATGCGGGGGATATCTGGGCGCCGGCCTACCGCCAAGCGACATTGTTCGCGTTCCTCACCCGGGGAGACGACCAGCATGCGGCGCTCGATTTGGCCTATCGGGACGTGCGCGCGGCCTTTCAAGCGTTCCGCGCCGGACGGTCGCCGGGCCGTCCGCTGGTGCTTGTGGGTCATGATCAGGGCGGCGCCCACATCTTGCGGTTGTTGGCGGACGGCAGCATCGGCCCGGCCATCCGATCGCGGCTTGCCGCCGCCTATGTCATCGACGCGCCCGTGCACGCCGCCCTTTTGGACAGCGGCGACCTCCCGCCAATCTGTTCCGACGAAACGGCGACGGGTTGCCTCGTCACTTTCGGGGCGTTTCCGCCCGGACATGAAAAGGCCGCGCGCCGTTTCCGCAACATTCTGAAGTCATGGCGACCAGAGATCGGCTGGCGCTCAGCGGGACGGAATCCGCCGGCATGCGTCAACCCATTGAGCTGGAACACAAATGGTGAACGCGCCGCGCCCGAGCGCCATCTGGGCGCCGCCGCCGCCGGCGGCCTCGTGCCAGATCTTGCCCCGGTGATCGCCCCTCGGCTTTTCGGCGCGCAGTGCGTCGACGGCGCGCTCCGGATCGACGAGCCGGCGCGCCTCGCCTTTCGCCGCGGACGTTGGTTCGGTCGGGATCTTCGACCAACGCCCTTCAATTGGTTCTATGCCGATCTGAAGGCCAACATCGAGATGAGGCTCGCAGCCTTCAACGCCCAATCCGGTTGAAGGGCGCGCCGCTTGCCGCCAAAGACACGACAACGCTCAGGAGACGCGATATGGTTCAGATCCGCACCGCCGTCATTCCCGCCGCCGGTCTCGGCACGCGCGTCCTTCCAGCCACCAAGGCGACGCCGAAGGAAATGCTGACCGTCGGCGACCGTCCCGTGATCGAACATGTGGTTCAGGAGGCTTTCGCCGCCGGCGTCGACCATGTCGTCATCGTCACCGGCCGACAGAAGGCCGCCATGGAGGATCATTTCGACATCGCCTATGAACTCGAAGCGGAGTTGGTCGCCAAGAACAAGACCGCCCTCGCCGAGGACTTGGCCGCGGCGCGGCCCGAGGCGGGAACCCTCAGCTTCACCCGACAGCAATCCCCTTTGGGCCTTGGCCACGCGGTTTGGTGCGCGCGCCATCTCGTGGGCGACGCGCCGTTCGCCGTGCTCTTGCCGGACATGCTGTTTCGGTCCACTCCGGGCTGCCTCGCCCAGATGGCGGCGACCTATCAAGGCGGGGGCATGGTGGCCGTGCAAGAAGTGCCGTGGGAGGACGTGAGCCGGTATGGCGTCGCGGATGTCGGCGCGGCGTCGGGTCCAGTTCGCCCCATGCGCGGTATGGTCGAAAAACCCAAGCGAGAGGATGCGCCCAGCAACCTTTTCATTGCGGGCCGGTACATTCTCGAACCCGCGATTTTCGAACTTTTGGAGACGCAGCCCCGCGGCGCTGGCGGCGAGATCCAATTGACCGACGCCATGGTGCGCATGATGTCCGACGCCCCCTTTCAGGCATATGTTTATGACGGGGAGATCTTCGACTGCGGATCGAAAGTCGGATGGCTTGATGCGACATTGGCCTATGGCCTCGCCGATCCCGAGTATGGCCGGGCGCTCCGGGATCGGATCGCCCAGCGATTGGCGAACTACCGGTAAGAATCTTCGGACATAAGGTGGTCGCGGACATAGGCGGTCACGCCGTCCTCCAGAGAGGTCATCGGCGCATTCCACCCTGCCGTGCGAAGCCGCGCGATCGGCGCTTCCGTAAAATACTGATAGGCGCCGCGGAGGGTCTCCGGCATGTCGATATAGCGGATGTTCGCATCGCGCTCGGCCGCCGCGAAGGTCGCCGACGCCAGATCGAGAAAGCTGCGCGCCTGTCCAGACCCGATGTTAAAGAGCCCGGAAAGCCGCGGTTGCCCGGTCATCCAGACGGCGATCCGAGCGCAATCGCCCACCCAGACGAAATCGCGCATTTGGCCGCCGTCTTCATAGTCATGCCGATGCGACTTGAAGAGCTTGACCGGCTCTCCCGCCATCACGTCGGGAAAAATCTTGTTCACGACGCTGCGCATGCCGCCCTTATGGTCCTCATTCGGCCCATAGACGTTGAAGAAGCGCAAACCGGCCCACGAGGGCGGCGCGCATCCTTGATCGACCGCCCGTCGAACCCAGCGATCGAATTGCAGCTTCGACCATCCATAGGCGTTGAGCGGGCGCAGCTTCGCCAAGTCCTCGGCGCCGAACCCATCCTCAAAACCCTGGTCCCCGTCGCCATAGGTGGCGGCGGAGGACGCATAGACGAAGGACACCCCCTGCTCGGCGCACCATCGCCACAAATCGCGTGACAGCCGGAAATTGGTCTCCACGATCAAATCGGCGTCGGGCTCCGTCGTCGAGGAGATGGCCCCCATATGCACGACCGTCGAGAGCGTCGCGCCGTCCGCCGCCAGCCAATCAAACAATCGCTCCGGCGCGACGATGTCGGCGAGATCGCGCTTCGCCACATTGCGCCATTTGCCCTCCGCCGCCGGCCCGAACCAGTCACAGCAGATCAGGTCCGCACGGCCCGCGGACTCGAACTCCGCGAGAATATTGGATCCGATGAAGCCGGCTCCGCCCGTGACGAGTATGACCTCGCGAGTCATCCCGCCATACGCGCGATGGTGCGGGTGGTGCTGACGCCGTCCACCAAGGTCGCCAAGAGCACACGGCCGCCATAACTTTTGATCACGTCCGCGCCCACGACCTGATCTTCCCGATAGTCCGCACCCTTCACCAAGACGTCGGGCCGGATCGCTTGGATCAGCTGGATCGGCGTGTCTTCTCCAAAAAAGGTGACCGCATCCACATCCGCCAATGACGCGAGGACAACCGCTCGCGCGGCCTCGTCATTAACCGGTCGTTCCGGTCCCTTCAGCCGACGCACGGAGGCGTCCGTGTTCAGTCCGACGATCAGCCGGTCGCAGGCGGCGCGCGCCTGGCGAAGCAGCGACACATGCCCCGGATGGACAAGATCGAAACAGCCATTGGTGAACCCGATTTCAAGCCCCTGGGATCGCCAGCGATCGACTTGGCGCATCAAGCTTTCGGTCGCGAAGACCTTGGATTCCACGTCCTTCAACCGGGAAAGCTGGACCGCCTGCAGCACTTCTTCGGCGGATACGGCGGCGGCCCCGGCTTTGGTCACGGCGACGCCGCAGGCGGCGTTCGCCAGAGACGCGGCCGCCTCAAGATCCGGATCCGCCGCCAAGCACAGCGCCAAGGCGGCGAGACCCGTGTCGCCTGCGCCGGAGACGTCGAACACTTCGCGGGCCTGGGCGGGCGACCAAAATGTCTGAGCGCCGCGGCGGACAAGGGCCATTCCCCGTTCCGAAAGCGTCACGAGGAGCGCATCGAGGCCGCATTCCTCAACCACTTCCTGTGCGGCGGCTTCCACGTCCTCAAGCTTGTTGACGTCGCGTCCGGCGGCCACGGCCAATTCGCGGCCATTGGGTTTGACAAGCGTCGCGCCGCGATAGCGACCGAAATCGCGCCCCTTGGGATCCACCACAACGGGCTTTCCTTGGGCGCGCGCCGTCTCGATCAAGGGCGTCAAGACGCTCGCCGGCAACGCACCCTTGGCGTAGTCCGACACGGCGACCGCGTCGCATTGGGGCAATTCGGCGAGCGCCGCCTCCATCAATTGCGTGGCGACATGGCCCACGGCCACATGCGGCGTCTCTTCGTCGATCCGAAGAAGTTGCTGACCGCCTGCGACGGCGCGAGTCTTGACCGTGGTGCGGCGTTCCGGATCGGCGATCAAATCCGCGCGGATCGCGTCGTCCTGGGCGAGAAGCCGCGTCACCCGGCGCGCGGCGTCGTCCGCCCCGATCAAGGACGCCACGAACGCATCTCCGCCAAGTGCGGCGACATTGCGGGCGACATTGCCCACGGCGCCCAAGCTTTCGATTTCCTGCTCTTTCCGCAACACCGGCACCGGGGCTTCCGGCGACACGCGCTCCACCCGGCCATAGACATAAATGTCGAGCATGACGTCGCCGACACACAAAACGCGCTTGCCGGCCGCGCGGCCCAGCAAAGCTGTGAGATCACGATCCGCGCTCACGGCGTGAAGGACCGTGCAAGCGCGTCGAACGCCTTCAACTCGGTGAGCAAATCCGTCATGGCGTGCAGCGGAATCATGTTCGGACCGTCTGAGGGGGCCTTGTCCGGGTCAGGATGGGTTTCGACGAAAACCGCGTCCACGCCGACTGCGCAGGCTGCGCGCGCCAGCGGTCGCACGAACTCCCTTTGACCTCCGCTCGCCGCCCCCAATCCGCCCGGCAATTGGACCGAATGGGTGGCGTCGAACACCACCGGGCAACCGGTGCGCCTTAATATGGGCAGGCTGCGCATGTCCGATACGAGCATATTGTAGCCGAAACTGGCGCCGCGCTCCGTGACGAGCACCGCTCGCGCGCCGCCCGAGGTGAGTTTCTCGACCACGGGAACCATATCCCACGGCGCCAAAAACTGCCCCTTCTTCACATTGACGACCGCATCTGTAGCCGCCGCAGCCAAGAGCAAGTCCGTTTGCCGGCATAGGAAGGCGGGGATCTGAAGAATGTCGACCGCCTGCGCGACCGGGGCGCATTGCTCAGGCGCGTGGACATCGGTGAGCACCGGTAGCCCGATGTCGCGCCGGATCTCCTCGAAAACAGGCAAAGCGGCGTCAAGACCGACACCGCGCGCACCGCGCAGGCTTGTCCGGTTGGCTTTGTCGTAGGAGGTCTTAAAAACCAGCGCGACGCCGACCTTTTCCGCGATCTCCCGCAAAGCATGCGCGCATTCCAGCGCATGCGCCCGGCTCTCCATCACGCACGGGCCTGCGATGACCGCAAGCGGCGCGCCGCCGCCAATGCGCACGGGTCGCGCGCCGTCGATCTGCACGGGCGTCGATGGCCCCATTTCGGTTGTGGATTCGTCAATCACAGCGAATGTGGGTAGCGCGCCGTGCGCGCGCTCGGCAAGTCAGATTGATCCGCGGGCGCGTCGATGGCGTAACTGCGAGAACGCCAAAAAGGGCCTGCGTCTTGACCGCACCTGTCATCCTCTGGTTCCGCCGCGATCTTCGCCTTCGCGACAACCCCGCCCTGGAGGCGGCGCTCATGCGCGGCGGCCCCGTCTTGCCCGTCTTCATCTTGGATGATGAGACGTCCGAATCCTGGCGGCTCGGAGGCGCGGGACGTTGGTGGTTAAGGCGATCCTTGATCGCGCTGTCGGAGGATTTGGAGGCGCGCGGCGCGCATCTCATCGTCAAGAAGGGGCGGCCCGGACCCATTTTGTCAGCGCTGGTCAAGGAATCCGGGGCCGACGCGGTCTTCTGGAACCGAATCTACGATCCCAGCGAACGGGCGCGGGACACCTCGATCAAAGCGGATCTCAAATCTCGCAATTTGGACGTTCAGAGCTTCAACGCCCTCTCGCTCGCCGAACCTTGGACGATCAAAACAGGACAAGGCGGCCCCTACAAAGTTTTCACGCCCTATTGGCGCGCTTTGGCGGATCGAATCGTCGTGAAGTCGCCGGCCCCGCCTCCGGACACCCTCTTGTCCGGCCCGGATCTCGCCGACCTTTCGATTGACGACTTGAACCTCAAACCGAAAACGGATTGGGCGGCGGGCCTTCGCGAAACTTGGACGCCGGGAGAAGCGGGCGCCCAAGCGCGGTTGCAGGCGTTCTTGGAGAGCGCGGCGCCGCAATACGGCGCGCAGAGGGACCGTCCGGACCAGGACGGCACCTCCCGGCTTTCCCCGCACTTGCATTGGGGCGAGCTTTG
>CAYPOX010000015.1:0-12055 GCA_964412525.1 uncultured Caulobacterales bacterium
ATGGAGCTTTCGTCCGCAAAGACATGGTCGCCGGCGCAGGCGAGCATGTAGCCGCCCGAGGCGGCGACATCTTCGCAAAATGCGTAGACCGGTCGCTTCTTCTCATCCGCCATTTGGCGGATTCGATCGTGGATCCGGCGCGCCTGCACCGGCGAGCCGCCAGGCGAGTTGATCATCAACGCGACCGCCTTGGCCCCACGCATCCGAAACGCGCGATCGATCGAATCGACGACGGTCGAGAACGCGAGAGTTGCCCCCGAAACGAAATCGCGGGTCGCAATCGCACCCTGCAGCCGAAGGACCGCCACCTTCGGACCGCGTTTTTGAAGCCACGTGTCAAACATGCCTTGCGCTTTACGTCTCGCCGCCTCCGTCGTCCATGCGCCGCGCCGCCTCACGTTCCGCCTCGGCCAGAGCCTGCTTGGCGCGCGGCCGGTCGCTTTCCGACACCATCACCCGGCGCTGGATCGCGACCACGCCGCCCTCCACCGCGCTCGCATGCTGGTCATGGATGAGGCATCTGACCCCCGCGGCCGCGAGGGTCGCTTCGACGAAGGACAGAAAAACGAGATCATTGGAGCGGAGCAGTTCGACCATACCGCCATCCATGCGTCGCCGCGCCCCGGCGTCAACCGCTTGCTCCCACGGCACGGCGCGCCTATCTTCTCGCCATTGTCGCCGAGGATTAAAGAGGCCCCGGCCGGTGTCCCAATCCGCCGTTCCGCACATGACCGAACCCACACGCGCGGCCAGCGCCGTCGATCGACTCGCCGATTTGACGGCCGACGGCATGCGGCGCGTGGACGTGTTGATCCACGAGCGGCTTTCCAGCCGCGCCGAGGTGATTCCCGAAATTGGCGCCCATATCGTCGACGCGGGGGGGAAACGCTTGCGGCCCATGCTCACGCTCGCCGGCGCGGCCATGTTCCGCCCGCGCGGCGACGCGCCGTTCAAGCTCGCCGCGGCGGTGGAGTTCATCCACACGGCGACGCTTCTCCATGACGACGTCGTTGATGAGAGCGAACAGCGGCGAGGCATGTCCAGCGCAAACGTCATATGGGGCAATCAGGCCAGCGTTTTGGTTGGCGACTATCTGTTTTCCCGCGCCTTCGAATTGATGGTGGAGGCCAAGGATCTTGAGATCCTCGACATTTTGTCGCGCACGGCGTCCACAATCGCCGAAGGCGAAGTGATGCAGCTGTCGGCCCAACGCAATCTGGCGACGACAGAAGCGCAATACATGAAGATCATCCGCGCGAAGACCGCCGCACTTTTCGCCGCCGCAGCCGAGTGCGGCGGTTTGGCGGCGGGCTGCGACCCGACCGAGGCGCGCGCGCTGCGCCGGTTCGGAGAACAGGTGGGCGTCGCCTTTCAATTGGTCGACGACGCCTTGGACTATGCGGGTGTCGAGGGCGTTCTCGGCAAGTCGGTCGGAGACGATTTTCGTGAAGGCAAGATGACCTTGCCGCTCATTCGCGCGATCGAACGCGCCGATGAAGACGGTGAAGCGTTTTGGCGGCGGACGGTGGGGGACGGCGACTATCGCGAAGGCGACCTTGACCGCGCTTTGGCGATGATCGCAGAGGCCGGGTCCGCGGAGGATGCGCGCCGCGCCGCGGAGGCCTGCGCCCAGGATGCGGCGAGCGCGTTGGACACGCTGCCGGCTGGACCTTTGCGGGACGCCCTCAGGGACGTCACGGCCTTTACGGTTTCGCGCTCCTACTGACGATCGCGTCGAGCACGGCCCCGCCGCCAGCGGTCGTCGCCAAGACCGCGGCCGTCAAGCCGCCCTCAACAGGGGGATGGCGCAGGGCCGCCAGCGCGCCGACGCCGCAACAGGCGCATACCACCGCATACACCGCGCTCACTTGGCCATGGGTCCAACCCGACTGCTGCAATCGTTGATAAAGATGCTCACGATGCGCCACGCCGAGCGGCGCGCCCCGAAGCGCCCGACGCACCAGAGTCGCCGCCACATCCACCAGAAACGGGGTCAATGCGATTGGGATCAAGCCCAACGCTGAGGCGCCGCCCGTGGCCGTCGCCGCGATCGGAGCCGCCGCCGCCAACAAAAAGCCCAGAAGGTGGCTCCCTCCATCGCCAAGAAACAACCGTCCACGGAGATTTGAGGGAAGGAAGCCGATCGAAACCGACAGGATCGCCGCGCCGATGGCGGTCGTGGGACCGTCGGCGATCTGGATCCCGGCCACGGTCAAAACAAGTCCGCCGACAAGGGCGGCCCCCGCCGCCATTCCGTTCAACCCATCCATAAAGTTGAAAACATTCATGAATCCGACGATCCACAGAATTGTCCACAGCTCGGATCCGCCGCCAAGCGGCCATGACTCCGTCCACGGAATGGGAACCGCGACGTAGCGCGGCCC
This sequence comes from uncultured Caulobacterales bacterium, assembly GCA_964412525.1. GTDB lineage: Bacteria > Pseudomonadota > Alphaproteobacteria > Caulobacterales > CAYPOX01 > CAYPOX01. The sequence goes on from CAYPOX010000015.1 coordinate 2,385, forward strand.
CATCAACACGAAGGCGGCGGCGATCGCCGTTTGGCCCATGAGTTTGGCGAAGGGCGGCAAACCGCGTGCGTCGTCCCAGAGGCCAAGCCCCAACGCCGCCGCCGCGCAACCCATGAGCAAAATGTAAACGCCTGAGTGAGTTGTCCACAGACCGACGGCGACCGCGAGGGCCAGCCCCACCCACGCACCGCCCGCGACCGCGAAGCCGCCGGCGCGGGAGGTCGCGTGGCGGTGACTGGAACGCGCATTGGGCCGATCCCAGAGCGACGCCTTCTGGGCGATCCACGCCAGAAGCAAGGTCGCGCCCGCGCCGCCCGCCACGATCGCTCCGAAAACGTCCGGCGCAATCACGACGATCGCGCGTCCAAACGGGTGGCGGCCACCCACCATGACGGTTGCGCCGCTCGCAATCGCGCCGCCGCCGCGGCCGCCATGTCCTCGTCGTCGCAGAGGCCGAAACAGGTTGCGCCGCTGCCGGACATGCGCGCCGCCCGGACCTCTGGGGCCCCACGCAACGCTTTGAGAACGTCGGCGATCACGGGAGCCTGGGCGATGGCGGGCCCTTCGAGATCATTGCGCGTCACCGCCGTCAGTTCCGCGAGATCCCGCGCATCCCATGAGGACGCCGCATCGCCCATGGGCGGCGGCGGCGTGAGCGGTTTGGGGGCGGCGGCGTCATACGCGCGAAAAATTGCTCCTGTCGACACGGCGACGCCGGGATTGACCAAGATGACGCCAGCCTGGGCCGTAGGACCCGGCGATAAAACTTCGCCCAGACCGCGCATGATTCGCGGACGACTTTCCACGCAGACCGGGATGTCCGCCCCGAGCTGAAAGCTGATCTCTTTTAGTCGATCCTCGTCGAGCCCCGCGCCCCAAAGGCGCGTCATGAGCCGCAAGGCGGCCGCTGCGTCGGCGGATCCGCCGCCGACGCCCGATGCGACCGGCAGATTCTTGGTCAACGTCAGACGCGCGCCCCGCTCTTGCGCGAACGCGACGGACGAGGCGGCGCGGGCGGCGCGCAACACCAGATTTTCGCTCGGATCATCCTCGAGCACAGCGCCGAACGGCCCTTCCACGCACAGAGAGAGCCGATCGTCCTGCTCGGCCTCCAGGATATCGCCAAGCGCCGCAAACACCGCATAGCTGACCAGCTCATGATAGCCGTCGTCGCGCGGCGGGCCGACATGCAAGAAGAGATTGATCTTCGCGCGCGCCTTGTCTGCGAGCGTCATTCCCTCGACGCCGCTGCTCGGGCCTCGCCGCTTTCAGCCGCCAGGCCGAATGACAGGCGGTCACGCAGATCGTCCTCCAAAGCGGGCTCCGGCTCCAACTCCAGCGCACGTGACCATTGCCGGCGCGCCTCAATCAATCGCCCCAACCGCCAATAGGCGTCGCCCAAATGCCCGATGATCACAGGATTGGCCGGTTCAAGTTGAGCGGCGTCCTCCAACCGGTCCGCCGCACGGTCGAAGTCGCCCAACTGAAAATACCCCCAGCCGACGCTGTCGACGATGTTGCCGTTGCCCGGATCCAGCGCGGCGGCGCGGCTGGCCAGCGCCAAGCCTTCTTCCAAATCGCCGCCGCGGTCGATGAGAAGATAGCCCAAATAGTTGAGCAGCGTCGGATCGTTCGGACGAAGCGCCAATGACGAACGCAAGTCCTGTTCTGCGCCAGCCCAATCTCCCGCGAGTTCCTTCGCCACGCCGCGATAAAACAAAGGCGCCCAACGTGCGCCGGACCCCGGATGGACGCCGGCGATGGCGTCGGAATAGGCCGCGATCGCAAGATCGAACCGTCCCAGATCGCGGAACAAGTGTCCACGCCACATCTGAACGTCCCCGCGATCGGATTCTGGAAACGCGTCCTCCAACGCGGCCATCGCGGCGGATACGGACCCGGTTTCGTAAAGGGCGGCCACGCGCGACAATTGCGCAGCCGCACGGAGCGGCGACGCCGGATCGACCGCGGCGAAGGACTCCGCGGCCATGAGATGATCCGCAAGCCGTTCGGCCGCTTCCCCGCGCTCAAACCAAGCCAGATCCAGGGTCGGGTCGAGCCGTGTCGCCAGACTGGCGTAAAGCAACGCATAGGTGGGGCGCTCGGGCGTCAGGATCTCGGCGAAGCGGACAAAAGCGAGCGCGGCCCCGCGTCGCGCATCGTCGGGATACGCCGCGTCGGCGGGCGCATTGGCGTCGAGGCGCGCCAAACCAAGCTGCGCGACGGGATCTGCGCGCAGCTTCTGATCGCGCGCCGCATAAAAGGCCTCGGCGGCCTGGAGCCTTCCGCGCGTCTCCAACAGCCGTCCGTAAGCTTCAGCCGCGGCCAGGTCGCTCGGGCGAGCCCCAGCAAGCACCTTGAACGCCAGCTCCGCCTGATCCCAACGGCCCTGTCGCTGCAGCAACAACGCGTCGGCCATCGGACGCACGCCGGGTATTCGAATGCCGTCACCGGCCGCGTTGAACATCGCCAACGCCTCGTCTTCCCGGCCTTCGGCGGCGATGGACCAGGCGGTTAATGTCCGCGCCAAGGTGTCGTTCACGCCGCCGCGCGCTTCCAACGCGAAGAAGCGCGCATCGTCGAAGTCGCGGCGCGCAAAGGACTCCACTGCGAGGATCAGCCGGGCGGCCGGCGACGCCTCGCCTTCGGCGTGGAGCACCGCCGCGTGGTCCGCCGCCGCCTCCACGTCCCCATCCCTGAGCGCCAATTCGAAGGCGCGTCGACGCAACGCCACATTGTTCGGGTTGCCCTTGAGGGCCGCCTCATAGATGTCGCGCGCCGTGCGATAATCGCCAGCGTCCGCCGCGTAGCCGCCCGCCAGATAGGCCCCGGTCACCGTCGCGAACGCGACCGACTCGTCGGGCGCGCCGCCGCGCGGGGCGACGGTCGCGCAGGCCTGAAGCAGCAGGCCTGCGAGGCTGGCGATCACATATTGGGATAGGTCGGCCCGCCGGCGCCCTCTGGCGTCACCCATGTGATGTTCTGTTCCGGATCTTTGATGTCGCACGTTTTGCAATGCACGCAGTTTTGAGCGTTGATTTGAAAGCGGGGCTCGCTCCCCGCTTCGTCGTAGAGAACTTCATAAACCGCCGCCGGGCAATACAGCCGCGCCGGTTCACCATAGGTCGGCAGGTTTCGCGCAATTGGGATCTCCGGATCGGCCAATTTCAGATGAACGGGTTGATCTTCCTCATGGTTCGTTCCGGAGAGATAGACCGATGACAGCTTGTCGAAAGTGATCACGCCGTCCGGCTTGGGATAGTCGATCGGCTTCGCCTTTTTCGAGGTCAGCGGCTCGGTGCATTCATGATCCGCCTTTTTGTGCTTCAAGGTGAACTGGAAACCGCCCGGCACTAAGGTGTTCGCCCACATATCCGCACCGGACAGCGCGATGCCCGCGATGGTGCCGAAACGCGACCAAAGCGGCTTCACGTTGCGGACTTTCTTGAGCTCTTTGTAGATCGACGACGCGCGGAACGACGTTTCGTACCCCTCGAGCACGTCATGGGCGCGGCCCGCTTGAAGCGCCTCGAACGCCGCGTCCGCGGCCAGCATCCCGCTGTGGATCGCGTTGTGGGTGCCCTTAATGCGGGGCACGTTCACCAGACCCGCCGTGCAACCGATCAGCGCACCGCCGGGAAGCGCCAATTTCGGGATCGATTGAAATCCGCCTGAGGTGAGCGCGCGCGCGCCGTAAGCCAACCGTTCGCCGCCCTCCAACATGCGCCGCATGACCTTGTGCGTCTTGAACTTCTGAAGTTCGTCGAATGGCGAGATGTGCGGGTTCTTGTAATTGAGATGCACAACGAAACCGACCGCCGCATAACGCTCATCCTCGCCGAAATGATAGGTGAACGAACCGCCGCCGGTTTCGCCGTCGAGCGGCCAGCCGAAGGAGTGCTGGACCAAACCGTTGTGGTGACGGTCCGGCGCAAGGCGCCATAGCTCCTTCAGGCCGATGCCGTATTTCTGAGGCTCCCGCCCCTCCTCGAGATCGAACCGGGCGATCGCTTTTTTGGCCAGGGACCCGCGGGCGCCTTCGCCCAAAAGCGTGTATTTGGCTTTGATGAGGACGCCGGGCGTGAACGCGCCTTCCTTCGGCTTTTCGTCTCGGTCGACGCCAAAATCGCCCACTTGCACGCCGATGACCGCGCCGTCCTCGCCATAGAGCAACTCAGAGCCGGCGAAACCGGGAAAAACCTCGACGCCTTCAGCTTCCGCCTTGACGGCGAGCCAACGGCACAGATTGCCCAACGACCCGGCGAACATGCCATGATTGTGCATGAAAGGCGGCATCAGAGCGTTGGGCACGACCATGGCGCCCGCCGGGCCGAGCGCCAAAAACCGCTCTTTCGACATTTGTGTCGTCAACGGACGATCGTCGGCGTCGCGCCATTCCGGCGCCAATGTGTCCAGAGGCGCCGGATCGATCACGGCGCCGGACAGGATATGGGCGCCCACCTCGCTGCCCTTTTCGAGCACGGCGACAGAAATTTCGGAGCCGGCTTCGGACGCCGCTTGGCGTAGGCGTATGGCCGCGGCCAGTCCCGCAGGCCCGGCGCCCACGATGACCACGTCATACTCCATTTCGTCTCGCTCGACCGTTTCGGTCATGCTGTCCCTTTCCTGCGAACGCTTACCGACGAGGATGGACCTCGTCCCTGTCTCGACGCTCTAAGCAGTGCTAGATCCGGGTCAAGACGACGAAGCGACCGATCTTGGAGACATGCATGTCGGAGCGGCGACAGATCGCGGCGGCCGCCTGGCTGGCGTGGCACCGAGACATGGGCGTCGCCCACGCCTTCGCAGACGCGCCAATAGACCGAAGGGCCCAGTCGGAAGCGCCGCCGCCGCGCCTTAAGGAGGGCTCGCGGCCACCCCTCGCCGGGTCGCCGCCGGCTGTCCGCAACAGGCCCGTGGCCGCCGACGAAGCCGTGGAAGCCGCGAAGGCGACGGCGGACGCAGCAAGTGATCTGGATTCGTTGCGGGCTGCGCTCGAAACCTTCGAAGGCTGCGCCTTGCGTTTCTCGGCCCGCAATCTCGTCTTCGCCGACGGCGAAGCCGACGCCGACTTGATGGTGATCGGGGAAGCGCCAGGCTATGAAGAGGACGCCCAAGGCAAGCCTTTTGTCGGCCGATCCGGCCAATTGCTCGACCGCATGCTCGCGGCCATCGGACGGACCCGCGCGCGCGACGTTTACATCGCCAATGTCCTGCCGTGGCGCCCGCCGGGAAACCGCACGCCGACCGCGCAAGAAATCGCGATCTGCCAGCCCTTCATCGCCCGGCAAATCGCACTTGTCCGACCGAAGGCGGTTCTGCTCGCCGGCGGCGTCGCCGCACAAACCATGTTGGCGACCAAGGAAGGCATCCGGCGGCTGCGCGGCCGGTGGGGAACCGTCGCGGTCGCGGACGGTGCGGATGTCCCCGCCCTGCCCACATACCATCCCGCCTATTTGCTCCGCCGGCCCATCGAAAAAAGAGACTCTTGGCGCGATCTCTTGGCGATGAAGGCGCGATTGGATTCGTTTTGAAAGAAAAACGCTTGTGGCACCGATTCCCAGCGTTTACGTTTTTAACAACTTCATCACCCCTCCGGTTGTTCAGTCTCCATGTTTTATCGTTCGTTCCTCGTCGCTGGCGTTCTGGCGTTCGGGTCCGCAGCTTTCGCCAATGATTCGACCCCGGCCGACGAACCATCCATCGTCAGCGAGGCGCCGGAGCCGGTCGACGCATTTCTTGTGCTGTCCGCCGACGATGTCGCGCGCTACCAGGCGATTTTCGAGCACCAAGAGAAGGGCGATTGGACGGCGGCCGACAAGCGGCTGGCGACGGTGGAGAACGACATCTTACTGGGACATGTGCGCCGCCAGCGTTACATGCATCCGACCGCCTATCGCTCGAAATATGTGGAGCTGCGCGACTGGATGGCGGCTTACGCCGATCATCCGGGCGCAAGCCGACTGTACCGGCTGGCGCGCCGCCGGCGGCCAAAAAACTGGCGCGCGCCGCAACGTCCGACGCCGGCGCCGGCGGTGGCCCGCTCGGAGGAGATCGTTCATCCGGATTTCGTCCGCCGTTCGGGCCGTTCGTGGCGGTCGGAACCCTATGTGAAGAAACTCTTGCGGCGTTCGATGCCGACCAAGGCCTATCGCTACTTGAACCGCGCCGACGTGATCCGTGATCTGACGCAAGCGGAGCGTGACCGGATGATGGCCTGGGTGGCCCATGGCTACTTCGTCGAGGGATTGGCCGACCGCGCGTTCGACATCGCGGTCGAGGTCGCGCCCCGACGCGGCGACGCCGCGCCCGTTGCGCACCAGGCGCTCGGTTTGTCGGCGTGGTCTCTCGGCCGCATGGAGATCGCCGAACAGTCGTTTTCCGATCTGATGGACGCAGAGTTCGCCTCGGAGATCGATCGGGCCATGGGCGCGTTTTGGGCCGGTCGCGCACGGCTTGCGCTGGGGCGTGACGCCGATGTCGCGCCGGCCTTCGAACGGGCCGCGGATGGCGGTTTCACCTATTACGGCCTGCTCGCCCGCGCCGTGTTGGGACGCCCGACCGCGCTCCAGGCGCAACTGACTCCCGCGGACGCCGCATCGGCCCGGCGTTTGATGTCCGAGTTTCCCGCTGCGGCGCGCGCGGCCGCGTTGGTGCAGATCGGCCGGCATGGCGACGCGGACGCGGAACTTCGTCTTTTGCATCGACGGGTCGAGCGGCAATGGGATGACGACGTCCTTCGTTTCGCCATGGCGCTTGAGCTGCCCGCAACCCAATACGAAATCGCTGAGACCGCCGGAGACGGCTTCGCAGAAGCGCTTTATCCCTTGCCCGCCTATGCGCCCGCAGACGGGTTCGCCGTGGATCGGGCGCTTATCTTCGCCGTCATTCGTCAGGAAAGCCGGTTCAAGGCCAACGCGGTCAGCCGCGCCGGCGCGCGCGGCCTGATGCAGCTCATGCCCCGGACCGCAAGCTTCATCGCCGCGGACCGCACCTTACACTGGCGGTCGCGCCGGGCGCGTTTGAATGAGCCCTCGCTTAACCTTTCGCTCGGCCAGCGCTATCTTGATCATTTGTTCGACGATTGGACAAAAGGCGATTTGATCCGCACCCTCGTCTCTTACAATGGCGGGCCCGGAAACATGCGGAAATGGGACCGGGCCATCGGCGCGATCGACGACCCGATCCTTTATGTCGAGCGCATTCCGAATGTGGAGACGCGCGGCTATGTGAAAGCTGTGTTGCGCAATCTGTGGATCTATCGCGGGCGTTTGGGACAACCGGCCCCAAGCGTGGAGACCATGGCCGCCGGCGCATGGCCGACCTATCACACGCTGGATTCCGCAAAGCACACCGCACAGGTCGATGCCGACCGTCCGCTATGAGGCTATGATGTGCGCGCGTTCGATAGGCGGCGCGGTTCGGCGAGAGACCAAGCAAATCGGGTTGCGTCCATGACCCCGTCGGCATTCAAGCGTTGGCGAAAAGCGCTGGGCCTTTCTCAGAAAGAGGCCGCGCACGCTTTGGGCCTTAAACGCCGGGTGATCCAATATTACGAAAAGGGCGAGCGTGACGGGGAGCCCATCGAGATTCCGCGCTATGTGCGTCTCGCCTGTTGGGCGCTCGACCAAGGCGTCGCCGATTATGACGGCCCGCCGGAGACGGACAAATCCTCGAAGACGAAGGAGCGTCGCGACGAAACCTCGGCCGACGCCTAAGGCGCCCGCCGATCCGCGCGCATGCGACGCCAATCCGCGCCGTCGTCCACATCCGACAAGGTGCGAAGCTGCGCGACGCGGAAATCCGGCGGCAGCGTGGCGCGCGTGTCGGCCAAGGCGTTTTCTGTGGACCACCTGACCCCTTCAAACAAACGAGGCGCTGACCTTCGACGCCTGAGGCCGATCAACCAATAGCCGCCGTCCTCGGCCGGGCCAAACACCGCATCGGATCTGCGAAGCGCTTGAAACGCGTGCGCCGCGTCTTGGCGCGTGACGTCCGGCGCGTCCGCGCCGAGGATCACGACGGGACCGCCCCGTCCCTTCAGGAACCGTCCCATCCGCGCCCCGAGATCACCCGCCCCCTGACCTGTCCGCGGAACGCCGCGCCAACAGGCGAACGCACTGAAGGCCTCTCGATCCGGCGCCGTGGCCAGAACGACGCGCCAGCGGCGATCGCCGCCCACACGGCGCAACACGAGGCCGATGGAGGCGCGACAGAACCGCATCGCCTCCACGGGCCCGATGTCGCGCGCCAAGCGAGTCTTGACCCGCCCCATCACGGGCGCCTTCGCGAACAGGACAAGAAGCGGGCTCATGCATAGTCCCGGGCGAGCGCGGCCGGCGAAGCGCCGTTGAGATAGCGAGACAACAGACGCAGATTTTTGAGCGCGCGCCGCACGTATCCCTCGCGCTCATAACGCTGCGCGCTGGTGATCGCCTCCGCCCCAAGGGGACGCAGGCGCCGACCGAGGCGACGGACGATGTCCACATCCTCCATCAAGGGATGGTCGACCCGGAAACCGCCGACCGCCTCATAAAGGGTCCGAGACATGAACAAGCCTTGGTCGCCATAGGGCAGCCGAAACATGGCGCAACGAAGAGCCACCGATCGCGCGACCAGGCGCGCCCGCCAATGATCTTGATCGAAACGGAACCGGAAATAGCCCGCACGATCCGGCGCGTCGCGTTGGTGACGCCGCACCGCCGCCTCCCAGCCTGGGCCAAGCCGCGTGTCGGCGTGCAAGAACAGAAGCCACCCATGTGACGCGACCTGCGCCCCCGCATGGAGCTGCGCGCCGCGTCCGCGCGGCGCCGCGACGATTCGGGCGCCCGCCTCACGCGCCGCAGCGACCGTGTCGTCCGTCGAGCCTCCATCGGCGACAATCACGTCTCCAACCATTGGGCTGCGGATGGATGCGACGGCGTTCGGAAGGGATCGCGCGGCGTTCCAAGTCGGGATGATGACGGAAAGCATGCGGACCCTTCGCCGTCCGCGGCGACGGCGTCAACTTTGTTCTTTTTTTGTTCCCGGAGCGTGATATGGTGCGCCCATGGTTCGAGCCGATGGAAAACCGCTTGGCCGCGGCGGGCGCTCCAACGCGTCCGGGCGCTATGAGGTGTTGGCCCGCGAAGCTTTTGATGACGGCTGGGCGGAGAGCGACCCGAGTCCGCCGCCGCGCCGCACGGATGTCTCGACGGAGAAAGCGCGGACGATCCTCAGCTACAATGACAGCCCGGATCTCGGCTTTGATCGCGCCGCCAACCCCTATCGCGGCTGCGAACATGGTTGCAGTTATTGCTACGCCCGCCCGAACCACGCCTATGCCGGCTTGTCGCCCGGGCTGGATTTCGAAGCGAAGATTTTTGCAAAGCCGGACGCGCCGGCTCTGCTTCGACGCGAAATCGCGAAGCGCGCCTATGTCTGCCAGCCGATCGTGCTGTCGGGCGTCACCGACGCATATCAGCCGGCCGAGCGCGTGTTGCGTTTGACAAGACAGTGCCTGGAGGTACTCGCAGCCGCGGATCATCCGGTCTCCATCGTCACGAAATCCGCCTTGGTGCTGCGCGACTTGGACCTGCTCGGTCCGATGGCCGCCAAAGGCCTTGTCCGCGTGGCGATCAGCGTGACGACGCTGGACCGAAAATTGGCGCGCGCGATGGAGCCGCGCGCCG
>CAYPOX010000015.1:12065-16500 GCA_964412525.1 uncultured Caulobacterales bacterium
CAATTGCCTTTCTCGGGGGGTGTACCTGCGGCCCTCCGTTGCTCTTAAATTCGAACCGCCGGCAGGAGCCGCGCGCCGCCGCGCCTGAGCGTCGCTTGGACGCGCTGCGCGCCTTGGCGGAGGCCGGAGTTCCAGCTCACGTCATGACGGCGCCGATCATTCCGGGCCTCAACGATCATGAAATGGAGGCCATGCTCGAAGCGTCACGCGCGGCGGGCGCGGTCACGGCGGATTACGTGCTGTTGCGGATGCCGCTTGAGATCAAGGGCCTGTTCCGCGAATGGCTGGCGGAGGCCGTGCCGGATCGCGCCGCACGCGTTATCTCGCTTCTTCGTCAAATGCATGGGGGCAAGGACTATGATCCCGAATGGCGTGCGCGCGGACGGGGCGATGGGCCTCTCGCCGCCCTCTTAAAGGCGCGTTTTGCGAAAACGTGCGCGCGGCTTGGCTTCCAGAAAACGCGGACGCCCTTGCGCACGGATCTGTTCCGCAAGCCGGCCTTGAAAGACGATCCAAGGCAATTGGGGCTGTTCGACTCAGGCGCGGCGCCCTAACGATGGGGCATGCCGCTCGATTTTGCTTGGGAGAAGTTCCTCGGCGACCGTGTCGCGGGCATGGACGAGGCAGGCCGCGGACCATGGGCGGGCCCCGTCGCCGCCGCGGCGGTCATCCTTGAACCCGGCGACGCGCCGCAAGGCCTGGCGGATTCAAAAATGCTGTCGGCGAAACGGCGGCGGGCATTGGCTGACCAAATCCGCACCCGCGCGACCGCATGGGCGGTCGGATGGGCGACCGTCGCGGAGATCGACGCCCACAACATTCGTCGCGCAACCGGATTGGCGATGGCGCGGGCCGTGCGTCGGCTGCCGGTTCGGCCGCGCCGCCTCCTCATCGACGGGCGCGACGTGTGGGAGTTCGGATCGGCGGCCATGGCGTTGCCAAAAGGTGACACTTTGTCGGCATCCGTCGCGGCCGCCTCCATCCTGGCCAAAACCGCGCGAGACGCCTTCATGGCGCGACTGGCGACGCGCTATCGCGGCTATGGATGGGAGACCAATATGGGATATGGCGCGCCCGCCCATCAGGAGGCGCTTCGACGCCTCGGCGTGACGCCCCATCACCGGCGCAGCTTCCGACCCGTCGCGGCGGCCTTGACGTTGGAGTCACGCTGACTCACGGTCGCGCGCTCTCTGGGCGAAAAGACGTGATGACCGCGACCGACAACGATCCTTCCGAGCCGCCGCTCGATCAAATCTTGCACGACGACTGTTTGGAGGCGCTGGCGCGCATGCCGGAAGCGTGTGTGGATCTTGTTTTCGCCGACCCGCCCTACAACCTCCAACTCAAGGGAGATCTCACAAGGCCGGAGGGCGGCCGCGTCGACGGGGTCGACGCCGCTTGGGATCGATTTCGAGATTTCGACGCCTATGACGCGTTCACCTGCGCATGGCTGCAGGCCTGTCGGCGCGTTCTGAAGCCGGACGGCGCCATCTGGGTGATCGGCGCCTATCACAACATTTTCCGGGTCGGCGCCATTCTTCAGGACCTTGGCTATTGGATTTTGAACGACGTGGTTTGGATCAAGACCAACCCGATGCCGAATTTTCGGGGCAAACGCCTCCAGAACGCCCACGAAACCCTGATTTGGGCCGCGCGCGACTCCAGCGGCCGGCCGCGCCTCAACTACCATGCGGGCAAGGCCGGAAACGACGACAAGCAGATGCGCTCCGATTGGACTCTCTCGATTTGCGCCGGCGCGGAACGGCTGAAGGATTCCAAGGGCCGCAAATTGCATCCGACCCAGAAACCTGAAGCCCTGCTCCACCGCGTGCTGACCCTGTCGAGCGCGCCGGGCGACGTGGTGCTCGATCCCTTTTCAGGCGTCGGCACCACCGCGGCCGTCGCCAAGCGTTTGGGGCGACGTTTCATCGGCGTGGAGCGCGAAGCGGCCTATGTGGCGGCGGCGCGGCGACGCGTGGCGACGGTCGCGCCCGCCGCCGACGCCCTCACCGCCCCGTTCGAAGGCGCGCGTGCGGAACCAAGGGTCGCCTTCGGCGCCCTTGTGGAGCGCGGCGACCTGACGCCCGGGCAAAAACTGTTTTGCCCGGAAAAACGCCGCGCCGCGATCGTCCGTGCGGACGGCACCATCAGCTTCGACCGCGAAGCCGGCTCGATCCACAAAATGGGCGCGCGCGCCATGCGCGCAGAGGCTTGCAATGGTTGGACGTTCTGGCATTTCGAAACCCAGCGCGGCGCCTTGGCCCCGATCGATCTGTTGCGGCGGCGGGTTCGCGAAGAAATGCGCGGCGCCTAGAGCCCGGCGGCCATTAGAACCTTTTTGGTCATGGTAGGCACACCAGCCTCCCCGGGGACGAGCCAATCGCCGATGTCCGTCGGCGCCACGCCGCGCGCGGCATACACTTCAAGCTCAAGCCGCAAATGCGTGAAGATGTGGACGACGGATCCCACATGGCGCCAAGCCGCGGGCATCGGCGCGTGGCGCATCGGATCGGCGGGAAGATCCTCTTCCCAAGGGCTGGACGCCTCCCATAGGCCTGCGAGGATTCCCGTGTCCGGCCGTCGGCGCATAAGCACGCGCCCATCCGCCGTCGAAGCGACGAAGGCCGCCGCACGTCGAACCGGCCGCGCCTTCTTCGGCGACTTCACCGGCAGCCGCTCCGCATCGCCGGCTTGATGCGCGGCGCAACCGGTTCTGACGGGACATTCCGAACATCGCGGCCGACGAGGCGTGCAGATCCGCGCGCCGAGATCCATCAACGCCTGGGCGAAGTCGCCGGGCCGGCGCCCATGCGCCCATTGCGATGCGGCCGAAGCGATCGCGCGTTTTGATTTCGGTAGCGGCGCATCAATCCGGAAGCGCCGCGCCGCCACCCGCTCGATATTGCCGTCGACGGGGGTGACCGGAATGTTGAACGCGATGGCGGCGATCGCCGCCGCCGTGTAAGGGCCGACGCCCGGAAGCGCCCCCAGCGCGGCGACATCCCGAGGAAACGCGCCGTCATGATCATCCACGACCCGTTGGGCGCAGGCGTGCAACAGGCGCGCGCGTCGATAATAGCCGAGCCCCGCCCAAGCGCCCAGAACAGCGTCAATCGACTCAGCGGCGAGATGACGCACCGTCGGCCATCGCGCGACAAAGCTTTGGAAATAGGGCTTCACCGCTTCGACGGTGGTTTGCTGAAGCATGATCTCGGACAGCCAAATCCGATAGGGATCCGGCGGCGGCGCACCCGGCGGCGCGCGCCAGGGCAATACGCGCGCGTGAACGTCGTACCAAGCGAGCAAGCGCGCGCGAAACGCCGCGTGATGGCGAGATTGCGATTCGGGTTGCAGGTTCATGACGGCGGGGTCAGTCTCCGCCGCCATGAGCGAAGGCGCAAGATGACCCAGGACCCAAGCCAGTCGCCGCTCGCGGCGCGCCGCATTCTCGAAAGCGTTCGCACGCGCGCGCAGCGGCCGAGCGCGCCGCCTCTTGGCCGCGCGGTCGAATCGGTGCTTAAGCCGCTGTCCCGTCGGTTCGCGACGCCCCAATCGGCGTTGGCGGCCGATTGGGAGCGCATTGTGGGGCCGGAATTGGCGCGCGTGACCACGCCCGCTTCATTGAGGCGAGGCGTGTTGACGGTTCGAACCTCGGGGGCCGCGGCGGCGGCGCTGCAGCATCGGGCGCCGGAGATATTGGAGCGGGTGAACGCCTTCGCCGGCGCCGGATCGGCGCGGCGTTTGGCGTTTCTTCAAACAGGATAGGACATAGGACCATGAAGTTTGTTGATCGCATTGCTCGGCTGAACCGCCTTTGCTTGATCGCGGGCGCGGCGGCTCTGGCGCTCGCGAGCTGCGGATCGCCGAATGAGGCGACCGGAGCTGCGTCGGCCGCCGAGACGTTGGAGGTCGGCGTCGCCATGGGCGAGGCCAACGCGCCGGTGACGGTGGTGGAGTACGCCTCGGTGACGTGCGTGCATTGCGCGGCCTTCCATCGCCAGGTCTTGCCGACGATCAAGAGCGAATATGTGGACACAGGTCAGGTGCGCTTCGTGTTTCGGGAGTTCCCCACCGCGCCCCAGGAATTGGCGGTGGCCGGTTTCATGCTGGCCCGTTGCGCGGGTGAGTCGAAATATTTCGACATGATCGGCGCCTTGTTTCGCCGGCAGCGCGCGCTGCTGAGTTCACAGTACCCGGCGGACGAACTTCGCGCGATCGGGCGCGCGGCCGGCTTTGATGAGGCGGAGTTCGACGCGTGCCTCCAAGATCAGACTGTTCTTGAGATGATCGACGCCTCGATCCGCGCCGGACTCGAGGACGAAATCACCGGAACGCCGGCCTTTCTCATCAATGGGCGTCTGGAGTCGGGCCTGCGCAACATCGACCAGTTCCGACAGCTTCTTGCCGGTGCGGCTGATCAGGGTGAGAACCGCGA
>CAYPOX010000015.1:16510-29676 GCA_964412525.1 uncultured Caulobacterales bacterium
AGTCGTGGCTTTGGCGGCGTCCGGCGAGACCGCCGGCGACGGTTGTCGCGGAGCGATTCTCGAATCCGATGCGTTTCGTCGAGCTCCGCCTCGCGGGCTTCAAATCCTTTGTGGAGCCGGTCCGCATACCGATCGAAACCGGACTGACCGGGGTCGTCGGGCCCAATGGCTGCGGCAAATCCAATCTCTTCGAAGCGTTGCGCTGGGTGATGGGCGCAACATCCGCCAAAGCCCTACGCGGCGAAGGCATGGCGGACGTCATCTTTGCAGGCTCCAGCGCCCGCCCGGCCCGGAACTGGGCGGAGGTCGCGGTGGTGGTGGAGCCGACTGCAGGGACCGCCCCGCCGCCCTTCGACAAGTCGGACCGGCTGGAAATCGCACGCCGCGTCGATCGCGACGGCGGCTCCACCTACCGCCTCAACGGCAAGGAGGTGCGCGCGCGCGACATTCAAGTCTTGTTCGCCGACAGCTCGACGGGCGCCAATTCGCCGGCCCTGGTGCGCCAGGGACAGGTCGCCGAACTGATCGCCGCCAAGCCGAAAAACCGTCGCATGATTTTGGAGGACGCCGCCGGCGTGGCGGGCCTGCACACGCGTCGACGCGAGGCTGAGCAGCGCTTGCGCGCCGCCGAGGACAACCTCGCGCGGCTCGGCGACGTCATCGCGCAGATTGAAACACAACACCGCAGCCTCGAAAAACAGGCCCGCGATGCGGAGCGGTATCGCACCTTGAGCGCAGAGATCCGCGATTTGGAGGCGGAGACCGCCCTGGCCCGTTGGACGGGGGCCGCCCGCGAGGCGGCGGAGGCGCACGGCGCGGTGGAGGCGGCGCACAGACAGGTCGCCGACCATGAGTCCGCTGCGGCGAGGGCTGCGACCGAAGCCACCGAGGCTGCAAGCGCTCTCGCGCCGGCTCGCGAGGAGCACGCCGTCGCCGCCGCCCTGTTCCAGCGCATCGAGATTGAAGTCGAGAATTTGGCGCGTGAGGCGGCCCGGGCGGATGAGGCCGCGCGCACCGCCGCGCGCCGAGCCGAGGAGGCCCGCACGGATCTTGAAAGCGAGATCGCGCGCAAACGCGAAGCGGACGAGCGTGCGCAAACCTGCGTGGAACGGCGCGACGCGCTTCTGGACGCCTCCAAGGGGCATGAAACGGATGCGCAGGAAGCCAAGCAGCGCGCCGAGGAAACCGACGCCCGGCGCCTGCGCGCGGAAGCCGCCTTGGAGGATGCGGCGCGCGCCGTGGCCGACGCCGAAGCTGAACGTCGAAACCGCGAAGCCCGTCTTGAGGACGCGCGCGATCGCTTGGCGGAATTGGAGCATGATGCGGACGCCCGTCGGCGCGAACGTGACGACCTGACCGCCGACCTTCGTGCCGCGGAGAACCGGGATAGCGCGACCCAAAGGGTCGACGACGCGCGCGCCGGAGCGGAGGATGCGGAACGCACCGCGGAAGAGGCGCGACGGGCCACGCAGGAGGCCGAGGCGGCGGCCGCGGATGCGGAGAACGCGCTTGAGCCGCTTGCGACCGCCGCCCGCGAGTCCCGCGACCGCTTGAGCGGTTTGCGCATGGAGGCGGACGGACTGCGCCGGCTTTTGGATGCGCGCAGCGATCAGGACGCCGGCGCGCCGGTGGCGGACTCGATCACCGCCCAAGCCGGCTATGAGAAGGCGCTGGGGGCGGCGCTCGAACGGGATCTGAACGCGTCCCTGCATGAGGACGCAGGGCGCCGGTGGACCGACGCTGCGAGCCGTGAGGCCGCAGCCCCGCTGCCGGACGGCGTCCGCCCTCTCCACGATTTCGTGTCCGCGCCCGCGGAATTGGCGGCGCGCCTTGATCGAACCGGCGTGGTGGAGCCGCAAGACGGCGCGCGTCTCCAATCGCTTTTGCGGCCCGGCCAGAGGCTCGTCTCCAGGTCGGGTGATCTGTGGCGTTGGGATGGATTGCGGGTCCGCGGCGACGCTCCGGCCGCGGCTGAGGCGGTGATGCGCCTGGAGCGACGCAACCGTCTCGCAGCGCTGGAACCGGAAGAGCATGAGGCGGCGGAGAGCGCCGAGCGGGCGGCCGCGAACCTCGCCGCGGGACGCGTCGCGTTGGAGCAAGCGCGCGCATCTCTCAAAACCCGCCGGGACGCCGAACGAACCACGAGCGAACGGGTCAAGGAATGCGGCCGCCGGCTCGAGCGGGCGCAGGCTGATTTGTCGGAAGCGCAAACGGCGCATGCGCGCCACGAGGCGCGTCTCGCCGCATGTGAAGATGCGCTCGCCGAGCGCGACGCGGCCGTCGAGGACGCCCGCGAAACGCTCGCCGTTTTGGAGGCGGATACGAGCGGGGCGACGGCGGGCGACGATCTCGCCGCCGTTCTGACGGATGCGCGCCAAGCCGCGGAAAAGGCCCGGGCCGATGCGGCGGACGCGCAGGCCGCATGGACTGCGATCGTGCGGGACGAAGAGCGCCGCGCCGCATCGCTTCAAGAGGCGGAGGCCGATTTGGCGTTCTGGACCGAACGTCGGGACGCCGCCGACGCGCTTATCGATGAAAAGCGACGCCGATCCGAAGCCGCCGCCGCCGACCTTCAAACCAGCGCCGGCGCGCCCGCCCGCTTGGCCGAAGCGCGGCATGCGCTCGCAGACAAACGGATGACGGCGGAGGCGCGCCGGGACCGTGCGTCCGACGCCTTGGCCGTCGCGGAGACCCATGCGCGGACCGCGGAGGACGCGCTGCGCCGCGCTGAAAGAGAGGCTTCCGCATCGCGTGAGGCGCGCGCAAAAGCCCAAGGCGCCTTCGAAACGGCGCGGGCGCGGTTTGGGGACGTAACCGCTCACGCCTCCGAGGTGCTGCGCGTCGACGCAGCCGGGATCGAGGCGATGGCCGCCAAGTTCGATCCTGCAAATACGCCGGATCCGAACGCGCTGGAGGGACAGCTTCGACGCGTCCGCGCCAAACGCGATGCGATGGGCGCGGTCAATTTGCGCGCCGACGAAGAGGCCGCAGAGTTTCAGGCGCGTCTCGACGGTCTGTTCGCGGACCGCACCGACCTCGAAACGGCGATCACAAAGCTGCGCCAGGGCGTCGCCGACTTGAACCGCGAGGGACGCGAGCGCTTGGTCGCCGCGTTTGAAGAAGTGCGCGGCCATTTCGCCGCGCTTTTCGAACGGCTGTTCGAAGGGGGTGAAGCGCATTTGGAGCTGGTCGAGGCCGAAGACCCTTTGGAGGCGGGCCTCGAAATCCGCGCGCGCCCGCCAGGCAAGCGGATGGGCCCGCTTTCCCTCATGTCAGGCGGCGAACAAGCTCTCACCGCAACCGCCCTGGTCTTCGCCGTCTTTCTGTCCCGTCCCGCCCCAATCTGCGTCTTAGACGAAGTGGACGCGCCGCTCGACGACACGAATGTGGACCGATTCTGCCGTCTCATGGATCAAATGGCGCGCGAAACCGAGACGCGTTTCCTGTGCATCACGCACCATCCGCTCACCATGAGCCGGATGGACCGTTTGTTTGGCGTGACCATGGCGGAACGTGGCGTGAGCCAGCTCGTGTCGGTCGACTTGGCCCGCGCCGAAACTCTAATCGCCGCGCAATAGATTGTATTCAGTTACAAACGACTCTACGCGCGGATAAAAGTTCATTTAGGAATTGCAAGAGATTTGGCAGCATGTCATAACGATGAATATGTTTGCAGCTGTCGCCAGCATCGCGTTTTGGACGTTTTACGGCTTGGCCGCGGCGGGAGAGCCCACACGGGAGCACGGCCCGCTATGCGTGCATCCGGAACCGCCGAGTCTTCCACGCAGCGTGCAGTATGAGCGGCGCGGAGACGTTCAAGAACTTTTTGATCGAATCAGCGCCTACCACTTGCGTTCCCAAGACTATCGGGCGTGCCTCGATCGTCATTCTGACGATCTTGGCCCGTTGCGACACATGCGTCTTCACAACGCCTCCCTTGATCGGGTGATGGAAGTGACCGAACGTTTCGAACGGCTCCTGCGGGACCACAACGTTCTGGATGTGAAGGCGATACCTGTTGAAGTCGGGCGGTGACGATGACGGAGACTTTGACCAAAGGCTGAGGGCCGCCCAATCCCGCCGCCGCAAGGACGATGACGCTCAAACGCAGGCGACGACGAAAAGCGGCGCAGCCAAAGGGCTTGAGCTCACGACGGAGTTTGTCGGCGGCGTCTTGGTGGGCGTTTTTCTCGGGTTTCTGTTCGATCGGTTGTTCGGCACGTCGCCGTGGGGCTTGATCGTTCTGCTGCTTCTGGGTACGGCGGCGGGGTTCCTGAACCTTATGCGCGCGGCGCGCCGCCAATTGCGCGAAACAGCCTCCTAGTCGGATCACTATGCTCAACTTTCGCGCGGCCGGACCGCTTGAACAATTTGAACTTCACACGATCGTCCCCATCAATATCGGCGGTCTCGATCTTTCGTTGACGAACGCCAGCGTGGCGATGTTGGCGGCGGCGCTCGCGGTTTCCCTGCTGATGACGCTCACCATCCAAGCGCGCGGCATGGTGCCGGGACGCCTGCAAAGCGTGGCCGAACTTTCCTATGAATTCGTCGCCAATATGGTGCGCGACACGGCCGGGTCGGAAGGGCTGAAGTTCTTCCCCTTCATTTTTTCGCTCTTCGCTTTCGTTTTGGTGTGCAATCTGATCGGGCTGTTGCCCTACAGCTTCACGGCGACCAGCCACATCGCCGTCACCTTCGCGCTGGCGGCGGTCGTCATCACCCTGGTGATCGGCTACGGATTTTTGCGCAACGGCGTGAAATTCTTAAATTTGTTTGCGCCGTCGGGCGTGCCTTGGCCGCTTTATGCGATCTTGACCCCGATCGAAGTGATTTCTTTTCTCGCCCGGCCGGTCAGCCTATCATTGCGCTTGTTCGGCAACATGCTCGCCGGCCACATCGTGTTGAAGGTTTTCGGCGGCTTTGTGGTCAGCTTGGGCGGACTGGGCGTTCTCGGTTGGATCGGCGCGATTGCGCCCCTGATGGGCGTGGTCGCCATGACGGCGTTGGAGTTTTTGGTGGCGGCGATCCAGGCCTACATCTTTGCGATCCTCACCAGCATCTATCTGAACGACGCGATCCATCCGGATCATTGACGCGGCGGTGGACCTTTCCCGCGTCGAAGGCTAAACGCGGCGCGACGCTTGCCGGGGGGCGGGCGAAACATTCAAAGACGATCGCATCGGATCAATCAAAGGAGAACGGATCATGGACGCGGAAGCGGCGAAACTTTTGGGCGCGGGCATTGCGGCGCTCGGCATGGGCCTGGCGGGCATCGGCGTGGGGGCCGTCGCGGCGGGCTATCTGCAAGGCGCGTTGCGCAATCCGTCGGCGGCGAGCGGCCTGCAAGGCATGTTTTTCGTGGGCGTCGCGCTTGCGGAAGCCTTGGGCATTTTCGCCTTCGTGATCGCCATTTTGCTGATCACCGGCTGACCCGACGGACAGGATCGAACGCATGTCTTTGGCGCTGATCCTCGCCGCGGCCGACGCCGCCTCCCATGAGGGCGGCGGCGCGGCGCTGCCGCAGTTCGACCCGGCGATTTTTCCCGGCCTGCTGTTTTGGCTCTTCGTCAGCTTCGTCGCGCTGTATCTGGTCATGGCGCGCAGCGCCTTGCCGCGGATCGCGACCGTGTTGGAGGAACGACGGGACCGCATCGCCGACGATTTGGACTCCGCCCAAGAAATGAAGCGCAAAGCGGAGGCGATCCGACGCGCCCATCATGAGAGCCTTTCCACGGCTCGGGCCAATTCCGCCAAAACGCTGCAAGAAGCGCGCGCCAAAGCGGCCGAAGAGTCCGAACGGCGCCGCGCGAAGATGGAGGCGGAAGTCGCCGCGAAACTCGACGCGGCGCGGACCCGCATCGACAAAGCGAAGAGCGCGGCGCTCACGGAGCTCGAGCAAACGGCCGCGGACGCCGCCGCGGACATCGTCGGCAAATTGACGCCCGTCTCGGCGACCGCGGATGAAGCGCGCGCAGCCGTGACCGAAGCGGTGAAATCCCATGCATAGCCTTTTCGACGCGACATTCTGGGTGGCGATCGGATTCTTCGCCGTACTCGCGATCGCATGGCGCATCGGCGCGTTTCGCGCGATCACGTCCATGCTCGACAGCCGAGCCGAGTCCATTCGCCGTGAATTGGAAGAGGCGAAGTCGTTGCGTGACGAGGCGCAGGATCTGTTGGCGGAAGCTCAGAGATTGCGGACCGAGGCCGAAGAAGAGGCTAAGCAGATTCTCGAAGCCGCCCGCGGAGAGGCGTCGGTCGAGGCGGAAGCGATGCTCCGTGACGTGGAGGAGCGCATGGAGCGCCGGGCCGCGGCCGCCGAGCGGTCCATCGCGCAGGCGGAACGTGACGCGACCGCCGACATTCGCGGACGCGCCGCGGACCTGGCGGTCGAAGCTGCACGACGTTTGATCGTCGAAAAGCTCGACGATCCGTCGCGCGACGCCATCCTGAAAGACAGTGCGGATCGCATTGCGGCCAAGCTGAATTAGTCGCCTTGCCGGTCGGTCGCGCCCTCCCGCGCCAACGCGTCCGCACGTTCGTTTTCCGGATCGCCCGCATGTCCGCGGACCCAAATCCAATCCACGTCATGTCGCGCCGCCGCGTCGTCGAGCGCGCGCCAAAGATCCTCATTTTTGACGGGCGCTTTCGACGCGGTCCGCCAACCGTTCTGCTTCCACTTCGCCATCCAAGACGTCACGCCGTCGCGGACATAGCGGGAGTCCGTATGAAGCCTGACCCGGCATGGGCGTCGCAGCGCACGCAGGGCCTCAATCGCGGCCTGCAGCTCCATACGATTGTTCGTCGTGTCGCGCGCGCCGCCTTTCAGCTCTTTTCGGGCGTCGCCCCAGATCATGACGACGCCCCATCCCCCCGGTCCCGGATTGCCGGAGCACGCTCCGTCCGTATAAATCTCCACGACCGATGTCGGCACCGCCGTCTCCCGTCCCGTTCCTGACCGTCAGCGAAAGGCCTATCGCGCACGCATGGTGAACACGACCCCCCAAGGGCGCCGACTCATGGCGATGGTCGCCGCCTCGCTCAGCCTCGTCGTCGCGGGATGCCAAGCGACCTCGGACGAACGCAATCCCGGTCCATGTCCCGCCGCGGGCGTGCTCTATGAAGCGGACCGCGTGGTCACCTTTGATGGTCCGGCCACGCTGGAGAACGTCGCTTACTCCGGGGAGATCACCGGCGTCAGCACCACCTGTCGCTACTTCGACGATCGCCCCATCGTGCAGAACCTGCGAATTGAATTCGCGTTCGGCCGAGGCGCGAACGCCCAAGGCGACACCCATGCCTATCGCTATTTCGTCGCCGTCACGCGCGACGGGGTCGCCATGCTTGAGAAACGCGTTTTCGAGGTGGATATCGACTTCGACGACAAGCGCACGGTCACGCGTAAGGAGGAGATCGAACAGATCGTGATCCCGCGCGCCAATCCCACGACCAGCGGCGGCAATTTCGAAATCGTGGTCGGGTTCCAACTGACCCCGGCGCAGCTCGCCTTCAACCGAAGCCGTCGCAGCTTGGTCGCGCCGGACCTATGAACACGCTTTTGGACCGATTGTCCGAACGCGTGGGCTCCGCCTTCGCGGCGGAAGGTCTCGACCCCGAACGAGGCGTCGTGCGGTCGTCGGATCGGCCCGATCTGGCGGCGTTTCAATGCAATGGCGCCTTAGCCGCGGCCAAACAGGCGAAGACGAATCCTCGCGCTTTGGCGGAACAACTGGTGGCGCGCCTTCAAAACGAGCCCCTGTTCGGTTCCGTGACGGTGGCCGGACCCGGCTTTCTCAATTTCGATCTGAACGACGACGCCCTGACATCCATCACGCGCCATGTGGCTGCGGACCCGTTTGCGGGAGGCTGGCGAACGCCCGATCCCCAGCGCATCCTCGTCGATTATGGCGGGCCCAACATCGCCAAGCCGATGCATGTGGGACATTTGCGGTCATCGATCATCGGCGAGAGCGTCAAAAGGCTGGCGCGGGCCGTGGGCGACGAGGCGATCGGCGACATTCACCTGGGCGACTGGGGTTTGCCGATGGGCATGCTGATTTCGGAACTGGCGCGGCGCCATCCGGAATGGCCCTATTTCGATCCGGACCGCACCGACGGTTTTCCGGAGCAGCCGCCTTTCGACATGGACGAACTTGAGGTGCTCTACCCCCAAGCGTCGGCGGCGTGCAAAGGGGACGACGCGCGCCTGGCGGAGGCGCGTGCGGCGACCGCCGATCTTCAGGCAGGTCGGGCGGGCTATGCGGCGCTTTGGCGCGGATTCGTGAAAGTGACCCGGGAACGCCTGGAGGAGGAATTCGAAACCTTGGGCGTCGGTTTCGAGCTATGGAACGGTGAATCCGACGTGGACGCCCATGTGGCGTCCATGACCGACGACCTGATTGCCCGCGGGGTCGCGGAGGAGAGCGATGGGGCGATCGTCGTCCGGGTCGCCGAGGACGATGAGGCGAAGGAGAGCCCACCGCTCATTCTGCGCAAGCGCGACGGCGCCGCGACCTATGGCACCACCGATCTCGCGACCATATTGGATCGCATGCGAGCGAACGCGCCGAATCGCATTCTCTATGTGGTGGACTACCGGCAAAGCCTGCATTTTGAACAGGTGTTTCGAGCCGCGGCGAAGGGCGGCTACGCCTCGAAAGAGGCGCTCGAACACATCGCCTACGGCACCATGAACGGTCCGGACGGAAAGCCGTTCAAGACCCGCGAAGGCGGCGTGATGAAGCTCCGCGACCTCTTCGCGCTGATGACCGACGCCGCCCATAAGCGCATCGCCGAAGCGGGGTTGGCCGAAGGACTCGACGCGGAGGAAACCGGCGAGATCGCTCGAATGATCGGGCTCGCCGCCGTCAAATTCGCCGATCTCAGTCACGAGCGGTCGTCGAATTACAGCTTTGATGTCGAACGCTTCACGCGTTTCGAGGGCAAGACCGGTCCGTATCTCCTCTATGCAACCGTGCGCATCGATTCCGTGCTGCGAAAGGCGCGTGTCGAAGACGACCGCGACGCGACGCCGGAAGCCATCGCAATCGCCGCGCCGGAGGAGCGAACTTTGGCCCTGGCGCTCGGCGGTTTCGCCGACAACATGCGCATGGCCTATCGAAAGCGCGCGCCTCACATCCTCTGCGACCACGCCTACGGATTGGCCCAATCCTTTTCGGCGTTTTACGCCGCCTGCCCAATCCTAGGCGCGGACGAACCGTCGACCCGCCTGTCTCGCCTCGCCCTGGCGAAGGCCACACGGCGGCAATTGCTCGCGAGCTTCGACATTCTGGGCCTGAACGTTCCGACGCGCATGTGACGACGCCGCGTTGACAGACGCCTACGCCACCGTAGTCTGCGCCGGTCGAAGCCCCGTGCGGGAGAGACCGGCGATCCACGATCGGATGCGGCCGGCGCCGAAGGAGCAACCGCCCCGGCAAACTCTCAGGCGAACGGACCGTGCGGGGCGTGACAGGCTGGAAAGCGGTCGCCGTTCCAAAGGCGGCCCGCCGACGGAGTAAGTACGCCGCCCGCGGCGTTGCGAATCTCTCAGGCTCTCGACAGTCGGGGCGCACGGAGTTTGATCCGCGGTCGTTGAGGCCGCTGAACGGGCCGGCCTGGGATGAGTCTGAAAACGCCTTTGCACGATTTCCATGCGGCGCTTGGCGCCAAATTCGTCGATTTCGCCGGTTACGCGATGCCGCTGCAATTTGGCGCGGGCGTATTGGCGGAGCATCGCGCTTGCCGCTCTGACGCCGCCTTGTTCGACGTGTCCCATATGGGCCAAATCGACGTCGCCGGCGCGGATGGCGGGGCTTGCCTCGAGCGCGTGGTCTCAGCCGACATACGCGGCCTTTCCGGAGGGCGCCAACGCTACGCCCTGCTCTTGGCGGAGGACGGCGGCGTGTTGGATGATCTAATGGTGGCGCGCAGACCTGAGTCGCCCGCACGTCTGCGAGTCGTGGCCAACGCCGCCACCAAACATGACGACATGCGGATCATGCGGGCC
The DNA here is from genome assembly GCA_964412525.1 of uncultured Caulobacterales bacterium. Taxonomy (GTDB): domain Bacteria; phylum Pseudomonadota; class Alphaproteobacteria; order Caulobacterales; family CAYPOX01; genus CAYPOX01. Next base: position 26,523 of record CAYPOX010000015.1, read on the forward strand.
GCGTTTTCCGATGACGCCGAGGTCATGTTGCGCGAAGATCTGGCCCTTCTCGCGATCCAGGGGCCGAAGGCGCGCGCCGCCGTCGGCGCGCGTTGCGCTCCGGCGGCGGATATGGGGTTCATGGATGTTTTGGACGGCGTGCTGTTGGGGGCGCCGGCTTTGATCACCTGCTCCGGCTACACTGGCGAAGACGGATTCGAATTGGCTGTCCCGAGCGACGCGGCGGAGAGCGTGGCGCGCGCCTTGCTCGACCAACCCGGCGTCGCCCCCGCGGGTCTGGCGGCGCGCGACCTTCTGCGTTTGGAGGCCGGCATGCCGCTTTACGGGCAGGACGTCACCCATCGCGAGTCGCCGATTGAAGCGGATTTGGCCTTCGCCGTGTCCAAGAACCGGCGGGAGGCAGGCGATCTGCGCGGCGGGGCCAGGATCTTGCAAGAACTGCGTGACGGTCCGTCGCGCATGCGCATCGGCCTTGCCCTGGAGGGACGGAGCGCCGCCCGCACCGGGGCCCGTGTCTTGATCAAGGGCGAAGCCGTGGGCCAGGTCACAAGCGGCGCGTTTTCGCCGGAACTGGGGCATGCGATCGCCATGGCCATGGTCGACGCGCGCGCCGCCGACCATGACGGCCTTGAAATCGACATCCGCGGCAAGGCGGCCCCGGCGCGCCGTGTTCCCTTGCCATTTCGCGCACCGCGCTACGTACGCCGGAAGCCGCGCGCATCCGCCTGAGATGGAGAGCCCAAAATGAGCGACACAAGGTTCACGGACAGCCACGAATGGGCGCGACGCGAAGGCGACCTGATCGTGGTGGGAATCACCAAGCACGCGGCGGAGCAATTGGGCGACGTCGTGTTCGTGGACCCGCCGGAAATGGGCCGCCAGGTTAAAAAAGGCGACGAGTTCGCGGTCGTCGAAAGCGTGAAGGCGGCCTCCGACATCTACGCCCCGGTCGCCGGAGAGGTGGTGGAGGTCAACGCCGCCTTGGCGGACGCGCCGGAAACGGTGAATGAAGATCCGGAAGGCGCGGCCTGGTTCTGCAAAATCCGACCGTCCAATCCGTCCGAATTTGAGGCGCTTCTTGACGCCGACGCCTACACGACACACGCCAAGACGAGTTAAGCGCATGCGTTATCTCCCTCTGACGGAGGATGACCGCAAAGCCATGCTTTCGCGGATCGGAGCCCGCTCCGTCGACGACTTGTTCCAGGACGTTCCGAAAGCCGCCCGTTTGGACGGTCCGGTCGACCTTCCAGCGCATCAGCCCGAATTCGCCGTCGAACGGGCGCTCCGCCGGATGGCCGAACGCAATCGCGCGGCGGGGAACGGCCCGTTCTTCGTCGGATGCGGCGCCTATCGCCACCATGTGCCGGCGACGGTGGATCACCTCATCCAACGGTCCGAGTTCCTGACCACCTTCACGCCCAATCAACCGGAAATCGCCCAGGGCACGCTCCAATCCCTGTTCGAGTTTCAGACCCAAGTGGCGCTGCTCACGGGCATGGAGGTGGCGAACGCCTCCATGTATGACGGGTCGACGGCCTGCGCCGAGGCCGCGCTCATGGCGCGTCGGGTCACGAAACGCACCAAGATCGTGCTCTCGGGCGGGCTCCATCCCCATTACGAAAGCGTCGTGCGCACCCTGGCGGGCGACGACTCGATCGTCACCGCCAAACCCGATCCCCAAGGTCGCGGACACGTGTTGGATATGGTTGACGACGACACGGCCTGCGTGGTCGTGCAAACCCCGGACGTCTTCGGCAATCTGCGCAATCTCGATCGCTACGCGGAGGCGGCCCACAAAGTCGGGGCGCTGCTCGTCGCCGTGACCACGGAAGCGGTCTCCTTCGGCGCGGTCACTCCGCCCGGCGCGATGGGCGCGGACATCGTCGCCGCCGAGGGCCAGTCTTTCGGCAACCCATTGATCTTCGGCGGCCCCTATGTCGGCCTGTTCGCGACGCGTGAGAAGCTCGTCCGTCAGATGCCGGGCCGGGTCGCGGGCGAAACGACCGATGCGGACGGCGCGCGCGGTTATGTCTTGACCTTGTCCACGCGTGAACAACACATCCGCCGCGACAAGGCGACGTCGAACATCTGCACCAATTCCGGCCTGTGCGCCTTGGGCTTCACCGCGCATATGAGCCTGCTCGGCGAAGCGGGTCTGCGCCGGCTCGCGGCGCTCAACCACGCCGCGGCCGTTCGAACCGCCGAGGCCGTTTGTGCGATCGACGGCGTCAGCCTTCTGACCGATACCTTCTTCAACGAGTTTTCCGTGCATTTGGCGCGCTCGGCGACGGAAGTCGTCGAGAAATTGGTCAAGAAGGGCGTTCTCGCCGGGGTGCCGGCCGCGCGCCTTTGGCCCAGCGAACCGGATCTCGACGGCGTGTTGATCATCGCCGCGACCGAATTGACGGCCGACGACGACATCACGGCCCTGGCCTCAGGGCTTGAGGAGGCGCTCTCGTGACGGACACGCCCGAAACCTTCAGCGGCGCACGGGCGCTGCAAAAAGCCGAACCTCTGATTTTCGAGTTTGGGCAAGCCGACGCGACCGGCGTCGATTTGCCGGAGCCGCCCGAGGTCAATTCGCGACTCGGCGACATGGAGAGGCGCGACCCGATCGGTCTTCCCGGACTCTCAGAGCCGGAGGCGGTTCGGCACTATGTGCGGCTGAGCCAGAAAAATTACGCGATTGATCTCGGCCTGTTTCCGCTCGGCTCGTGCACCATGAAGCACAATCCGCGATTGAATGAGAAAGTCGCGCGCTTGCCGGGTTTTGCCGACCTGCACCCCTTGCAGCCGCAATCGACCGTTCAAGGCGCGCTGGCGCTGATGCAGGAATTGAGTCGCTGGTTGATCACCCTGACGGGGATGCCGACGGTCGCTCTATCTCCCAAGGCCGGGGCCCACGGGGAATTGTGCGGCGTCATGGCGATCAAAGCCGCCTTGGCCGATCGCGGCGACGCCCATCGCAGGCGCATCCTAGTCCCTGAATCCGCCCACGGCACCAATCCGGCCACGGCGGTCCAATGCGGCTTCGAAGTGGACGACCTGCCCTCGGATGGTGACGGGCGCGTCAGCCTGAGCGCGCTGAAAGACAAACTCGGCGCCGACCGTCTGCACGCCAGCAGCTACGATCTTGACGAAGTCCGCCGCC
>CAYPOX010000015.1:29686-30806 GCA_964412525.1 uncultured Caulobacterales bacterium
CCGGCATCATGCTGACCAATCCGAACACCTGCGGTCTGTTCGATCGCGATGTCCGCGCGATCGCCGACGCGGTGCATGAGGCCGGCGGGTATTTTTATTGCGACGGCGCGAATTTCAACGCGATCGTCGGGCGGGTGCGGCCGGGCGATCTCGGCGTCGACGCCATGCACATCAATCTGCACAAGACGTTCTCCACGCCCCATGGCGGCGGCGGCCCCGGCGCCGGTCCCACCGAGCTTTCAGAGGCCTTGGCGCCGTTCGCGCCCCTGCCCTTCGTCGTCAAGCGGGACGGCGCGCTGCACCTTGTCGAACACGACAAGGAAGCGCGCAAACTGGGTTACAAGCCCTTCGGACGCATGACCGCGTTCCATGGACAGATGGGCATGTTCGTGCGCGCGCTGGCTTATATGATGAGCCATGGCTCCGACGGTCTTCGCCAAGCGGCCGAGGACGCCGTCCTCAACGCCAACTACGTTCTGGCGAGCCTCAAGGACGTGATCACGGCCCCCTATGAAGGACCGTGCATGCATGAGGTCGTGTTCGACGAACGCTTCCTGAAGGAGACGGGCGTGGCGACCTTGGATTTCGCGAAAGCGTTGATTGACGAGGGTTACCACCCGATGACGATGTATTTTCCGCTCGTCGTCAAAGGCGCCATGCTGGTTGAGCCGACTGAGACCGAGTCGAAGCGATCTCTGGATGAGTTCATCGAATCAATGCGCGCGCTCGCGGCCGCGGCGAAAGCCGGCGACCTGGCGCGCTTCGACGGAGCCCCGCACTACGCGCCGATGAAGAGATTGGACGAAACTGCGGCGGCGCGGCGCCCGAAACTTCGGTGGACTCCGGAGGATCCCCTGGCTCAGGCGGCGGAATGACCCGCCGCCCGCGCCCGCGCCCGCGCCGTCAGAGCGCGGCGAGAACCGCGTCGGCGCCCGACACGGTGCACACGCCCGGGTTTTCTTCTTGCTCCAGATGAGTCACCACGCGGTCTTTGACGATCATGGCGTAACGGTGGGACCGAACGCCCATGCCGAAGCCGGTGGCGTCGAGCTCCATGCCGATGGCTTTGGTGAAGGTGGCCGAACCGTCCGCCAAAAAGCGGACGCGCCCTTCCGGATCC
>CAYPOX010000016.1:0-30449 GCA_964412525.1 uncultured Caulobacterales bacterium
CCGGTGACGACGCGGTCGCCGGCGGTTCGCGAGGCGACGTTCTTTTTGGCCGCGACGGCGACGACGTGCTCTCGGGCGGCGACGGCGACGACCTTCTCGACGGCGGACCCGGCGACGACCGGCTGATCGGGAATGACGGGGCCGATCGCCTCACCGGCGGATCGGGAGCGGACGTGTTCGCGTTTCTTGTTCCTGACGATTCGCAGGCGGTCGAAGGGTTTCTACAGGTCGTCAGCGCGGACACGATTCTTGATTTCGAGGACGCCGTCGATCGGATCGATCTCTCGGCGTTGGGCGTCAATGGGGACGTGCGCGTCGAGTCCTTGGCCTTGCCGGGCCCGGCGACCGAGGCGCTCGAATTCGATGGGATCCAGTTCAACGGTGCGGCGGTGCTGGTCTTGGAGGTGATCCCGGGCGTGGAGCCGGAGCCAGGAGTTCCCCAGACGCGCGATTACGAGATCTATGTAGATGCGGATCGCGACGGAAGTTATGACGCCGGACGCGATCTTCTTGTCTATGTGCGGTCTGAAGACGACGTGTCGTGGTCACGCGATGACTTCGTTTTCGCCGATGTCGATCCCAATGCGGGTCGGATTATCGAGGGCGACGATCTGCCGAATCGTCTCGTCGGCGGGCAGGGCGAGGACGTGATCCGGGGGTTCGGCGGCGATGACGCCTTGATCGGATCCACCGGACAAGACGTCTTGGAAGGCGGCGCAGGCGACGACAGCCTCTATGGCGGGACAACGGGCGTCTCCGGCGTCGATCTTTACGCGATCGAGGAGATCCCGACCGTCCGGGGGCTTCGTTTCACATTGAACGGTCAGACGATCACCGTCGACATTCCCTTTGAAGTGCTGATCCTCGACGTGCTCACCTTGGCGGAATTTTTGAATGCGGAGCTTGTCGCCGTCGATCCCCTGCTCGGCGCTTCGGCGACAGGCGACGGCCTCGTGATCGAGGATCTTGGCGGCCGTTTCTTTTCGGGCGTGACGCTCCTCGAGGCGGATGGGGAAACGCCGGTTCCCTTCACCTTTGGCGGCCAATTCACCACGGACGTGCTTCCAGACCCCAGTCCGGACACCCTTGAGGGCGGGCCGGGCGCCGACCTGCTCTTTGGCGGCGGCGGCGAGGACGTCTTCATCTTCTGGCGTGGCGACAGCCTGATCGACGGGCCGGACATTGTGGAGGATCACCAGGACGGCGAGGCGTTGCAGGTCGTCCTTTCGTCGCGGCCCTTGGATGGCGCGGTTGTCGAGCTGGAGGCCGCGTCGGCCTTTGTGCGTTTCGACGACATTTCGCCGGAATTGGAGCAGGCCGCTGATCCGACGCTCTTTGGCGAAGACAACGTGATCATTCGCACGCCGCCGACCGATTTCGTCGACCGGGTGCGGATCTTCGTCGACATCGACGGCGATGGCGGTTTTGATCCGGCGGTCGATACGGTGATCGACATTCGCGGTGACGCGCCGGACGCCGCGGACATTATGTTGTTCATTTAGTCGCGAATGTCGGACGGGTTCGGCTAGGCTGCTCCGGCGCGCGCGACGCGGCGCGCATCGGCGGAGCAGGCGACACTTGACCGAAACCTTCGATTTGCGCCTCCAGGGCGGCTTTCATCTTGAGGCGGCGGAGGGCGGGCGACCAGGGCGCAAGCTCCAAGCGGTGCTGGCGTATCTCGCGCTCGCCGACGGCGCTGCGGTGGCCCGGGACGCTTTGGCGGCCATGTTTTGGGGCGACCGGCAGGACGAACAGGCGCGGCAAAGCGTGCGCCAAGCACTCTCTGCATTGCGACGCGCATTGGGGGCGAGGCGCGCCGAGGCGTTGCAGTCTATCGACGACGCGGTCGTTTTGAAGCCGGAACATCTTTCCTGCGACACGCTTTCATTGCAACAGGCGCTGCAGGCCGGGGACGGCGCGGCGGCGCTCGCCTTGTTTCTAGGTGATCTTCTGGCCGCGGTCGGCGCTGTCACGCCCGATTTTGACGATTGGCTGGAGGATGCGCGCCGACGCCAACGCGCCGCCTTGATTGGGGCGGCGGAACGGCTCGCCCGAGACGCGCCGGAGCGCCTGGCGGACATGGGCGAGCCCTTGGATCGGCTGGCGGCGCTTGAACCCGCGTCGGAGGCCATGGCCCGCGTGGATTTCGTCCGCTTCGCCGTTCGAGGCGAGGCGAACTTGCTGGAGGCTCGCTTCACGGCCTTACGCCGGACGCTCAAATCCGACATGGGTGAGGAGCCGTCCGCGGAGACCGTTCAAGCCCATGAGACCGCGCTCCGCACGCTCGCGGCGGCGGGGTCAAGCTCAATTGCGACCCCAAGACCGCAGCCCGCTTCGCTTGCGCCGACACGCCCTGCGCACGGGACCACTCCGCCGCCGCAACCCTCGAAAAGGACGCGGATCTGGGCGTACGCCGCGGCCGGCCTGGTGTTTCTGGCGGCGGCGTTGCTCGGGCTCCGGCCTATGCTCTTCGGCTCACAATCAAGCGCTGGCGGCGACGCTTGGGTGGACGGCTTTCACGTGGCGGCGTTCCGCAGCGTCGACGGCGGGGAACTGAGCCGCGCTCTGGCGCGTGCGCTTTCCGACAACGTCTCCACCGGTTTCGCCATGATCGCGCCCCTGCCCGCCGCGGAAACGGACGCGGCGCGCTATATCCTGGACGGAACGGTCGAGGCCTTGGATGCTCAGTCCGTGCGCGTCACCGCACGTCTGCGGGATCGGGCCTCCCGGGACGTGTTGTTCACCCGCATGTTCGAACGTTCGCCGGATGCGGTTCGCGACGACGTGGTGCGCCGGTTGGTGATCGCCTTGGAGGTCGCGCTCGGCGAAGGCGAGCAGGCGAGCCTTGAAGGCACGCAGGATTTGGAGGCGTGGCTCTTGGCGGGCGCCGCCTTTGAGGCGTTCCGCGCCATGACGCCGGAGGATCTTGCGCGGGCGAAACGGCTGTATCGCGACGCGCTCTCCCGCGATCCAAATTTCGAGAACGCACGGATCGGCCTCGCCTGGACCCACGCCGTCGATCTCTTCTTCGGCTGGTCGCCGAACCCGGCGGCCGCGCAAGCTGTCCTTGACGCTCTTACGACAGAGGGCGTTCGCGACGATACCGGTTCGGAGGCGGCGAGCACGTCGGCTCTGCGTGGTCTGCTCGCCCTGCACGGCGGTGATCACGCCCAGGCCGACGCCCTGAGCGCGGAGGCGGTGCGCCGCTTTCCAAGCAGCAGCGATCTCGCCGCCGTGCGTGGCTTCGTGTTGATCCAGAGCGGCGATCCGGATGCGGGCCTGCGCTATCTCCAGCGCGCCGTCGACGGCCAGCCGACCCCCGCCGATTGGATCATTTGGGTGAAGGCGCGCGCCTTGCGGCAGTTGGGGCGTCCCGAAGCGGCGTTGTCGACCTTGGAGACCGCCCGAAACCGGTCGGCCTCGCCGGTCCATCTGGCGGAGCAGGCGGCGACCTTGGCGGCGCTCGGACGGTTGGAGGAGGCGCGGGCGGCGACCGAACGGTTGCGCGCCCGCGCGCCGGAATTCGCCGCCCGGACTTGGGTCGCCCGATTTCCCTATCGCGATCCCGAGGCGGCGGCGGCGGAGATCGCATGGTTGCAGGCGGCCGGCGCGCCTTGATGTCTGGCGCCAAAGGCGCGCAAGGCCACGTGGAGAACGACCGGCGCGTTGAGCGCGCCCGCGATGAGGAAAGCGCTGGCCGGCGGGATCGACGCCGCCGTGAGGAGCGTTACGACCCCCGCGGCGATGGTGGACGCGATGGCGTTGATCGCGCCGCCTGCGGCGAAGACCTCTCCACGCCGGTGAAGCGGCGCCGCGATTTGCAGGCGGGTCTGGAGCGGCGTGATGAACAACCCGCCGCCAAGCGCGAGCGTGAGGACCGCGCCCGACACGCTGAGGCCCGTCGTGGTGCGAAGCAAATCCGCCGCGCTCATTTCAGCCGCACCGACACAAGCGAGGACCGATGCGCTCGCGCTGATCAAACCGGCGCCGAGCGCGGACACCGCCCAGGACGGCTTTCCGCGTCCGATGCTTTGGCTGGCGACGGCGCCGGCGCCGACGCCGACCGCGAACAGCGCCATCAGGGCGGTGGCGGTCGCTTCGGTCCCGCCCAGCGCCTCGCGAACCCAGATCGGCACGGCCGACATGGCGAGCGCGCCCATGAACCAAAACCAAGCGATCAGCAGGGCGAGGCCGCGCAAAGTCCGATGTCCCAGAACGCCGGCGAGAAGTTTGGCCACGCCCGCCGCCAGATTCGGATCGATACGACGGTCCGGATCGGCCCGACCACGGACCGTCAGGCGTCGCGCGGAGAGCCATCCGGCGCCGGCGCAAAGGATTGCGAGAACGCCAGACCAAACGCCAGCGGCGGGCGTGACGGCGAGAAGCCCCGCGGCCGCCATGCCGATCAGGATCGCCAAAAAGGTCGTCGCGGACATCCAAGCGTTGCTGGCCGACCATCGGCTTTGAGCCAAACGCTCGGTGAGAAGACCTTGGCGGAGCGGCCCTAAGAATGCGGATTGCATGCCCATGAGGCCAAGCGTGCCGAGAAGAAGCGGCGTGGAGTCGACCGCGAACCCGACACATGCAGCGCCCATGAGGCCGATCTCCGCGAGTTTCAGCGCGCGATAGGACCGCGCCTTGTCGAACCGGTCGGCGACGGCCCCGGCGAGCGAAGCGAACAGAAAGAACGGCGCCGTATAGAGCGCGACCGCAGCGGCGGCGATCGCGCCGTTTTCCGCGCCGAAGGCCATGGCGAGCACAAAGGCTTGTTTGAACAGATTGTCGTTGAACACGCCGGCGGCGTGGGACCCGATGAGGCCGCGAAAATCCTTTGCGGCGAGCGGGCTGAAGATCGAGGACTCCGCGCTCATCGTCCGGCCTCCGCGATCAGGTCGGTCGAGCGCGTCTCCACCGCGGCTTCCAACTCTTCCATGAAGCGGTCGCGGCCCAGCCCTTCCGGAAGGGGCTCCAAGATTTCGACGGTCGCCTCGCCCGGGCGCTTGATCATGTCCTGGCAGGACCAGCGAAGACCCAGATTGGTGGCCACGGGATAAACCGGGACGCCATGGTCATGATGGATGCGCCATACGCCGCGTCGATAGGGGCGGGTGTCGCCGATGCGCACCAAATGACCCTCGGGATAGATGAGGATCGGTCGACCCGCGGCGACGGCTCTCTCAGCGCCATGGGAAAGGGAGCGCCGCGCCGCCTCGCCGCCGCGATTGTCGACGACGATCATCTCCGCGCGGGACAAGATGCGGCCGAACAAGGGCAGCTTCTCAAGGTTCTTCATGGCGACGGCCGCGAGATTTGGGAATTCCGCCATGAGCACGACGCCGTCGCCATAGCTCTGGTGCTTGGCGGCGAGCACGAAGGGGCCCTCGCCAAGCCTTTCAAGACCGCGGACGCGGACCCTTACGCCGGCCAGTACGCCAAGGCCGCACCGCGCCACGCGGGCGTAGAATTGAAGCATCCGCGCGAGGAGGCCGCGCCGCGCGCCGAACTGGGCGAACAGGGCGATGGCCGTGGCGGCGACGGCGGACCAGCCCCAGAAGAAGAGGTTGAACGCCCAGGACCGCAGGAAGGCGACGCATCGCGCGCCGGCATGCATTCGGGGAAGGACTTGCGTTGTGTCGTTCACGATTTCGGCTCCCAGTGAGGCGAAGGCACCTTTCGCCCTCGCGACAGCCACAGCCATGGCGGGAGGGTGTGAAACGCGCGGTCGGGGCGCGTGAAACCGGCGGAAAATCGGCGTGAAATCGCCGACGCGCATCCTTGGCGCCAACATCGCGTTGTTCGGTCGCCGCGTTCGTGGAATAGCTTATCGCGAAGCGTAAAAAGGGGGCCGTCCGATGCGCAATCTCTCTTCGAGGGACGTGGTCGTCGTCGATGAAAACGGCGGCGTCCGTCTTACAGGCGGTGACGGCCCGGACATTCTCTCGTTCGACGGCCAGATTCTCAGCGCCGACGGCTTCGGCGAACGTGACTTGATCCTCGCCTTCGGCTCCGACGACGCCGCGCTCTCCGGCGGGGCCGGCGACGACATCGTCTTGGCCGGCGGCGGCGCGGATAACGGGCTCGCGGGACAAGAGGGCGCGGATGTTCTTCTCGGCGGCGCGGGCGACGACTCCGGCCTCGATGGGGGCGCGGACGGCGACCTGCTATTGGGCGGCTTCGGCGATGACGACCTGCTGGGCGGTCCAGGCGATGATCGCCTGTTCGGCGGCTTTGGCGACGACCTCTTGGACGGCGATCTTGGCGCGGACGACCTTTACGGCGGCCCGGGGGCCGACGTCTTCACGTTTGAGGGGGCCGAGGATTCGAACGGCACGGACGGTCTCGACGTCGTGCGGGATTTCGACGGCACGGAAGGCGACCTCTTCATATTGCCGGACGGCGTCGACGGCGACGTGGCGATCGAATTCGTCTCCACGTTTCAAGACGTGAACGCGCCGGCGCCATTCTTTTTCTTCGCCTCACCGGGCGGCGACGCCCGAGGCGGCGTGGTGCTGCAGGACCGTGGCGACGGCGTGGTCCGCGCTTTTGTCGATGTGGACGGCGACGCGGGCTACAGCCCGGGCGAATTGGTCTTCGACATCGCCGGGTCCGCGGGCGGGCCCGCCCTCGACGCGGCGGCGTTCGGTCTCAATGCGGCCGTCTTCACGCCGTTCACGCTGGTCGTGGACGTGATCGAGGACCAGCCCTTTGACGGCGGCGATTTGATCTCGGAGACGTTTGACGGCGGCGGCCTTTCGTTTCGCGAGGCGGTCGGCGTCGCGGGGCCGGGTGACCTGATCGCCTTCGATCCGAGCGTGTTTCCGGACGGCGCCGGCGGCACGACCCTTCGATTGACGGAGGGGTCTCTCACCTTGACCCAAAACCTCACGATCGACGGGGACACCGGCGGAGACGGCGTGCCGGATGTGATCCTCAGCGGCGACGTCGCAGGCGACGATGTGACGGAGATCGTTTCTTTCGGCGACAACCTCACGGTGACGGATCTGTCCGCCACGGCGACCGCAAACCTGCTGAGCGACAACATTCGCGTGTTTGACGTCGCGGCGGGAACGACGACGCTTAACAACCTGGTGGTCACGGGCGGCCGGGCGGCCGGTCCCTCGATCGCTGATCAATCCGGTGGGGGGGTGCGCGTCGCCGGCGGCGCGGCGCTCGTTCTGGATGGCTCGCTCGTCATCGGCAATGAGGCGACCGCGTTTGGAGGCGGGATCTCCGCCAATGGCGATTTGACGGCGACGAACAGCGACATCGCCCAAAACTACGGCTTTAACGGCGGCGGCCTATTCGCCGCCTCGACCAGCGTCTTGTCCCTCACGGATTCCACAATTCGCGGCAATGTCTCGCAATACGACGGCGGCGGACTTTTCAATGGAAGCGCGGGCACGCTGCTTCGCGTGGTGATCGACGGCAATTACGCCGGTGCGAGCGGCTCCGCCGCCGCCGGCGGCGGCGGCGTCGACAACAACGGCGTTCTCAAAGTCATCGACAGCACGGTCACGAACAATGTGGCCGTGGGCCAGGGCGGCGGCCTGGGCAATTACAACGGCACGCTGACCGTGACGGACAGCGTCATCGCGGACAACGAAACGCTCGATGCCTCCACCGGATTTGGCGGCGGCGTCGCCAATTTCGGACCGGGCGGCGTGCTGACCCTCGACAACACGCAGATCCGGAACAACACGGCTGCGGACGTGGGCGGCGGCGTCTACAATGACGGATTGGCGACGATCCTTTCGTCCTTGATTGAGGGCAACGAGGCCGCGATCTCCGGCGGCGGCTTGCAGAATCTCGGCGCCGCCAACGTCACGGCGACGACGATCAGCGCGAACCGATCGGGCGGCGTCAGCGGCGGCGTCTCCAACGAGTCGGGCGGCGTGTTGACGTTGTCCAACGCCGCCATCCTCGGCAACTACGCCGCAACTTCGGGGGGCGGCCTGCGCAATTTCGGCGACGCCGATATTCTCAACGTCACCTTCAGCGGCAACAGCACCGGCGGCTATGGCGGCGGCTTGGAGAACCGCGCGGACCTGGCGCTCACCAACAGCACGATCACGGGCAATTACGCTGCGAGCGCGGGTGGCGGCGTGTATGCTCTTTACCTTACAGGCATGGGTTTACCCCCCGTCCAGACCAGCCTGTCCAACAGCATCATCGCCGGCAACGTGGAAGGATCGGGCGCGGCGCCGAGCGATCTCGGCCGATTCAGCGGCGGCGAAGTGTTTGATCTCGCCGGTCCGAACGTGATCAGCGACGGGTCTTATACGACGGCGAACCCCAATGTCTCCGGGACCGATCCGATCAACGAACCTGCGATTCTCAACATTTTCGACATGGTGGTGTTTCAATCCACCTTCGACCCGTCGACCGGATCGCCGAATTCGCCCGCTTTCGATCAGGGCGCGCTGGCCGACAATGGCGGGGCGGTCGAAACCGTCAAAATCGCGAACAGCGGGACGGCGCAAGATGCGGGCGACGGAACGGTCGCGGTGAATTTGAATGAGGCGACGCTCGGTTTCGATCTGACGGGGGACGGCGACCAAAACGACGTGATCCTGTCGATCAACGATCTGGGGGTCGACGCCCGCGGCGCGGGGTTCGTGCGCGATGACGGCGGCGGCGTCGATTTGGGCGCGCTCGAGCTGCAAGCTCCGGCGACGGGGCTCGTCGTAACCCTTGCGATCGACGACGCCTCCGGCGGCGTGAACGATTTCAGCGGCGGCAATCTGGCGGCCGAAACGGCGGATGGCGGCGGGCTGACCCTGCGCGAAGCGATCGAGGTGGCGGACGCCACCGCGGGTGCGGATACGATCTCCTTCGACCCGGCCGTGTTTCCCGACGGCGGACCAGGAACCACGATCCGCCTCGACGGCGCCGAGCTTGAGATCAACAGCGACATCACCATCGACGGCGACACGGGAACGGACGACATTCCCGACGTGATCATCACGGGCGACAAGCTCGGCGACGACGCGACCGGATCACGTTTTTTCGGCTCGAACTTCGTCATCACGGATGCGTTCAGCAACACGAACACGGCGGACAACAGCCAAATATTGAACGTGGCTGCGGGCGTGGCCACGCTTGACGCCGTCGTTCTGACCGGCGGCGTCGAGGCCGCAGGCGGCGGAGCTGTGCGCAATTCGGGAACGCTGAATCTCAACAATGTCATGGTGGCGGGCAATGCGTCCGGATCGTTTGGCGGCGGCGTTTACAACCTCGGAAATCTGAGCGCCTCGAACGTCCGCTTTTTCGAAAACACCGCCAATTCTGGCGGCGCGTTGTCCAATGGCGGGACCGCCGACATAATGGACGCGCTCTTTGACCAAAACAAAGGCGGGGCGGGCGGCGGCGGGGCCGTCAACAATCAAGGCGCGTTGACCATTTCAAACGCCACTCTGTCTCTCAATGAATCGGCGAGCGACGGCGGCGCGATTCAGAACAACAATACGCTTCGATTGGCGGGCGTGAACATCCAGAACAACAGCGCGGCCGTTAATGGCGGCGGCGCGCACAATCTTCCAGGCGGCCAGATCGACGTTGTTCGGACCGTCATCCTCAGCAACAGTGCAGTCGCGGGCAATGGCGGCGGGATCTCGAACAAGGGCGACGTCGTCCTGTTCGACGTGGAGTTCTTTTCCAATACGTCCGGGGCCAATGGCGGCGGGCTCGACAATGGTTTCGGGTCCGGCGTCGCGACGCTGGTCAACAGCACCTTCACGGAAAACAACGCGGTCGGCGATGGCGGCGCCATCGGCAACGCCACCAACCAGTTGGAACTGATCAACACCACGATCACCGGCAACAATGCGGGCAATCGCGCGGGCGGCTTGTTCTCCAACACCGACGTCCGCTTCGCCAACACGATCATCGTGGGCAATCAGTCGGTGATTTTTGACGACGACGTCGATTTTTCCGCAGGCCTTTCCACCTATGACGGCGTCAGCGTCATCAAGATCGGCGGCGACACCGACGCCTCCGACGGGGTGATCAACGCCGCGACGGTCGCAGCCGTGTTCGATCCCGGCGCTGTGGGCCTGGTCGACCCGGATGGAGCCGGCGGCGCCCCTGCCTTCACCGCGGGTCTGGCCGCCGGCAATGGCGGACCTGCCGTCGGCGGAGCCGGGTCGACCCAAATCTTGCAGACCGTGGCGCTCGGGGCCGGCGGCGTTGCGGAAGATGCGGGCGTGCCCGGCGTCGCCATTCCCGCGATTGATGAGACGATGCTTGGACTGGACGTCAATGGCGACGGCGATTCGACGGACTTGATCAACAGTCTGGCGAATGTGCCCCATGACGCGCGCGGGCCTGGCTTTGTCCGCTTTGGCGGGGTGGGCCAAGATATCGGCGCCTTCGAAATTCAACCGGCCAATCCGAGCCTTGTGGTGACCAACACGGCGGCCACCGGGGCGGGTTCTTTGGCGGACGCGCTCGCCGCCGCCAACGCCAATCCGGATTTTGACGCCATCACATTCGATCCGAGCCTGAACGGCCAAACGATCGTGCTGGGCGGCGAATTGTTGGTCACCGAAAGCGTGCGGATCGACGGCGACCTTAACGATGACGGAACGCCCGACATCACAATTGACGGCGGCCCCGGCGACAACCGCGTCTTCAAAGTCAACACGGCGGCGCCGGTCCTGTTCGACGGCGTCACCATCACCGGCGGCTACGCCAAACTGGCCAATGGCGGCGGCTTACTTGTGAACGCGAATGGCGATGTGACGCTCCTAAACGTCGACGTTCAGAACAACCAGGCCGGATACAATATGGGGGTCGGCATGCAGTTCGGCGGCGACGGCGGGGGCGTTTCCGTCGGGGCCAACGCCACGCTCACGCTTCTCGGAGGGTCGATCGCCAATAACAGCGCCGCCTTTTCCGACGGCGGCGGCCTCGACGGCGATTTCAATTCCACCATCATTGGCGACGGCGTCACCATCAGCGGCAACACGTCCTATCAAACGGGCGGCGGCGTCTCGACCGTGGGCGTCCTTCGCCTCGACGGCGCCGTCGTCTCCAACAATAGGAGTTCGCGCAGCGGCGGCGCGGGCATTTCGGGGCAGCCGTTTAGCACGATCGTGCTGACGGAAACCCATCTCACCGGCAACAACACACCCTATTCCGGCGGCGCGATCCTATCGAGCGGATCGCTCGCGCTTGTCGGCTCTTTGGTCGAGAACAATTCCGCGGCCGCGATACTCGGCGGCGGCGGCGGCGTCTATGCGACCGGGGCCGCAACCTTCACGAACAGCACGATTGTCGGCAATGATTCGACCGGCGGCCCGGGCAATTTCGGCGGCGGGGTGGCGATCGGCGGCGCTGGGTCCGCGTCATTTTACAACAGCACGGTGACGGGCAATCAGGCGAGCACCGCCGCGGGCGGCGTCGGCGGAACCGCGACCTTCGTCAACACGATCGTCGCTGGCAACGACGCCCCGATTGGTCCGGATTTCTCGGGGGCGGGAACCTATTCTGGCGTCAACGTGTTCTCCGACCCGGCGGTTGGGGGTCCGTCCGACGTCAAGACCGCCGTTCTGACCGAAATTTTCGTTATGACGGAGAACTTCGGCGGCACGGTGGGCGGCGAATTGGCCAACAATGGCGGGCCGCTTGAAACGGTGGCGATCGCCAATGGCGGGGTCGCGCAAAACGCCGGCGACGCAACCTTGTTGAACGAGGGAACCCTTGGCGTCGATCTCAATCTCGACGGCGATACGCTCGACGACTTCGCTTTAGGGGGCGACGCCCGCGGCGGCGGTTTTCCGCGCGTGTTTGACGGAGTCGTGGATGTCGGCGCGTTTGAAGACCAGACCGCGCCGCCCCTTTTCTCGCCCACCTCGGTCGACGATACGCTGGACGTGGCGCTTCTCATCGCCAACGCCGCCTTCGACGGTCAGACATTTGACGCGCTGGGGGAAACGACAGCGGACACGGTCGATATCTCCGGCGAAGCGGGCCCCGCCATCATCAACCTCACGGCCGGAACCGTCACCGTGAGCGGCGAGACGGCGAACGTCGTCGATTTCGAAGCGGTGATCGGAACGGCCGCGGGCGACAGCTGGACCGGTTCCGCCGGCGCGGACACCTTCTCCGACGGAGCCGGCGCGGACACGATCGACGGCGGCGGGGGGAGCGATACTCTGATTCTCGCCGCCGATGGCGTGACAGAGGCCGCAATCAGCAATGTGGAGATTTTAGACCTCAACAATGCGACGTCCGCCTTTCAGCTGGAGTTTTTCGCGCTCACTTTCCAGGTCGATCTCATCGGCGGCGGGTTCGGCGATCAAGCCGGCGTTGATGATCTGGTCGGCAACAATATTGAACGCATCATCGGCGGTCCTGACGGCGACACTATCGATTTCGCAGACGTGGACGCGGGTTGGGGAGTTCAGCTTACGATCGACGGCCGCGGTGGAAACGACACGATTGAGGGCGGTGAGTTTGGCGATTCGCTGACCGGCGGGGCGGGGGCCGATATCTTCGTGTTCGAACGCGATGACACCAGCCTCGTTTCCGACCCGGATACGCTTGAGGACTTTGAGTCCGGCGTCGACAAGGTCGACGTCACCGCCATCGGGACAAGCGCGGTGTTCTCTGCCGGGAATTACAGCCCAGCTGATGCGACTGCCGCTTTGTTGGGGGGCGACGATGTGGTCGTATTTGACGACGCCATTTTCGTCGACACCGATGGTAATGACGCTGTGGACCTAGGCGATACGCTGATTTTGTCGAATGGCGACAATTTCATTTTGTCGGATGTCATTATCTGATCCGGTTTAGCTGCGTCCGATGGTGTCTCCGTCAACACGTTCGGCGCGGGTGCGCGGCGAGTCGGCCGGCCGACTCTCACGACCGACTTCATTGACAACACAAAGGGGCGCACCGACGACATGAAGCTTTCTTTCGGTCCGGGCGCGCTGGTCGCCGCCGCTTTTGTCGGCCCGGGCACGGTGACGGCGTGCACGGTGGCGGGCGCACAGTTCGGCTATGCGCTGCTTTGGGCGCTGGTCTTCGCCACCCTCGCCACGATCATCCTCCAAGACATGACGGCGCGCTTAGGCGCGGGCGCCAAGACCGGATTGGGCGACGCTTTGCTCGCCGCCATGCCGGGCCGAATGGGCGCGATCGCGGCCGCGGCTCTCGTGGCGATCGCCATCATCGGCGGGGCGGCGGCCTATGAGGCCGGCAATCTCACCGGCGCGGCTTTGGGGGTGGAGGCGGCTTGGGGCGAAGGCGCGCCCCGGCGCGCGGTGATCGCCGCGGGCTTGGGCGGGGCGGCCGCCGGGCTCTTGCTCCATGGACGCTACCAGACCTTGGAGCGCGTTTTGCTGCTGGTCGCAGGCGCCATGTGCATGGCGTTCCTCGCCGCCGCCGTCCTGCTCCGCCCCGATCCGATCGGGCTTCTCCGCGGTTTGGTTCCCTCGGCTCCGGATGGCTCGGGACTGACGGTTCTCGCCCTGATCGGCACCACGGTGGTCCCCTACAACCTGTTCCTTCACGCCGCCGCCGCCCGTGAGCGCTGGCCAACGGAGGAGGACGGGGCGAAGGCGGCGCGCCATGAGTCTCGCTTATCGATCGGCCTTGGCGGGCTTGTCTCCATGGCCATTCTGTCGGCCGCAGCCACCGCTTTGTTCGGAACCGGGCAGAGCGTGGAGAGCGCGGCGGACATGGCCCGCGCCGTGGAGCCGGTCTTCGGATCGGCCGCCCGTTTTCTGATCGGTTTGGGGCTCGCCGCGGCGGGGCTCACATCCGCCATCACCGCGCCCATGGCCGCGGGCTACGCCATGGCCGAGATCGCGGGCGGCGAGGACCCGAAACGCCGTCAACGGATGTTTCGCTATGTAAGCTTGGCCGTGCTCGGTTTCGGCGTGGGCGCGGCTCTGGC
This sequence comes from uncultured Caulobacterales bacterium, assembly GCA_964412525.1. Classification (GTDB taxonomy): domain Bacteria; phylum Pseudomonadota; class Alphaproteobacteria; order Caulobacterales; family CAYPOX01; genus CAYPOX01. The sequence goes on from CAYPOX010000016.1 coordinate 13,901, forward strand.
GGGGGTGCGGCCGATTTCTTTGATCCTCGCCGCTCAACTCGCCAACGGTCTCTTGCTGCCGGCGGTCGCCTTGTTTCTCATGGTCGCCATGAACCGCAGGACTCTTTTGGGCGAACACGCCAACGGCCTCGTCGCCAATTTGGCCGGCGGCGGCGTCACCTTGGTCGCGTTCGCGCTTGGGATTCGCACGGTGCTGCGCGCCGTGGGCGTTTGGCCATGACGCGGATCGAGCTCAACGCCGACATGGGGGAGGGCGCGGGCGACGATTTGCGTTTGATGGCGCTCATCGATCGCGCCAACATCGCCTGCGGCGGACATGCGGGCGACGCGGCCACCATGGCGACGGCCTTGGCCCAAGCGGCTGAACATGGCGTGAAGGCGGGCGCCCATCCCTCCTATCCGGATAAGGCGCATTTCGGGCGCCGCACCATGAGGATGCCGGCGGATGCGCTGCGTGAATCGCTCCGAGAACAGATCTATGCGCTGAAGGCGGTCGCGCGCAAGGCGGGCGTTCCGCTCGACCACGTGAAACCCCACGGGGCGTTGTACAACGACGCCGCGGGCGACGCCGATTTGGCCGCCCTGGTGGCCGATGCGACGCGAGCCGCTGGGATCTCGACTCTGCTCGGCCCGCCTGGATCGTGCTTGGCGGCGGCGGCGAAAGCGCAGGGTCTGGCTTTTCTGGCGGAGGGCTTTGCGGATCGCGCCTATCTGGCGGACGGAAGGTTGGCCCCGCGCGGAACCGATGGGGCGGTGATCGACGATCCCGCGGCGGCGGCGTCTCAAGTGCGCGCCATGGCGACCGGCGCGCCGATCCCGACCTCTCAAGGCGGCTCTCTGACAATCAGTGTGCAGACGATCTGCGTCCATGGGGATGGGCCGCATGCTTCGGCGATCGCCGCGGCGGCGCGCGCGGCCATCGACGCCTGCGCGCTATGACCGCCGCCCAAGGCGTTGTGTTTGGGGGCGACGATTGGTTGACGGTCCCCATGGACGATGCGGCGACCGCGCAACGCGTCGCGGAAGGACTGCGCGCGTCCCAAGCTTGGCTGGAAGTGGTCCCCGGGCTCGACAGCCTCGCCGTTCGATTTGATCCGCTTGAAAAGGAACCCGGCGCCGCGGTTGATCGCCTGGCGGCTGCTTTGGCTGCGCCAACCATCGCGGTTTCGGAGGCCACGCTGACGATCACGATCGATGTCCGCTATAGCGGGGCGGACGGACCGGATCTCGCGGAGGTCGCGGAAACCGCCGGTTTGACCGTTGATGAGGTCATCCGTCAGCATGCGGAAAGCGACCATCGGGTCGCGTTGCTCGGCTTTCTGCCGGGCTTCGCCTATCTTGATGGGCTGGATCCGGCGCTCGACGTTCCGCGCCGCGCCACGCCTCGTCCGCGTGTTCCGGCGGGTTCCGTCGGGATCGCGGCGGGCCGAACAGGTGTTTACCCGGTGGCGGGGCCGGGCGGGTGGTCGATCCTTGGGCGGACAGACGCCGTCTTGTTCGACGCCGATCGCAATCCGCCCTTTCTTCTGGCGCCCGGCGCTCGCGTCCGTTTTCGGCCGGTTTGAGTCCCCATGGCCTTACATGTGGTCGAGCCGGGATTGCAGACGATGGTGCAAGCGGGGCCGCGCCTAGGCTGGCGCGCTTGGGGCGTGCCGATGAGCGGGCCTGCGGACCCGATCTCCCATGCGCTGGCCAACCGGTTGCTCGGCAACCCGCTCATGGCGGCCAGCCTGGAGATCGCCTACGGCCCTGTCGCCTTTGTCTTGGAGGCGGAGGCCGCGGTCGCGGTCGCCGGCGCCGCGGCCACGTTCCGCGTCAACGGGCATGAGGCGCCCATGCACCGCACCTGCCGTCTGGCGGCCGGCGACCATATCCAGATCGGCGCGGCCGAGGCGGGCGCCCGGATGACGCTCGCCGTGGCGGGCGGTGTCATCGCGGATGTCGCCCTCGGCTCCAGCTCCACCTATGCGCCGGCGGGGCTTGGCGGGTATCGCGGCCGGGCGCTTCAGGCTGGCGACGTCTTACCCCTTCATTCCGCGACGTCATCGCCGCCATCCACGGAAACGCCGAACGATCAACGTCCCGCCATGTCGCGGCAATGGGCCATGCGGACCTGCGTGGGGCCGGAATTCGAGGCGTTGGCGGACGATGCGCGCGCGGCGTTGTTCGACACGGACCACGTCGTCAGCGGACGGTGCGATCGGATGGGCGTCGTGCTGGACGCGCCCTTAGGCGTCGCCGGCGAAGGCCGCATGCCGAGCGCGCCTGTCTTTCCCGGCGTGATCCAGTGTCCGCCCAACGGCCGCCCGGTGATCCTCGGCGTCGACGGCCAGACCACCGGCGGCTATCCGCGGATAGCCCAGATCATACGCGCGGACCGCCACTTGATCGGCCAGCTGCGTCCGGGAGATCGGGTGCGTTTCCTGAGGCGAACGCCGAACGAAGCCCGGCGGATCCTTCTCGCCAAACGCGCCCATCTTGCGGATTGGCTGCCGGAGCCTCCAATCTAGGACGACGCCGCCCAAACGCCGTGGAAGCTGAGCGGCAAGGGCGCGTCTGATCGAAAGCTGGCGACAGGGCCCTCTTCGATCGAGTCCGCCCGCAAAATGTGAAGCTCCGTGGCGCTCTCTTTCAGATTCAGTGTTGTCCCGACGAGCCAGCCTGAGCCGTCCTGATCTGGGTGCGGCGCATAAACGTGCTCTTCCACGATGTGGTCTGCACCGAACGCGAAGGTGGTGATTTGGTCGCGTTTGGGGTCATAGGCGCCGAGCGTGTCGAAGCCGATCGGATCATCCGGGCGTGCGCCGCTTTGGACGGTGAAGAAGGTCTTGCTGGGGGCGTCGCCGTTGGCGCGGGGATCGACGGTCGGAAACTCGGCGCGCAACGCGGAGCGTTCCAGATCCGCCGTTCCGTCAGGCCCAAGGGTGACGCGCGCGTAATGCGTGTCGTGTTTTTCCGGCTTGGCGTCGCCTCGGATTAAGGCCGCGCCTTGATCGGCGCCCACTGTGGGCGCGTCCGACAAACAAAGATCGAAGCGGATCACGCCATTGGCCTCCTCCCAAGCGGAGCCGGTGTGGAAAAAGGCGCCGGGCGGCAAGGACCAGACGCCCCGCGGCGTGAGATCCGCCTTGTCCAGCACCAACACCTCCATGCCGAGATCGGGCCGCCATGCGACGCCATCCAGCACGGGGACGGTGTTGCGCTCATAGACCCAGGATTGGAGAGGGATGATCAGAGAGCGCGCGGTCATCGCCCAGTCGTGCAGATAGGCTGCGCGCGGCGTCTCGATCAGTTCGGCGCGCTCAAGCGATCCATCCGAAGCAAGCGCCCAGACAATCAATCGCGATCCATCGCCGCCGATTCCGAAGTTCCAAATCCGTCCGTCGCGATCCCGTTTCGGGTGCGCGGAGAAGGGCATATGCGCCAGGTCGGGTCGGAAGGTGACGGGGCCACGCGTCTGAAGAGTTTTGGGATCGAGCGCAAAAGGGCTGCCCGCCTCCCAAAGCGCCCAAAGGTCGTCGCCGGCGAGGAGCACGGAGGTGTTGGCGGCGTTGACGTCGTCATTGGTGCGGACAGGTGCGTCCGCGCGTCCATCGTTTCCAAATCCCGGCATCACGAAGGCGCGCGCATCGCTTTCGACGGCGCGCTTTCGCGTCGCCACGAAGCGCGCAGTCAGCGACGCGCGATCATCGGCAAGCGTGAAGGCGCGCACCAATCCGTCGCCGTCAAACCAATGGCCCAGAACGTCGTCGCCCCAGCGGAATTGCGCCGGACCATTTCGGTAAAGCACGCCCGAAAGCTCCTTCGGAAGGCGGCCGTGAATTTGGCGCATGGCGATCGGCCCGACGCCCTCCGCAGGCGCGTTGCGAAAGCCGAGCCGCCAATCATGAGCGGGACTCTTGGCGTGCGCCGCCCAAGGCAGGGCGATGCATGCGGCGCCGGCGAGCATCGAACGGCGCGTGGGCTGCAAAAGAGCGGTCATTGGATGTTGATCGCGTGGGCGTTTTCGCCCGCTTGGATGGAGAAGGCTGCGGCGTCGATCTTGGCCGGGCCCTTACGGCCGCTCGCATTGTTGGAGAATGCGTAAGGTTCGGTCGGGACGCCGAACAGATTGGTGTCGAGTTCTCCATCGCCGTCGACATCGTGATAGGCGCGGATCGCATACGCGCCCGGAGCCAAATCTTCGAGCCGTTTGGTCACGGTCGAACCGTCGACTTGCAGCCGGAACGATGCGACCGGCGCGCCGCCTTCGTCATAGCTTTCCGCGTCGGCGAACAGGGCGGCCATGATGGCTCCTTCTTGGGTCTCGATGTTCTGAAAGGCGATCTCAAGCGAGGCCTTTGAGGCTGTCTCATCCGCCGCGGCGAGGGCGAGAGCGGCCCCGGCGGTCAAAAGCGTTTTGATCATTCGATGCGTCCTTGTTGTCGGCTGTTTGCGGCGAAACCGTGGGCTGCTTCTGGCCAACCGGAGCCGCGCGACGCCAGCGCCCATGCGCAGAAAACTTGGCGCGCTTCGTGGCTTGCGGGTATTCGTCGTTCGCGAAGCGCGAACGACGAGGTCATGGACGCAGACGGAATCAAAGTGTTGGCGCGATTCGCGGCGATCGCGGCCGGCGTCGCCACGCTGATGGCGGGGGTGGGCGCGTTCGGGTCGAACGCCTTCGGCTTCTTCGGCGCCTGGGCCTATTGGTTCGTCTTAATCGGCGCCGGATCCTTTTTCGGGCTTCTCTTCGGCGCGCATGTGGCTGACGGGTGGCTCCGTGATCGACCCTGGGCCGTTCGTTGGGCGGTGCTGTCATGCACGGTGACGCTTCCCATGGTCGGCGTCGTGACGGTGGCGCACATCGCCTTGGGCGATCAGATCCGCGCCAACGAGCTCCCGGACTTGGCCTTGAAGGTGGCGCTCATCACCTTCGCCGTGACCGCGGTCGGCCTCGCCGTCCATGACCGCGCGGACACAAGTCGGCGGGCGGCCAAGGTCGTTCCCGATTTGAATGCGTCGGAAGGGGATGGCGCGCCGGCCTTCGCGCGGCGCCTGCCGCCCCATCTGATGGGCGCGGAGATCTGGGCGCTGTCGGCCGAAGATCACTATGTCCGTGCGCACACCTCCAAGGGTGAAGCGTTGATCCTGATAAGGCTCGCGGACGCCATTCGAGAGATGGCCGGCGCGCCCGGCGTTCGCGTGCACCGCTCCTGGTGGGTGGCGGACGCGGGCCTGCGCACCGCCGAGCGTCGCGGCGAGGGCGGGACGGTCACGCTGCGATCGGGCGTGTCCGCGCCGGTCTCCCGCGCAAGAGCGGGGGACGCTGCGGCGCGCGGTTGGTTCGAGCGCGTCTCGACCTGACTCACTCGCCGTCGAGTTCCGCAAGCAACTGATCGACGGCGGCCTCCAGTGGACGGTCGAGGCCTTGTGCGGCGTCAGCCGGCGGATTGTCGACAAGAATATCCGGCTGAAGCTCTTGGTTCTCCAGCGGGTTCAATTCCTGATCCAGCGCCGGCATTTGCGGAATCCCGAAGAAAACATCGCCGGAGATCAGCGTCTCCCACCAGACGGCCGTGGCGGTGCCGGGCACGGGCATGCCCACCAACGGGCCGACCTCGAACAATTTATAGGCGTAGGGGAACATGTGGGCGTTGGAGTAATTGCCTTCGTTCATGACCACGGCGGAGGACTTCACCCAACGCTCTTCCGGCGCGCCCTGATAGACGCGACCGCGCGGACGCACGGGCATATAGGCCTCCCCGGCGAACAGCATCAGAAGATCGTCATGGAGCCAGCCGCCGCCATTGAAGCGGGTGTCGATCACGACCGCTTCCTTGTCGAAATTGCGGCCGAAGAGTTCGGAAAAGGTCTGCCGAAAACCGGTGTCGTTCATGGAGAGAATGTGCAGATAACCGACGCGCCCGTTGGACCGCTCCTCCACGATCGCGCGTCGGCGCTCAATCCAGCGTTCGTAAAGCGCCTGATTCTGGGCGCGTCGCTGATAGGTTCGAATGATGACGGCGCGTTCAGCCCCATCGGACGCGATCGTCAAGCGCATGCGTTCGCCGGCCTTGCGGTTCAACGCGTCGAACGGATTCGCGCCTTGATCGATCCGGACGCCATTGACCGCGACGATGCGGTCGCCGGGGCCGATGTCCAGGCCGGCTTTGTCCAATGGGCCGCCGGGCAAGATTTCGGCGATGGTGAGCCCGCTTTCGGTCGCCGTCATGTCGAAGATGACGCCCAATGCGGCCGTTTCATCGTCCTCGCGTTCGCCGCGCGGTCGGTAATACATGCCAGTGTGGCTGGCGTTCAATTCGCCCAACATCTCGGACATGAGGATCGCGAAGTCGCGATTGTGCGACACGGCGGCGACTTTGGGCTGATAGGCGGCCTTCAACGCGTCCCAGTCCAGACCGTGATAGGCCGGATCGTAGAATTTGTCGGCGACCTGCCGCCAGACATGCTCGAACAAATGGGCGCGCTCCGCATCGGCGCGGAGCGTCATTTCCGCGTTGAGCGACAAGGGCTTCAGCGCGCCGCCGTCGGAAAGATCGGTCTTCATCAGCCGGCCGTCGGCCAACACGATCGCGCCTTCGCCCTCCGGCAGCAGGGCGATCGAGGCGGAATCGGCGCCGAGACTCGCGAGCTTGGCGGTCGTCCCCTCCACCAGATCGCGTTTCCAGAGATCGTAGCCGCCTTCAAACGCGGCGAGATAGAAAAACGCTTTGAGATCGTCCGAGATCACGCCGTCGGCCAGATCGGAGGAATGGACGGTCAAACGAGCGGTCCGATCATAGACGCCGTCGAAATCCAAGGGGCGCGCAGGGTCTCCCTCGCCGTCTTCGTTCGGGCTGCGGCCGAGCGCTGAGAACATCCGGCTCAAGGCCGATCCTTTGGGTTCGTCCGTTTCCTCCTCGTCGTCGTCGCGCTCTTTCTCGGCTTCCTCTAAAAGCGCGCGCTCTTGTTCCGTAAGGTTGAAACGGTCCCACGCCTCCTGCGTTAGAAAGGCGGCCACCACATCGTATTCCGCGCCCCATGAGCCGTGGGTGCGTTCGCCGTAGCGATCGGAGAACCACCACACGACCTCGCCGTCTTGGTGCCAACGTGGGACCACGTCGTTGTAGCCATTGCGCGAGATGTCGATCGGCGGTGCGGCGCCGTCCGCCGGCGCGACGCCAATCTCGGTGTAGAAGTAATAGCCGCGGGCGATGTAATCGGCGGCGAGCCAGCGCGAGTCCGGCGACCAAATAAAATTGATGTCGCCATCACTGTAGGAGTAGTTTTGATCCGCGGCGAACAGAGTGCGCGGCGCGCTCCCGTCGCGGTCGATCACGCGGATCGCGTCACGGTTTTCGATGAAGGCGATTTTCTCGCCGTCCGGGCTGACCAGCGGCTGGAACGCTTCGCCCTCCGCCGCGCGGTAGATTTCCGCCTCCGTCCACGCGGTCGCGGCGGAAAAGCGCGGCTCCTTCTCGTCATCCAGTCGAGTCTCGTAGATCGTCCAGGCGCCGTCGCGCTCCGCCGCGTAGACAAGGCCGCGGCCGTCCGGGTCGAAGGACACCGAACGCTCCTGCTCCGGCGTATCCGTGATCCGCACCGTATCGCCAAACTCCACGTCGGCGACGAAGACTTCGCCGCGCGCGACAAACGCGATCTCTTTGCCCGAAGGCGCGATCGCGAACTCGGTGACCTTGTCGGACAAGTTCACCGGATGCGGCATATCGGAGAGCCGACCCGTGGGCGTGTCGATCGCGATCGGCGCCGGCGCTTCGCCGTCGCGGACGCGATGCAGCACCCCGTGATGTGAATAGACGAGAAGCCCGTCCGCGCTGATGCTGAGTTCGCGCGCCGGACGCGCCGCATGATCGGTGACGGCGGCGACGTCGCCGGTCGCCAGATCGAGCCGATGCACGTTGAAGGGCGCGTCGTCGGTCTCGGAGAGCATGTAAAGCGCGTCGCCGTCCGGGCTCCAAACGGGCGCGTGATCGCCATGGGCGTTGTCGGTGACGCGTTCATGGTCCCCGGACGCCACGTCATAGATCCAAATGTCACGTGCGAAAGCGGCGACGTCGCGCTGCCGCCATTCGTTTTCGTAGGCTTTTTCTTCGCGATAGACGATTTGATCGCCCGAGGGACTCCATTTGGCGTCACGCGCCGGATTGGTCATGACCATGCGCGGCGCGCCGCCTTCGATGCTGACCTCATAAAGCTCCGGCAAACGGCTGGTTGGAAAATAGCTTGAAGCCGCGTCATCCGTGCGCGCAGAGGAGAACAATACCCGCGCGCCGTCGGGCGAGAAATCGCTGGGGAGGTCGTCCGCATCGTGGAAGGTGAGCCGCGTGACCGGGCCGCCATCGGCGTCCATGACGAAGACGTCCAAATCCCCGAAACGGTCGCTGGCGAACGCGATCCGCCGACCGTCGCGAGACCAAACCGGATAGCCGTCCCAGGCGTCGTCCGTGGTTAACGGCGTCGCCGCGCCGCCATCGGAAGAGGCGCGCCAGATGTCTCCATGGGCGCTGAACAGAACGGTTTGGCCGTCGGGCGAAACGGCCGGCTGGCGCCGCCACGTCTCTTGGCCATGAGCCGCGTTAAAGCATGCGCAGGCCACCACGCCCGCGGCGATCCATCGTTCCATGATCCCCATCCCCCGTTCGCCGATCGACCCGGAGCGTAGACCGTTGGCCGCAGCGAACCAAGCGCTTGCGCCCCAAACGGAAGGGCGCGACCTTCAACGCGTCGTCCGTGAGGAGGTGAGGACCATGAACGAGACGCCCCATAGGGCTGGCGACGCGCCGGTCGCGTTCGACGTGAAGGCGGGTGAAACCTACTACTGGTGCGCGTGCGGCAAATCGAAGTCGCAACCGCTTTGCGACGGAAGTCACGTCGGGACGGTTTTCACTCCGTTGCGTTTTGAAGCGCCGAAGGACGGCACGTTGTTTTTTTGCCTTTGCAAACGCACGACGCGCGCGCCCTATTGCGACGGGAGCCATGAGAAGACCTAACCGGGACGTTGCATCCGCGGGCGTCATCCGGCCGCCGGAGCAGCCGCGTCATTCGCGCGCTTTCGCCTTTGGACCGGTTTGTCCGCGGCCTCCACGCCAGCTTCAATGGCGTGCCGCGTCTCTTCGGCGGCGGTTTGGAACGGCGTGGTCATTTCTTGAGCCATGGTCGTCCATGTCTCCATCAACTTACGCCACTCCTCCAAGCAGTCGCCGACGAACTCTTCGACCGATAGGGTGTTCACGCGAAAAAGCGTGTCGGTGTCGCTGCACGATTCGAGAGAGCGAAGCGCGCCCACTTCGTGATCAATCCGCTTCTTCCAAAACTCGGAGGCCGCTTTGTTGATGTCGACCAAGCCGCCGAAGAAGACGCCGTAGAGCCGGCCGATCGCTTCGACGTTGTGATTGGCCGCCTCGAAAAAGGCGCCGTAATTCGGCGCGTGCTCGGCCATCGCCTTCATCACGTTGACGGTGGCTTCGTGCGGTTGCGTTTGCGCGTCCATGGCTGGTCTCCTCTTGATTGGCCGCAACGCGGTCTCGTCCCGAATAATGGGGCCGGCGCACCTATTAGGAATTGATCGAGATCAAGCTTCGCGCGATTATGTAAATGGGAGCGGATCGGGTTGTTCCGTCGGTTCAAGCGGGCAGATACCGATCGCAAGCGAGGCGCAACATGATCGGCGGGCGCGACACGCGCGATTCCCAGTGCAGCGCATGCGATGGGCGCCGCGGCGGCTTGTGCGGCGCGTTCGACGGCGCGGACGAAGGCGATCTTGCGCCTGAATTGCGCGTCCGGTCCCTCTTGGTGCCGGCGGGCGAGAACATTCGTCTGCAAGGCGACGCCCCAGGCGCGCTGTACACCGTGACGTCAGGTTGGGCGTTGGGAGCCCACACTCTGCCGGACGGTCGCCGACTGGTCACGCGGATCTTGTTGCCCGGCGCAATGATTGACGGCGAGCCGTCCGACTTGAAGCATACGATCGAGGCGATCGACGCGCTCACCGACGTGGTGCTCTGCGTCCAATCCCGAGCCGCTTTGGATCGCCTTCGCCGCACCCATACGGCTTTGGCGAACCGTTATTTGTGGTTGATTGAGCGCGAGAATTTGCTGCTGATCGAACGTATGGCGGCGGTCGGACGTCTGAGCGCCCGGGAACGTTTGGCCCATTTCCTCGTTGAAATGTTGGTGCGGTACGCCCACCGGATCGACATCTCGGACGGCGATACGATGCCGTTTCCGGTCACTCAAGGGGTCTTGGCGGATGCGCTCGGGCTCACGCCAGAGCATGTGAACCGGACCCTGAAGCGGCTGAAGGCCGACGGCGTGATCGACGTGAGCGGTCGGATGGCGGTGGTCATGGACGCGAACCGGCTTTTTGAATTGGCCCAGTACGACGGAGACGTCCTCGCGCTCGCCGTGCACTGAGCGGCGGGCCTGATCCGACGCCGATATGGGGAGCGTTTGACGACGACCTCGAAGAGGCGGTCGACGCCCGCCGGCTGATGGGCGAAACTTTCCACTTCGCCAAAACTGAGTCGACGCCATGTCCTTCGCGCCCTTCGTGCATCTTCGTCTGCATACGGCCTATTCGCTTCTCGAAGGCGCCGTTCGCGTCAGCGAGTGTCCAAAGATCTGTCGCGCCTACGGGACGCCGGCTCTCGCCATCACGGACACGAACAATTTGTTTGGGGCTCTGGAATTTTCTGAAACCCTGGCGGAAGAGGGGATCCAACCGATCATGGGGATCACCCTGGCGGTCGACCTCATGGAGGACGCGCAAAAGGATGGGCGATCCGTGTCGCGTTTTCCTTCTATTGCGCTCTACGCCAAAGATGCGGAAGGGTGGCGCAATCTTATGGCGCTGGCGTCCATCGCCCATCTGGATGCGCCAGACGGCGCGCCGCCCCATGTGGTTTGGTCCCAATTGGAGACCCACGCGGCTGGGCTGATCGCGCTCACAGGCGGGCCCTCGGGACCGCTGGACGCCCTGGCGCGGAGGGGACGCGACGTCCAAGCTCGCAGCCTCCTGGATCGGCTGCGGAATATATATATTGACCGCTTGTATGTTGAGATCCAGCGCCATGGCGCGGCGATCGAACGCCAGGCCGAGCCGATCCTGATCGATCTCGCCTTTGATCTCGATCTGCCGATGGTGGCGACCAACGAACCTTACTTTCCGAACCGGTCCATGCATGCGGCCCATGACGCGCTGATCTGCATCTCGGAAGGGACCTATGTCGGCGAAGAAAAGCGCCGCCGCCTCACGGACCAGCACTATCTCAAATCGCCTGACGAGATGGCGGCGCTGTTCGCCGATCTGCCGGAAGCGATCGAAACGACAATCGAAATCGCGCAACGCTGCGCCTACCGGCCTGTGCCTTCAAAACCTCTGCTGCCGAGCTTTCCGATGGCCGAATCCCGCAGCGAAGCGGAGGAGTTGCGCGCGCAAGCCCGCGCCGGGCTCGACGCGCGGCTCGAAGACAATCCCGTCTGCGCGGATCGCGCGGATTACGACGCTCGGCTCGACCATGAGCTGACGATCATCGAACGCATGGGGTTCCCCGGCTACTTTCTAATCGTCGCGGACTTCATCCAATGGGCGAAGAAGCGGGACATTCCGGTGGGTCCGGGACGGGGGTCCGGGGCCGGGTCGTTGGTGGCTTGGTCTCTCAAAATCACCGATCTCGACCCGCTTCGGTTCAATCTCCTGTTCGAGCGCTTCCTCAATCCCGAACGCGTCTCCATGCCGGACTTCGACGTCGATTTCTGCCAGGAACGGCGGGATGAAGTGATCACCTATGTGCAGGAGAAGTATGGCCGCGACCGGGTCGCGCAAATCATCACCTTCGGGAAGCTTCAGGCCCGCGCCGTCGTGCGCGACGTCGGCCGGGTGTTGCAAATGCCCTATGGCCAAGTCGACAAGCTCGCCAAGCTGATCCCGGCCAATCCCGCCAATCCGGTGACGCTGAAAGAGGCGATGGTTCAAGAGCCGCGTCTGGCGGACGCCAAGAAGGATCCAGAGGACGGCGAAAGCGTCACGCGCTTGCTGGAGATCGCGCAGCAATTGGAAGGGCTTTACCGGCACGCCTCCACCCATGCGGCGGGCGTGGTGATCGCGGACCGGCCGCTCGGCGAGCTGACGCCGCTCTATCGTGATCCGCGCTCGGATATGCCGGTCACCCAATTCAACATGAAATGGGTGGAGCCCGCAGGCTTGGTGAAGTTCGATTTTCTTGGCCTCAAGACCCTCACGGTCATCGCCAAGGCGAAGGCGCTGATCGCGCGCAAAGGGGTGGAGGTGGATCTCGACCGGCTGCCCTTCGACGATCCGAAGACGTTCGACCTCCTGCAATCCGGGGCCACCGCCGGCGTTTTCCAATTGGAAAGCGCAGGCATGCGCGACGCCCTGCGCGGCATGAAGCCGGACAAGTTTGAGGACATCATCGCGCTCGTGTCGCTCTATCGGCCCGGCCCGATGGACAACATTCCCACTTACAACGCGCGCAAACATGGCAACGAAGCGCCCGATTACCTCCATCCGCTTCTGGAGGAGACGCTGAAGGAGACCTATGGCGTCATCATCTATCAAGAGCAGGTGATGCAGATCGCCCAGATAATGGCGGGCTACAGCCTAGGCGAAGCCGATCTTCTCCGCCGCGCCATGGGCAAAAAGAAAAAAGAGGAGATGGACCGCCAAAAGGTTCGATTTCTCAATGGCGCGCAGGAGCGCGAAGTGCCGAAAGCGAAGGCCGCCGCGATCTTCGAACTCGTCGCCAAGTTCGCCGGCTACGGCTTCAACAAATCCCACGCCGCCGCCTACGCCCTGATCGCGTATCAAACGGCTTGGCTGAAGGCGAATTGGCCGATGGAGTTTCTGGCGGCCTCCATGACGCTCGACATGGGCTCCGCCGACAAAATCAACGCCTTCCGCCAAGAGGTGAGCCGGATGGGCGGCGATCTGCTGGCGCCCGACGTGAACCGTTCGGAGGCGGAGTTCGCGGTGCGGCCCGAGGGCGTCGATTTCGCGCTCGCCGCCATCCGCAATGTCGGGCGCGGATTGGTGGAGGCGCTCGTCGCCGAGCGCCGGGCGCACGGCCCCTTTGAAGATCTGTTCGATTTCGCCGGCCGCATGGATCCTAAGCATCTGAACAAGCGGGCGATCGAGAGCCTCGCTCAGGCCGGCGCCTTCGACACCCTCCAGCCCAATCGCCGCCTTGTCTTCGAGTCCGCTGGGCTCCTGGTCGCCTTCGCCCAACAGGCCGCCGAGGAGCGCGAGTCCGCCCAGGAGAACCTGTTCGGCGAGAAAACCGTGGAGGTGGCCAAGCCGCCGCTCGCTGAGGTGGGCGAAGATTGGCCCCAACTCGACAAGCTGGCGCGGGAGGCCCAGGCGGTTGGGTTCTACGTGTCCGGCCATCCCCTCGACGCCTATCAGGCCGCGCTTTCGGGCCGCGGCGTGGTGTGGATCGATGCGGCGCGCCGTCTTGCTACCGAGGAAGGGCGCGCGGTGATTCAAACGGCCGCCGTGGTGCGCGCGCGCCAAGACCGTATCGGTCGGCGCGGCTCGCCCTTCGCCTTCGTCTCCCTGTCGGACCCGGCCGGAGAGTATGAGGCGGCGGTCTATTCCGACGTGCTGACCAAGATCCGCGACCTTTTGGAGCCCGGCGAGACGTTGGTTCTGACCCTCAATGCAGAACTGCGTGACGGGGATCTGCGCTGGACGATCAAGGCGGCGGAGAGCGCGGACGCGGCGGCGGAGGAGGCGAAGCACGACATCCGCATCTATCTGCGCGATCATGCGGGCATCCTCGCTTTGCAACGCCTTCTGGATGAGACGCGTGGCGCCCGGAAGGGCGGGGCGGTGCAGATCGCCGTGCTCGACCCGATGTTCGCCCGCGACGTCTCGGTCCGCCTGCCGGGCCGCTACGCGCTGGACGGCAAGCGCCGGGCCGCGCTCCGCTCGCTGCCCGGAGTCGTGGATGTCCGCGAAGGCGAGCCCGCATAAAACGCAACGCCTCAGAAACGTCGCCGCAACCCGTCCGGGCCCGCGCGCTTGCCTTTCACGCGCGACGCCGCTAGACCGCGCGCCATCACGCACGCGTGGGTCGGTCGCAGGGAGAGACATCCCTTGCGCTCGCTCCGGTGCCCTGACGCAACGTTCAGGGTCCCAAGCCCACGCGGAGGCTCAACCGGAAAAGGAACGACCATGCAGGCGAATCTGCCAGATTTTTCTATGCGCCAGCTCTTAGAGGCCGGCGTGCACTTCGGCCACCAATCCCACCGTTGGAACCCGAAAATGGGTCGCTATATCTATGGCGAGAGAAACGGCATTCACATCATCGATCTGTCGAAGACGGTGCCCTTGCTGCACCAAGCTCTCGTCCAGATCCGTGATGTTGTGGCGGGCGGCGGCCGGGTCCTTTTCGTTGGAACGAAGAGGCAGGCGCAGCAGCCCTTGTCGGAAGCGGCGCGCGCCTGTGCGCAGTATTTTGTGAATTACCGTTGGCCGGGCGGAACGCTCACCAATTGGCGCACGATCTCCAATTCCATTCGTAGGTTGAAAGAGTTGGAAGATAAGGGTGATGAACTTTTCCAACTCACGAAGAAAGAGCGCCTAATTTTGGATCGGGAGCGGGAGAAGCTCGACCGAGCTCTTGGCGGCATCAAAGATATGGGCGGCATTCCAGACATTTTGTTTGTCGTCGACGTCGTGCGCGAGCACATCGCCGTGGCGGAAGCCAAGAAACTCAACATACCGGTGGTCGCGGTGGTGGATTCAAACGCCGATCCAGATGCGGTCGACTTCCCGATTCCCGGCAATGACGACGCCGCCCGCGCCATCGAACTCTATTGCGATCTGGTCTCCCGGTCCGTGTTGGACGGCATCAGCCAGTCCGCGGCCGCTTCTGGCGTGGACATCGGCGCGTCGGCGGCTCCAGTGGAGGAGCCCGCTTTGGCGGAGGCCGAGGCTGTGGTCGTGGCCGAAGAGATGGCGGCTGGCGACGCGCCGACCGAAGCGCCGGCCGAACCTCAGGCCGAGCCGCCGGTCGAAGCCGCCGCGACTTGACGCGACGGCGTCTGGTTTCCATTGAGCGGCTCGGCTAGGGTGCGGCGGCGCGGGCCGCCCGCCGCCTGAGTCGCGCATGTTCCAAGCAGAGGAGTGAGAAAGATGGCCGCCGTCAGCGCTGCGCTTGTGAAGGAGCTTCGCGAAAAGACCGGAGCGGGCATGTTGGACTGCAAGAACGCCCTCGCCGAGTCCGGCGGCGACATGGACGCCGCTGTCGATTGGTTGCGGAAAAAGGGTCTGTCCAAAGCCGCCAAGAAGGCTGATCGCGCGGCCGCGGAGGGCTTGGTCGCGGTGGCGGTGACGGAGGACGGCAAGAAAGGCGCCCTTGTCGAGGTCAATTCGGAAACGGACTTCGTTGCGCGCAATGAAGAGTTTCAGGCCGTGGTTCGGGCGATCGCCGACGCCGCGCTCCAAGGAGATGGCGACGTCGAAGCGTTGAAGGCCGCACCCTTTCCCGGCGGCTCGGAAACCGTCGCCGATCGTTTGACCGCAGCGGTCGCGAAGATCGGCGAAAACATGAATTTGCGGCGCTGCATGGTCGTGACCGTCGAGGACGGCGTGGTCGCGAGCTACGTGCACAATGCGGTTGCGCCGGGTCTCGGTAAGATCGGCGTCTTGGTCGCGGTCAACACGGGCGGCGACGGCGCGAAGGCGGACGCCTTCGGACGCCAAGTCGCCATGCATGTGGCCGCCACCGGCCCGCTCGCCCTGACGCCGGACGATCTGGACCCTGCGGTCGTTGCGCGTGAGAAAGATGTGTTGAGCGCCCAAGCGCGCGAATCCGGGAAGCCCGAGGGCGTCATCGAAAAGATGGTCGAGGGTCGCCTTCGCAAGTTTTTTGAGGAGACCGTGCTTCTGAAACAGGCCTTCGTGATCAATCCGGATCTTACGGTCGAGAAGGCTGCGGACGAAGCGGCCAAGGATGTGGGCGCGCCAGTCGCGATCGCCGGTTTCGCCGCTTTGAAGCTGGGCGAAGGGGTTGAAAAAGAAGAGACCGACTTTGCGGCCGAGGTGGCCGCGGCGGTCAAAGGCTGATCGCCATGGCCGACGAAGCGTCGGAGGCGTCCGAAGCCGAGCGGCGACGGTCGGCTCCGCGTTTTCGTCGGGTCCTGTTGAAAGTTTCCGGGGAGGCCCTGATGGGCTCCCAATCCTACGGCATCGATCTTGCCGTGGTCGAACGGCTCGCCGGCGAAGTCAAAGAGGCCGTGGAAGACGGGGCGGAGATATGCCTTGTCATCGGCGGGGGAAACATTTTCCGCGGCCTCTCCGCCGCGGCCAGCGGCATGGACCGCGCCACCGCCGACTATATGGGCATGCTCGCGACCGTGATGAACGCGCTCGCCATGCAGAGCGCGCTGGAATCCTTGGGCGCGCCGTCCCGCGTGCTGTCCGCGATCCCCATGTCCGCCGTGTGCGAGCCCTATATTCGCCGCCGCGCCGTGAGGCACATGGAGAAGGGCCGGATCGTGATTTACGCCGCCGGCACCGGCAATCCTT
>CAYPOX010000017.1:0-7926 GCA_964412525.1 uncultured Caulobacterales bacterium
ATGGGCGGCGAGCAGGCGGCGAGCGTGCTCGCGACCGTCAAGCGCGACCGGATGGACGCGGACGGGAAGGATTGGCCCCCATCTGAGGAGGAGGCCTTCAAGGCGCCGATCCGCGCCCGCTACGAGGCGGAAGGCCACCCCTATTACGCGACCGCGCGGCTTTGGGACGACGGCGTGATCGCCCCGCGCGACACCCGCCGCGTCGTCGGCCTGTGCCTCCACGCCAGCCTCAACGCCCCCGTGCCGGAGACGCGGTTCGGGGTGTTTCGGATGTGAGGCGCGCCATAGCCGCCCGCTATGGCACTGATCCCATGGCCGACATTCCAAAGCCGTCGGGGGCGCGTCATGGTCCGCGCTCAAAACGGCGCGCCGGCGCCCGCGAGGAAGGAGCGCCATGCCCGCCAAATCACAAAAGAAGACCATCAATCTCGCGCTCCAGGGCGGCGGGGCCCATGGCGCCTTTGCGTGGGGCGTGCTGGACCGGCTCTTAGAGGACGATCGGATCGCCTTTGACGGCGTCTGCGCCACATCGGCGGGCACGATGAACGCCTGCGCGCTCGCCTACGGCATGCATCTCGGCTCCAAAGAGGGCCGCCAACGGGAGCGCGGGCGCGAGCTGCTTCACCGCCTTTGGGCGGAGGTCAGCCGGCAGGGCCGGATGTCCAGTCCGATTGCTGCCTTTCCTTGGCCGTTCGGGCCGGTCGAAACCTCTCCCGCATGGCTTTGGTTCGATGCGGTCACGCGCTTGACGTCGCCCTATCAATGGAACGTCCTGGACGTGAATCCCCTGCGCGACATCTTGCAAAGCTGCATCGATTTTGACGAGCTCACCCACTGCCGCTGCGTGAAGCTGTTCATTTCCGCAACGAATGTACGAAGCGGCAAAGTCCGCGTCTTCGAAGCGCCGGAGATGTCGATCGATGTGGCGCTGGCGTCCGCTTGCCTGCCCTTTCTGTTCAAGGCGGTGGAGATCGACGGCGCGCACTATTGGGACGGCGGCTATATGGGCAATCCCTCGCTCCTGCCCCTGATCAGCCGGACGGAAAGCCCGGACATCCTGGTCGTGCACATCAATCCGATCCATCGCCCGAACGTGCCGCAAACCGGTCCGGAGATTATGAATCGAATCAACGAGATCTCCTTCAACGCCTCCCTGATCAAAGACGGGCGGTGGATCGCCTTCATCAAAAAAATGAAGGAAATGGGCCTCTTGGCGGACGGCCACGAATCCACATTGCGCGACGTGTTCGTCCACTCGGTCCGCGCGGAAGAGGCCATGTGCGAATTCTCCGTGGCGAGCAAATTCAACACCTCTTGGGATTTTCTCACCATGTTGCGTGACCGCGGTCGTGCGGCCGTAGCGGATTGGCTCGACGCCCATTTTGACGATCTTGGAACCAGGGACACGGTCGACCTCCAAGCCGAGTTTACCGATCAGTTGGGTTGGTTGTTCGACGGGGCGGCGACAGACGCTGGCGGAAGGGCGAAACCATGAGGAGGGGCCTTGGGACCGCTGTGGCCGCGCTGGTCGTCGGCCTTGGCGGCGCCGCCGCATCGGCGGACGACGACCTGGCGCATCGGCGCATGAGCCCGCACCGGCACCATGTCTCGCTCTTGGCGGCGGGCACGTCGATTCCGCATGAGTCGGAACGCGCGGCGACCTTCGGATTGGACTATGAGTATCAGGTCGGCGATCGCGTCGGCGTCGGCTTTGTGGCCGAACACGCTTTCGGCGAGATCGACGCCACCACCGTGTTCGCGGTCGCGGATCTTCACGTCACGCGAGGACTGGTGCTTCAAGTCGGGCCGGGCGTGGAGTTCGTCCATGACGAAATGATCGCCGTCGGCCGCTTGGGCGGCTATTACGAGTTCGAGTTGGGCGCATTTTCGCTCGCCCCGACCGTCAGCTACGACATTTCCGAGGAAGAAGGCGCGGTCGTCTACGGCGTTCTGTTTGGTCGCAAGTTCTAGGGCGCGCCGCGTTCGCATCGCACGGTTGATCCGCTCGCAGCCGTGTCTGGCGAACCGCACCCGGCATGCGGCGACTTGTTGAGGGCTCCACGCCGCCCCCGTGGCTGTTCGCGTGCGCCGCCGCTATACAGAACGCCATAACGGTCGTGCGCCGTCGGGCGCGTCGAAAGCGGAGGCGTTCGGGGGATGTTCAGGAAGCTGTTCGCGTCGAAATCCGCGCCAACCGATGAGGATGTGCCGCCGCCGATCACCATGCGGACCATTCTGACGCCGGTGGACATGCGCCATCCCGAGGCGTCGGAGAAGGCGATCGCCACGGCCGTATGGATGGCGCGCTTGACGGTGGCCCGCTTGGCGATCGTGACCGCGGATCGCCCGCCAGGAGAGCTGTTCTTGAAGATCCCCGAATCGACCGAGGCGGAACTTGAAGCCTTCGTCGCCGCGGAGTCGAAAACGCACGGCCTCGACATCATGGCGATCCACCGGGTCCACGAATCGCCGGTTCAGATGGTCAAAGAGGTGACGAAGGAGATTGGGGCGGATTTGATCGTCATGGCCTCCCACAATCCGCGGTTCACGGATCACATTTTCGGATCCAACGCCTCCCAGATCGCGCTGCACGCGCCATGCTCGGTCTTGGTGGTCCGCTGACGCCGCGCCCGCTAAGATCGAACTGCAACGGATTGGGGGCGGCGTGGATTTCAGTCAGATCCGGTATTTCTTGGCTTTGGCCGACACCTTGAACTTCACCCGCGCCGCGGAAATTTGCCATGTCACCCAGCCGACCCTGACCCAAGCGATCAAACGTTTGGAGGAGGAGCTGGGCGGTGCGCTCGTCATCCGTGACGGCAAAAACACGCGCCTCAGCGATCTGGGCAAAACCTTACGCGGCCAGTTCGAGCGGATCCAAGAGGCCAAGGCTGTCCTGAAACAGACCGCAAAGTCCGTCACCAGCGGCGAACGGATCGAACTCGACATCGGATTGATGTGCACGATCGGCCCTCGAATCCTCAGCCGCTTTTTCGAAGCCTTCGAGCGCGCCCATCCGGACGCCATGGTGTTTCTCCATGACGTGGAGCCGGGGGCCATTCCCGAACTTTTGTTGTCCGGTTCTCTCGACGGATGTTTCTGCGCGCGCGACGAGGGCGCGCACGAAAAGCTCGATCCGATTCCGCTTTACCTTGAACGCATGGTGACCGCCTTTCCGGACGGGCACCCATTCTCGGACGCCGACGCGGTGCCGCTCGAAACGGTCGGACGGCAACGCTATCTGGATCGCCTCCATTGCGAATTCCGAGAGACGTTCCACCATTTCTGCGCGGAAAAATCGATCATGGTCGACGCCGTTTTCACCTCCCAGCGCGAAGACTGGATCCAAATGATGATCCGAAAAGGCTTGGGCGTTGCGGTGCTCCCGGAGTTTTCCTTGATTCCCCCGGCTTTGCCGCATCGCCCTGTCACGGAGCCGACCCTCCAACGCCATGTGGAGTTCACCACCGTCTATGGCGGCCTAAAGAGTCCCGGCCTGCGGTCGATGATAGCGATGCTGAAGTCTTATCGTTGGTCCGAGGCGATCGAGGCTGAACGCGCGGTCGGTCGGTGAATGCGACGGGCGGCGAATGCGCCGCCCGTCTTAAGGGGGTCACCGTGTGGGGGCTTTATCGCCCTGACCAAGCTTCGGATAGGCGTAGACATAGACCCAATCCGTGGCCTTCGCCGGAACGTGGCAGGACCGGCAGTCGGTTTCGTAATTGGTGGCGACTTGAGTGGTCGGGTCGTCGCCATTGAAGAGCGCCCAGCCCCAGCCGTCGCCCCATAGGTCGTTGTTCGAGAAACGGCCTTCGGCGTCTTTCACCATCACGAACCAGACCTTGACGTCGGTCGCCCAATAGGCGTTCCCGGTCGTCAGGGTGGTGTGATCGGCCGCGCGAACTTCCTTCACGAGGGTGGCCCCATCCGGAAAGGCGCCGGTTTCGCGATAGGCTTCGACCACGCCGGGATTCACATAGACGTTGTGGATATCGCCTGGCTGCTCGGCATCATTCACCACCGACCAAGAGCCGAGATGCTCCCAAGTCGTGACAAAGCTCTCCGGCAAGGAGATCGCGCCGTCGGCGCTCACATAGGCGCCGCCATAGGTTTCAGACGCGCGCGGCGCCGCCGCACGGTCCTGGGCGATCGCCGCGGTCGCGGCGGAGAGCGCGACGGCCGCCGCCGCGCCGCCCCAAAGGGCCTGATGTTTCATGGCTAATCTCCGACCGTCGGTTGTGGCTTAGTTTTTGGCCAACGCGGCGCGCAGCACCGGATAGAACTGCGTGAAGGTGAAGTCAGTGGCCGCATTCTGCTCATGGCAGGCGTTGCAGGCAGCGGTTGGGAACGCCGTCGCGGTCTCGTTATAGGGTTCAGGCTGGTGGCCGAAGCTGAAATAGGCCCAGCCGCCCGGCTCGTCCGGGAAACGCCGGGAATCTTTGATCGCGATTTCAAGGCCGGCGAACTCGCCCTGCTGATAGCCCACGCCGCTGACCTCGGCGCTCGCGCCGGTTTCGGGATCGTTGTTGTTCTCGCGGACGCGGACCAGTTCTTTCGCGATCTGGGCGCCCTCCGGCCATGTGCCGGTCTTCTCAAAGATCTCAAACGCGCTCGTTTCCGCATAGACGTTGTGGAATTCCGGGAACGGCGCTTCGCCGCCATTCAGGGCGTTTGGCGTCAGAGGCGTGCCCACAAAGACCCAACGACGCCATTCCTCGTTTTTCGGTAGCTTCAGTTCGCCGGCGCGGTTGAAGTCCGCGCGATTTTTGGCGCGCTCCTGCGCCGAAGCCGCAACCCCGCCGATGACGAGCAGCGCTGCGGCCCCCGTAAGAATTTTTCGCATGCCCATAGAAAAAACCCCCGCTCTCCGCGCGTAGACCAAAAACACGCAGAAGGTTTGCACCGTGTAGGCGATGCGCAAACCAACGTTTACGCATCACGGATTGGCGTTACATATACGGTTCTTGTGCAAATAAGACAATCAAGTTTTGCGATGTTTTCTATAGGCGCAAACAATGCGCTTGTTTTTTGGTGCGCACCGATGTTTGCAAACGTCATGGCGCTGTTGACGCCGCCAGCATCCGCCAGGGCGCCTTAATCGTGCAATCTTATGAGCGTTGGCGCGCGGCATGCGCCGCGTGGGTCACGCCCCCGTTTCGCCCGGCGCTTCAGAAATCAACTCCAACCGCATGCGCGGGTGGATCTTGCAGCCGACCTCCCACACGCCTTGCTCGGTGATGGTCACCGAATAGGACTGGCGCGGTCGGATCAGCCGGCTTTCAAAGTCGGTCGGCCCCTTGCGGGCATAGATGTGGTGCTTGGTGCGATCGTCATTCGCAAATTCGACCGTATCGCCGGGCGCCACCGTGAGCGTGTCGACTTCAAAGGCGATCCCACGTTGGCTGACCACGTGGTTGGTCGAAGCGAAGGCGAGCGCGCTTACGGATGCGAGCCCAAACGCGATGGCGGAAACGATGTGACGCATGACGACGCCTCGTGGCGGATGACGGGAACCTCGTTTTACCCGCCGATGACGTCGTCCGCCATGGGGGCGAGCAGCGCGAGCAATCGATTCTGCGTGAAGAAGGGCACGTCGGTTCGCCGCATCGCCTTCTGGAGGTTTTCGACCAATGCGTTGAACTGCATCGTCGTGATGTCCAGGTGATCGTGGGCGACGAGCATGTCGTCGCCCTCATAGACGCAGGGACCGCCGGTCAATTCGCAAAGCTGGTCGTAGAGCAGCCCCTTAAAGCGCGGAATGTTCGTGTCGGCGAAGGTGTCTTTGATTCGCGGGTCGTCGAGCGAAATGGCGGTGACCTCGTCGACGATTTGGCGCAGACGCGCTTCTCCGCCGAGATCCTCAAACAACGTGTCCGCCTGGGCCGGCGAGACGGCGAGGCTGAGTGCGAAAAGCAGCATGGTGAAACGCATGGTCATCCTCAAAATCCCAATTGCAGCGAGAGATAGATCCCGCGTTGGTCGCCTTGCAGGGCGATCGGGCCAAGATCCGCATAGGCGGCGGTCAAGGACACGTGTTTCAGCGGAAACCAAGCGCCGAAGACGGTGAAGGCGTCGCCCTCTTCAGCAAAAGCCAAATTGTCGGGCTTCATGCGAAACTCGCCGCCCAAGGCGAGGTCGCGACGGACCAGGAGCGCGGCTGATCCCTCGAACTGGGCGCGATAGTCGTCGTTTTCGGGGCCGCCATAGCCGAGCAAGCCGAATTGGTTGGCTCGGGTGAGCCGCACCACACCATTCAAAAGCACGCTGCGTTTCAGCCAAAGCTTGGTCGCGGCGACGTAAAAATCCGTGTCGTCGTCGCGCGGAGCCCCCAGCGCGTTGAGAAGCGCGCCGTCGCCCGTCGCCTTGTGCTGCACGCCGACGGATATCTGCGGGAGCCATGAATCCTGGTCGTAGACCGCGTCGCCGATCACCCGAAACTTCGCGCCATAGATGTCCTGGGTGAAGGTGAAACCTTCGCCGAGACCCAAGCGTTGGCCCGCCTCACGGGTGTCGAACCAGAACCGCGCATAGGAGACCTCCACCCGGTCGCGGATCCCGATGGCGGCGCCCGCCGAACGCAAGGTGAAGTCGCTCAGATAGACATGGGTGTAATGGGCGTTGACGCCATAGCTGTCCTTGGAGCCGTAGCTCGTCATCAGCGCCCAAGGCACGACGCCGCCGCCGCCCGCGCCCTCCAATTGGCTCACGCCGCCCGTGGCCAAGAGCTTGCCGCGATCGCCAAGCCATGACGGAGCCGCGTCCGCGAACCCGATGGTTGCGGCGCACGACGCCCAAAGCAGCCACCATCGCTTCATGACAGTCCCCTCATGCCGATGCGCACCTTCGCCCGCCACGCCGGTTCGTGCTCGAATCCGACAAGGCGTCTCTCTTCGTCACGCGATGACCTCAGTTTTCTTTGATCAAATAGGCGGGACGTCCGCGGTGGTCGGCCACATCGCTTTTCGGAAGGCAATCCAGGGCGTGATAGTGGACCACCAGCGTGCGCCGACTTTGTCCGGGCGTGTCGATCTGCGCGCCGCCATGGGCGAGCTGCTCGTGCCAGATGAACACGTCTCCCGTTTGACCGAGGAAGCTCTCGCGTTCGAAACCGCCCTCTTCAAGGCCCTTTTCCAAATGGCGGCTGACGATCTCCTGGTCGCCTGGATCGACCACATGCCGCCGGTCGTTTTCAAAAACGTGCGGCGAGATCTGGTGGCTTCCAGAGTAATAGAAGAGCGGACCGCCATCCGGAGGCGTCGGCTCCAAACAAATGGAGGCGACGATCAGGCCGCCGACGCGCCGCGCCGGCATGTACCAGGTGTCCACATGGGCCGGTTGCTGGCTGCCGAAAATGAAATTCAGCGAGTTGATCACGACAGGCGGCGCGCCAAGCAAGGCGTCGAGCGCGGCGATCAATTTCGGATGCGTGGACGCGTCAAGCATCACCGGCGAATGAAGATAAAGATTGTTGATCTTCATCGGCGCGCCGACTTGCTCGACCGTCGCGTCGCGCAAGGGCAGCACGCGCGAATCCGTGGGATGGGACAGGGTGACGACGATCGCGTCGCCGTAAAGCGTGCGGTCTCCGGTCGTCGCCGCGTCCAGATCATTGTTGATCGCCGCAACCTCCTCGCCCGAGAACAGTTTGGGCAAGGCCAGCCATCCCTTCGTCTCGAAATGTGCGCGCTGCGCGGCGGTGATCGGCGTCGGCGTGGCTGCGGCACGGCCGCGGCGAAGCAATCCCAGCATGGATCGTCCTTTCTTAGCGGCGGCTGAATATCACGCGCGCGCCGCCCGCAACAGGCGGACGGTTCCAGCCCCATGGGTGCGCGCCGTTTCGAGGGCGTAGCCGTCGGGCGGTTCGAACGCGTCCGCCGCGGCGGTTTCGACCACCACGCATGCGGCGGGCCGCAGCCAGGCGCCGTC
>CAYPOX010000017.1:7936-30231 GCA_964412525.1 uncultured Caulobacterales bacterium
TACGTCGAAGTAGAACTGGAGCGCGAAAAAGCCACCGGCCGCAAGCGCCGCCGGCGCGAGGTCTTGGCCATAAGGGGGGTCAAGAAAAGCGAGGTCGAAGGGCGCGCCGAGCCCGCCCGGCTTCGGGCCCAGCTTGGCGGCGTCGCGGCGGTGAAGGCGAACCGCGCCGAACAGGCCTAGAGCCTCTTGGTTCGATCGAATGGCCGCCCGCGCCGCCGCGTCCACGTCGACGAACAAGGCGAAGGCCGCGCCCCGCGACAGCGCCTCGAAGCCGAGCGCGCCGGAGCCCGCGAACAAATCGATCACCCGCGCCCCGTCGAGCGGCGGATCGGCGCGGGCCTCCAACATGGAGAAGAGCGCCTCCCGCAATCGGTCGCTGGTCGGACGCGTGGCGCGGCCCTCAGGCGCCGACAGGCGCCGGCCCTTAAGCGCGCCCGCGACGATTCGCATGGCTCGGGAATTGCGTGGCCCATTCCGGGCCAAGCTGGTCGCGCAGCACCTTTCGGCGGACCTCCTCCAAGCCCTCCGGGAGCAAGTCGCCCAATTGGAACGGCCCGAAGGCCACGCGGATCAGCCGGTTGACGGTCAGGCCGGCCCATTCCAGCGTCTTGCGAACCTCGCGATTTTTGCCCTCTTTCAGCGCGGCGGTGAGCCAGATGTTCGGACCGTCGCCACGCTCCACGGTCACTTGAATCGGGCCGTAGCGCACGTCGTCGATCGTCGCGCCGCGGGCGAGCGCGGAGAGTCTTTCGCCATCGGGCTTTCCATAGGCGCGAACCCGATAGCGCCGGGTCCATCCGGTCGCCGGGCGCTCCATATGCCGGGCCAGCTCGCCGTCATTGGTGAGCAGGAGCAATCCTTCCGAGTTGAAATCCAGCCGGCCCACGGAAATCACCCGAGGCAAATCCGGGTGTCCCGCCCGCAACATGGCGAACACGGTTGGTCGGCCTTCCGGATCGCGATGGGTCGCCACGCAGCCGCGCGGCTTATGCCAGCGCCAGAGACGCGGCTCTTCGGCGGCGGGCAGCGTCTCGCCGTCGACCTCGACGCGATCCTCCGCCGTCACGGTGACGGCGGGCGTGTTCAGCACATGTCCGTTCACCGCGACGCGTCCTTCGGCGATCAGCCTTTCCGCCTCGCGCCGCGAGGCGCGACCTGCGCGCGAAATTCTCTTGGCGATACGTTCGCCATGGGGCGCGTTCACGTTTATAACCTCTATGATCCGACCGCGTCGTCGCCCGTGCCAGGAGTCCATTCCATGACGCCCGAACGCGAGAATCTCTTCAACGCGCTTGTCGCTTCTCTATCCTACGTCATCGTCTCCGACGGCAAGATCGACATTCGCGAGGTCGCCTATGTGCGGGACGTTTTGGAGAAGGCGTTCGGCTCGCAGGTGCGCGAAGAGATCGTCAAGCTTTATTCGCTCGTCGCATTGGACGGCGAGGCCGGTTATCTGGACGACGCCCAACGCTACGGCGCCATGTTGGCGGAGGACGAGCGCCACCGCGTCTACTACGCCAGCGTGCTCGCCGCCCATGCAGATCGAAAGTTTGACGCCGAGGAATCCAACGCGCTCTTCGAATTGGCGAACGCCCTCAGCTTGAAGGACGACAAGGCCAAAGAGATCCGCGCCTCGGCCCATGCCGACGCGGCCTCGGTGTTCGGTTGAGCTTTGATCCACGCGGTACGTCGGACCTCCATTACATGGAGGCTGCGTTGGCGGAGGCCCGGCTGGCGGAAAGTCTGGGCGAGGTGCCGGTCGGGGCCGTGATCGTCGATCCCTCCGACGGTCGGCTCGTCGCCGTGGGACGAAACCGGGTCATCGATACGTCCGATCCGACCGCCCACGCCGAGATCGAGGCGATCCGCGCGGCGGCGCGAAAGCGCGGCAATTATCGGCTCAACGGTCTTGAACTCTTCGTCACGCTTGAGCCCTGCGCCATGTGCGCGACCGCCATGGCCCATGCGCGGATCGCGCGACTGGTCTATGGGGCGGACGACCCGAAGGGCGGCGGCGTCGTGCACGGCCCGCGCATTTTCGAACAGCCGACGACCCATCACCGGCCGATCGTCGAAGGCGGCGTGCTCGCCGAACCCTCACGCGTGCTGCTTCAAGGCTTCTTTCGCGCGCGGCGCGTCCAGGCGGGCTAGCCTCAGGCTTCGCCGCGGGGCAGGCTTCGCGCGAGATCAACGAAAGAAGAGGAGGGCGGCCCGTGGATTTCGATTACTCCGAGTCCCAGCACGCCTGGATGGAGCGCTTGGAGCGCTTCATGGCTGATCATGTGGAGCCCGCAGAGGCCGTCTATCTCGACCAAATGCGGGGGTTCGGCCAGGACCGTTGGCGCGTCCCGCCCATCGTCGAGGCGTTGAAGGACAAGGCGCGCGAAGCCGGTCTTTGGAACATGTTCATGCCGCCGGCGCCCAAGGGGTTTGAGCCGGTCGACGACACCTTCGCGTTTGACGGGCCTCTGCTCAGCAATCTCGATTACGCCCCTTTGGCGGAAATTACCGGGCGGATCGAATGGGCCCCGGAGGTGTTCAACTGCAGTGCGCCGGACACCGGCAATATGGAGGTGCTCCAGCGCTACGGAACCCGCGCGCAGAAGGATCAATGGCTCACGCCGCTCATGCAGGGCGAGATCCGATCGGCGTTTTTGATGACCGAACCTGAGGTGGCGTCTTCCGACGCAACCAATATCCGCACGCGGATTCACCGTGACGGCGACTCCTATGTCATCAATGGACGCAAATGGTGGTCGTCCGGCGTCGGCGATCCGCGATGCGCCGTCTTCATCGTCATGGGCAAATCCGATCCGGAGGCGGAGACCTATCGCCAGCAGTCCATGATCCTCGTGCCGCGGGACGCCGAGGGGGTCACGATCGAACGCATGCTGCCTGTTTTTGGCTATGACGATGCGCCGCACGGCCATGCGGAGGTCACTTTAGAGAATGTGCGCGTGCCCGCCGATCATCTGCTGCTTGGCGAGGGGCGCGGATTTGAAATCGCCCAGGGTCGCCTCGGGCCGGGTCGGATCCACCATTGCATGCGCACGATCGGCGCCGCGGAACGGGCGCTCTCGAAAATGGTCGACCGACTCCTCAGCCGGGAAGCCTTCGGCCGCCCTCTCTACAAGCACGGGGTCTGGGAGGAGCGCGTCGCTCAGGCGCGGATCGACATCGATTGCGCGCGCCTGCTCACGCTGAAGGCGGCGGACATGATGGATAAAGTCGGCAACAAAGCCGCGAAACGCGAGATCGCCATGATCAAGGTGGCGGCCCCGAATGTGGCGTTGCGCGTGATCGATGACGCGATCCAAGCCTTTGGCGGCGCGGGCGTGAGCGACGATCCCGGCTTGGCGAAAGCCTACGCCTCCATTCGGACCTTGCGGTTGGCCGACGGCCCGGACGAAGTGCACCGACGCGCCATCGCCCGTGACGAGTTCAAGCGCCGCTCGAACCAGGCCTAGGCGACGGGTTCCCGGATGACGATCGGCGTCAGCACCAAATGATAGGCGCGCGCCCGACCTGATTGCGGGTCAAGGATTGCGGACCCCCGCACCATGACGTCGAGACGCCGTCCGTTCGGCAGACATAAGCCGACCCGTTTGCGGGCCGTGGCGTCCCCCGCATCAAGGCGATCGCGCAGCCGGACGATGGCGTGCCAATCTTCATCGGTGAACAGTTCGCCGGCGTGTCGGCCGCAAAGCCGAGACGGGTCGCATCCGAACAATTGATGCGCCTCTGGCGACACATAGGTGATTTCGCCATGCACGCTCATCCAGCTGACGACGCTTTCAGATTCAAAACCAGTATCGATAACGATCGCGCTCATGCCTCGCTCCATGAGAAACGCCGAAGCGTTGAATTTGATGTGACAATCGGTCGAATTCATTACCATTTGGTAAAGACAACGACCCTTAACAGACACAAACAACGCTAAACAATCAAATTATTCGCCATGGGCGATCGCCCATGCCCGTTCCGCGAGGGGCTTCAAGGCGTCGCGATAGTCGAGAGCGCGCCGGCTCGCCGCATTGCCCGCCAAGCCTCGCGCGACGACGCCCTGCAAGATCGCGATGATGCGGAAAATATTATAGGCGAGATAGCTGTTGAGATCGTCCGTCGACAGAGCGTGTCCGCTCCGCTCCGCATAAAGCGCCGTGAACGACTCCGCCGGCGGGACGCCGTAGCCCGGATCGTCCAGATCCGCCAAACCGCCCCGAAATGAACCGGGCATCCGCCACTGCATCAGAAAATAGGTGAAATCGGCCAGGGGATCGCCGATCGTCGACAATTCCCAATCAAGAACGGCGATCACCTCGTCGCGTTCCGGATGGAAAATGAGATTGTCCAAGCGATAATCCCCATGGACGATCGAGGCCGCCGATTGCGCCGGCGCGTGGCGCGGCAGCCATTCGATCAATTTCTCCATGGCGTCGATCTTGTCGATTTCCGAGGCGCGATATTGCTTGGTCCATCGCGCGATCTGCCGCGGCATGTAGTTGTCGGGCCGCCCGTAATCCTCAAGACCGATCGCCGCGTAATCGACCCGGTGCAACGCGGCCATGGTCGCATTCGCCGAATCGTAGATGGCGGCGCGGGCTGACGGGGATTCATTTGGAAGGCGGCCATCCCAAAAGATGCGGCCGTCGACGAAATCCATGACGAAAAAGGGCGTGCCGACGACGCCCTCGTCCTCGCAATAAAGCCGCGTTTGGGGGACAGGAAAGCCCACCGATTTCAACGCCGCCATGATGCGGTGCTCGCGATCCACCGCATGCGCGGACGGCAGCAGCTTTCCGGGCGGCTTTCGGCGCAGGACGTAGCGTCGCTCCGGCGTTTTGAGGAGATAAGTCGGGTTCGACTGGCCTCCCTCAAACTGGAGCACCTCCAACGGCCCGGCGTAACCTTCCAACCGCGACTCAAGATAGGCGTGCAAATGGGCTTCGTCGAAGCGGAGGTGTTCGGCGGGCGCGACGACGTCCGTGCGCGCCTGGCGGTCTGCGTCGGTCATGCAAGGGTTGTCGCGCGCGGACCTGCGCGGCGTCAACGTGCGCCGATATCCTTTCGATAAAACCCGCCGGGCCAATCAATCGCGTCCGCCGCGCCATAGGCGCGCGCGACCGCGCCTTCGGCGGTCGCGTCCAGTCCGGTCACGCCGAGCACCCGTCCGCCCGCCGCGATCAGCGTGTCGTCGACACTCGATGTGCCGGCGTGAAACACCAACACGTCGTCCATGGCCGCCGCCCCGTCGACGCCTTGAATGACGGAGCCCTTTTCATAGGCGACCGGATAACCTTCGGCGGCCAAGACGACCGTCGCGGCGGCCCGATCCGACATGCGCAACGCGTCCGCCTTCAACGTTCCGTCCGCGCAGGCGCGCAAGGCGGCGGCGAAATCGCCTTCGATGAGCGGCAGAACGCATTGCGCCTCCGGGTCGCCGAAACGGACATTGTATTCGATCAGGCGTGGACCGTTTTCGTCGATCATCAGGCCCGCATAAAGGAGCCCGCGAAACGGTGCGCCGCGCCTGGCCATTTCGCGGACCGTCGGTGCGACGATGCGATCGACCGCCTGCGTCCAAATCTCGGGCGTGAGCGCGGGGGCCGGGCTGATCGCGCCCATGCCGCCCGTATTCGGACCGCGGTCGCCGTCATAGGCCCGTTTGAAGTCCCGCGCGCCGGCCAAGGGCAAGACGGTCTCGCCGTCGACGAGGACGAAGAGGCTCGCCTCCTCGCCCTCCAAGAAGTCTTCGATCACCACGGACGCGCCGGCCTCGCCATACACGCCTTCAAACATGGATACGACGGCGCGGCGCGCGTCCTCCAAGCGCTCGGCGACGATCACCCCCTTGCCCGCGGCCAAACCGTCCGCCTTGACGACATAAGGCGGTTCGATCGTCTCCAAATGGATCAAAGCCGGCTCCGGCGCGTCAAACCGCCTGTAGCCGGCGGACGGAACCCCGGCGGCGTCGCAAATCTCCTTGGCGAAACTCTTGGAGCCCTCAAGCTGCGCGGCCGTCTTAGTCGGGCCGAAAGCGGAGACGCCGATCTCGACCAAACGGTCCACCAAGCCTTCGACCAAGGGCGCCTCTGGCCCCACGACCACGAGATCAAACCGCTCGTCGCGCGCAAGCGCGACAAGCCCGTCCAAATCCGTCGCGGAGACGTCGTGTGACGGGCCGATCGCCGCCATGCCCGGATTGCCCGGCGCGCAATGCACGGCGTTCACAGAGGGATCTTGAGAAATGCGCCATGCGAGCGCGTGCTCGCGCCCGCCGGCGCCCACGACAAGAACTTTCATGCCACGCTCTCCCTGCTTGCCGACGGGGCCTTCGCGTCTTTTCGGGAATATCGCCCCACCGATGTTACACTCAATTGGCAAGTTTGGGATGACCGCGTCTTGACCGAAGATTATGGGACCAACGCGCCCGAATACCGGGTCAGCGAAATCGCGCGCGCCATTCGGCGCACGCTGGAGGATGCGTATCCCTATGTCCGCGTGCGCGGCGAGCTGGGTCGGGTCAAAGCCTACCGATCCGGACATGTCTATCTCACCCTGAAAGATGAGGAGGCCGTCCTCGAAGCGGTCGTGTGGAAAGGCATGCGCGCGCGGCTCGGCATGGAGCCGGAAGAGGGGCTGGAGGTCGTGGCGTCCGGCCGCCTGTCGTCCTATCCCGGCCGCTCGCAATATCAGTTGATCGTCGAATCCATGGAGCCCGCTGGCGAAGGCGCGCTGCTCAAGCTCTTGGAGGAGCGGCGCAAACGCCTCGCCGCGGAAGGGCTTTTCGACGATGACCGCAAGCGTCGGCTGCCGTTCTTGCCCGATGTCATCGGCGTGGCGACGTCGCCCCAGGGCGCGGTGATACGGGACATTCTGCATCGACTGCGCGACCGCTTCCCCTGCCGCGTCCTTGTTTGGCCGATCGCCGTGCAAGGAGAGCGCGCCGCTGAGGAGGCGCGGCTGGCGATCGAAGGGTTCAACGCGTTGCCGCCGTCAGGGCCGGCGCCGCGCCCGGACGTGGTGATCGTCGCGCGAGGCGGCGGATCGGTCGAAGATCTGTGGCCGTTTAATGACGAGTCCCTGGTGCGCGCCGTCGCGGCGAGCGCCATTCCGGTGATTTCGGCCATTGGTCACGAGACGGACTTCACCCTGATCGATTTTGCGGCGGATGTGCGCGCGCCGACTCCCACCGCGGCGGCGGAAATGGCGACGCCCGTCAAAGCCGATTTGGAGGCGCTCTTGTCCGACCGTGCCGCGCGGCTGATCCGTGCGCAACGGCGCCTCCTTCGGGATGCGGAGACGCAGGTCGCCTCGGTGTCCCGCGCCTTGCCGAAGCCGGAAGCTCTGCTTGGGGCCTGGGCGCAGCGCGTGGATCGCGCCGGGGAGCGGTTGGGATTCGGCTTGAGCCGCGCCGCGTCCTTGGCGTCGCAACGTCTCGCCCGCGCGGATGCGCGCTTGTCGCCGCACGCCCTGCGGAGCCATGTGCGGGCGCGCGCCGCGGAGACGGACGCCTTGGCGCGCCGTCTCAACGCCGCGCTTGACCGTCGGCTCGCATCCGAGCGGCGCGCTTCCGAGGCGCTCAGCGTCCGATGGGCCGCAGCGTCGCCGACACGACGTCTCCGCGCCCAGATCGACGCGTTGGCGCAACTTGACGGAAGGCTCTTTGGGGCGGCGCGCCTGGCGTCCCGGCGAGCCCAAGAGCGTCTGGCCGGGGTCGCGGCCACGTTGCGCGCGCTCAGCCATCAAAGCGTGTTGGCGCGCGGCTTCGCCTTGGTCTGGGGGCCTGACCGCACCTTGATCACCCGAGTCGCGGATGCGCGCCCTGGAACCGCCGCGACCTTGGAATTTGCGGACGGACATCGGAACGTGCAGGTGTTGGGCGAGGGCGGCGCGCGTCGCGACGCGACTCGGAAAGGCGTCCAAACGGATTTGTTCGATGAGTAGGATCGCAACATGAACGCCGAAGCTGAAGCGGAAGCCAAGCTGCGCTACCGCATGACCCAATTCGACGTGTTGAAGCCCGGCGCCTATGTCACCTGCGCGGTGTCCGGCGCGCGCATTCCGCTGGACGCGGTCCGATATTGGAGCGTGAAACGGCAAGAAGCCTATGCTGGACCCGATGAGGCCGCACAGGCCTATGAGGCCGTCATGGAGAATGCGGGGCGATGATACGGTGCGCCTTGGCGGTCTTGGCGCTGTGGGCCGGGTCGGTGGCGGCGGAGATCAAGAATTGGCGCGCCGTGCTCACCCAAGGCGGCTACGCCATGGGGCGCGTGCGATCCGGCTCGTCGGTTTGGCTTGACGCACGGCCGGTTCCGGTCGCGCCCGACGGATGGTTCGTGGTCGGCTTTGATCGCGACGCCGCCGAGGAGATCGTGATCGAGGTGCGCGACGGGGGGCCGGACGCCGCCGTCTCCGAGCGCCAGGTTTTGGCGATCGCGCCGCGTTCCTTCGACATCGAACGCATTGACGGGCTTCCGCCCGCCAAGGTGACGCCGCGCACGCCGGAGCAAATCGCCAAGATTCGCGCCGATGCGGACAAGAAGCGCCAGGCGCGGGCCGATGTTGCGCTCGCCAGTTGGTTCCGCGGCGGGTTCGATTGGCCGGTGCGTGGACGGCTCAGCGGGCTTTACGGCAGCCAGCGCGTTCTGAATGGAGAGCCGCGTCGACCCCATTACGGGGTCGATGTGGCGGCCCCCGCGGGCACGCCGGTGACCGCGCCCGCCGACGGCGTCATCACCTTGGCGGAATCGGACATGTATTTCGAAGGCGGGCTGGTCTTTATCGACCATGGCCTCGGCTTCACCTCTGCCTTGCTTCATTTGCAGGACATTGACGTGGAGGTCGGACGGCGCGTGGTGCGGGGCGAGCAGGTCGGGACGGTCGGCGCCACAGGACGCGCCACCGGGCCGCATCTGGACTGGCGGATCTCCTGGGCCGGGCGCCAGGTGGATCCGACTCTTCTCGCGGGAGCCATGCCGACCGAATGACGGTGGCGCCCTTTCCTCTTTGAGACACGAAGAGTCCGCCCGAATTGACGAGGATCGCAACCGCGTCCGGGCAGGAGGTCAGGCCAAGGCCTTTGCGTCCTTTGGCCAACGCCGGTGAAGCCATAGCCACTGCCCGGGATGGGCGCGGATGACAGTTTCCAAATGGTCATTGATCCGGGAGGTCAGCGCGAGGACGTCCGCGCGCCGATCCTGGGTCGGGCGGACGGCCCAAGGTTCGTGCACGGTGACTTCGAAATGCGCGCCGCCGGTGCGGACGATCGATCCCGGCACGATCGGCGCATCGAAGCGAAGCGAAAGCTCAGCGGCGGCCGGAGCGGTCATGGCCGGAACCCCGAAGAACGGCGCGGTGATCCCGTCATTCATTTTCTGGTCGCACAACATGCACACATGGCGGCCTTGTTTAAGCGCTTTGATCAAAAGGCGCGCGCCTTCGCGTCCCTTCGGGGCCAAGTCCCAGTCGCCATAACTCTTACGAAGACTTACGATGCGGCGGTCGACCAGCGGATTGTTGGCGGCGCGATAGACCGTCACGCCGTCCAGCCCGGCATTGATCAGAGAGAGCTGCATCACCTCCCAATTGGCCATATGGCCAGAGACGAAAATGTGCGGCCGACCGGCGCTTCGCACCCGGTCAAACACCTCCTGGCCGCGCACGGTGACCCGTCCGTCGCGAAAGCCGGCGCGAAGGGCGTCGTAATGGGCCAACTCGCCCAGCACGCGGCCGAGATTGTCCCAAACGCCGCGGGAGATGGCGGCGCGTTGCGCCGGATCAAGTTCCGGCATGGCGAGTCTCAAATTGGCGTCGATCCGCGCATGCACGCGTTTCAGTCTTGGGCCGATCGCGCGCGCGAGCCTCCCGCCCATGGCCGAGGCGCGGTCCAGGTCGCGCATGCGGAACGCCGCCAAGGCGAGCGCGGCGCCGACATCTTCGAATCGGTGTTGCAAACGCGGCTGGGCGGCCATCACGCGTCCGGTCCAAGGCGGTCGAGCAAGGCGTCCTGATCTTCAAATCGCATCCGCACGTCATAAACCGCGACGTCTGTGGGGTCATAGGCGCGCAGTTTCACGAAGTCCTTTTGCGTGGTGATCAAGCGTGCGCCGCCCGCCTCCGCGCGCCGCCGCAACCGATCCATATCCTTGGCGCGATAGGCATGGTGATCCGGAAAGACGATCGACCCGACCAAGTCGGCCCCATTCTCCGCGAGCATGGCGAAAAAGCGATCGGGACGGCCGATTCCTGCAAAGGCCAAGATGGGGCCGGATGGTGGGGCGGCGACGGGGGCCAAATGCGCCGAAAACACGCGATCGTCGCCCAATCGTGCGGTTGCGAAGGTGCGCCCCGGACCCTCGCCGCCGACGATGATGGCGGCGTCGAGCGACGGCAATGTCTGATCGAGGGGCTCGCGCAATGGGCCCGCAGGGATCACGTCGGCGCCGACAAGCCGCTCATCCGACGCGATGACCGCCAAGCGGCGGTCCGGCGCGATCCAGGGGTGGGTGAGGCCGTCGTCCAAAATCACGATCTCCGTCCCGTCCGACGCCGCCAGGGTGGCCGCATGGTCCCGCCGACGGCCGACATAGACGTCGCCGGCCTGAGCCATCATCAGGGCCTCGTCGCCGACCGCGCGGGCGTCGTGGCGGGATATGTCGACCTTTAACGGGCCGGCTTCCCGACCGCCATGGCCGCGCGCCGCGATCGCGACGGCTCGGCCTCCCATACGAAACGCTTCCGCCAAGGCCGCCGTGGCGGGCGTCTTGCCCGATCCCCCGGCGGACAAAGCGCCGACGCAGATCACATGCGCCGCCACGCGTGTCGGCGTGGCGCGGGCGCGACGGCGGGCGCCGGCGAGCGCATAGGCCCGCGCCGCCGGTCCAAGGGCGAAACGCATCGCCGCCGCCGCCGCGTCGTTGCGATCCCACCACCAGGGCCGTTTCATGGCGCAGGCGGAAGCAGCGGCGTCAGGTGGTCCATCGTGCGGTTTAAGGCGTCCGCGCCGTCCTCGGCGACGGCGAACGCTGCGGCCGCTATGCAGGCGCGTGCGTCCGGATCGTTCAAGAGCGCGCCGACCGCCTCCGCCAGATCCGCGGGCGCCTCCACCCGGCGCGCCCCGCCCGCCGCATCGAGCGTCGCATAGAGGGCGTCGAAATTCGCCACATGAGGCCCGTGCAGGATCGGACGTTTCAGCCGCGCGGGCTCCAGGGGGTTCTGGCCGCCGCGCGGCGCGAAGCTGCCGCCCACAAACGCAACCTGCGCAAGGCGGTAAACGATGCCCAGTTCGCCGAGCGTGTCGACGAGATAGACGTCCGTGCGCCCATCCGGGGTTTCGCCCGCGCTCCGCCGAGCCACGGAGAGGTTCAAACCGCGCAACTCATTTGCGATCGCCGCCCCGCGTTCCGGGTGGCGCGGGCATAGGATCGTCAGCAAGTCGGGGAACTCGGCGCGAAGAGCTTGGTGGGCCGCCCCCGCAAGGCGCTCTTCATCGGCGTGGGTGCTCGCCGCCGCCCAAGTGGGACGGCCTGCAAGCGCTGCGCTGAGGCGTTCAAGTTCGACGCCCTCCGCCGGAAGCGACGGCGCTGCGTGCTTCAGATTTCCGGTCGTCTCCACACGGCGCGCGCCCAAGGCGCGCAGGGCCTCCGCCATGGCGTCGTCTTGCGCCAAGCACAGATCGAACGCCCCAAGCAGCCGCGCGGCGAAAGCGGGCGTGCGACGCCAATTGCGCTGCGATCGCGCCGACATGCGGGCGTTGACCAAGACAAGCCGCACGCCGCGCCGCGCCGCCGCGTCGATCAAATTGGGCCAGAGGTCGGATTCCGTGAAGATCGCCAAATGCGGACGCCAATGGTCCAGAAACCGCGCCACGCAATCCGCCCGATCGAGCGGCGCGAATTGATGCGTGGCCGCATCCGGCGATCGCCTTGCGACGACCATTGCGGCGCTCGTCGTCCCCGTGGTGAAAAGCAGGTGCAGATCCTCACGCGCCTCGGCCAGTCGATCCGCGATCAACATGGCCGCGTTCGCCTCTCCGACGCTCACCGCGTGCAGCCATATGACCGAACCGGCCGGGCGCGCGGCAGATGCGCGGCCCATCCGTTCCTGCAACCGCGCGGGATCTTCCTTGCCCCGCGACGCCCGGCGTTTGAGCAGGAGAGGGGCCAGCGGACCGGCGACGGTCCACAGCGCGCGATAGGCTTCAAAGGCCGGCGACAGGCGCGCCACGGTCATGGTCGCGCGGCGACGGGAAGTCCCACCAAGCGGTCCGCCTCGTCGGTCACGTGATCCAAACGGTCCTGGAGCAGGCGCAAGGTCGCCTCCATCGCTTCGGAGTCGCCGGCGCCGGGCGGTGCGATCGGTTCGCCAAACACCATGGAGCCCTTGGCGAAAGGGGGCGGCACCAAGAAGGCGTCCCAACTCGCCATACGCCAGCCCGGCCGCGATGAAAAAGCGAAGGGCATGATGGGCGCGCCAGTCAATCGAGAGAGATGAATGCATCCCTCATGGGCGCGCCGGCCTGGGCCTCGGGGGCCATCCGGCGTGATGCCGACGCTGCGACCGGCGCGCAGTTCTTTGGCCAAAGCCTTCAGTGCGGAAACCGCCCCCTTGTCCGACGATCCCGGCGATCCGCGCACGGCGCCGACATGGAAATGGGCGATCGCCTTGGCGATCAAATCGCCGTCGCGATGTTTGGAAATCAACATGGTGAACGGCATGTCGCGCGTGGGCCATGCGAACGGCGCCATCAACATGCGCCCATGCCAAAACGCGCCGATAATCGGTTGGCGTTTCGCCAGAAGCGGCTCGATATGATGCTGACCGGCCATCGTCCATCGGGCCGATCGGTGCAAAAACTGAATATAGCCCGCTATGGCGCGCGCCGCGACCGCGCGTACCGTTTCGCTTTGAAGGCAGAACTTGGCGATCCGAGCGGGAGACAAGGCGCTGCGCCGCGGCCGCGCGCGATCAACGGTCAGGTCCGCCCTCGTTCTCTTGGGCGATCCGGTGAGTCGCGTCGGTCTCCGGATCCAACAATCGATGGATGTGGACGATGAAATATCGCATATGCGCATTGTCCACGGTGCGCTGCGCGGCGGACTTCCAGGCGTCGTACGCGGACGCGTAGTCCGGAAAAACGCCCACAACGTCGAGGCCTTTCACGTTTTGAAATTCGCAACGTTCAAGGTCCACGAGTTCGCCGCCGAACACCAAATGCAACAGCTGCTTCGCCATAACGCCTTGACCCCTTGTTCGGCGGGACACCTATACCGCACCACGCCGATTTCGAAAGGCGCCGGCCCGGGTCAAAATGGTGTCCATCAAGGACGGCGCCGCCGCGATCATGCCTTCGCGCTTGGGACGTTCGGTGTTGAAACGCCACGGACGTCCGGCCCTGTCCACCAGCACGCCGCCGGCTTCTTCTAAGATGACTGCGGCGCCGGCGAGGTCCCATTCATGCCGATAGGCGAGCGCCACAGTCGCGTCGACAACGCCCTCCGCCACATGCGCCACGCACAGCGCGCTTGAAATCGGTTTTTCCAGCACGTCCGCTTTCCGCTCCAGCCGGCTGCAAAACTGCGCGGAGGCGTAGAGCTTGAGCGCGCCCTCGCGTTGCGGATCCGCAATGCGGATCGGCGCGCCGTTCTTAACGGCCCCTCCGCCTTTTCGCGCCGCGTAAAACGCATCGACGGCCGGCGCCGCCAACACGCCGGCCACCGCATCTTCGCCTTCCGACAACCCAATCGACACGCAAAAGTCGGGGCGGCCCCGGAGAAAGGCGCGGGTGCCGTCGATCGGATCGACGATGATGCAGCGTCGACGATCCAGTCGGGATCGGTCATCGGCCGTCTCCTCGGACAACCAGCCATACTCAGGCCGTTCCGTCCGGAACCGCTCGCGCAAAAAGCGGTCGATCGCGATGTCGGTCTCGCTGACCGGTTCGCCTCCCGCCTTTTTTCGCCAGGACGGATCGCGCCCAAATGTGCGAAGCGCCATGGACGCCGCCTTCTTGGCCGCGTCGGTCATCAAGGCCAGATCGTTTTCAAGCGAGTGCGTCATCGGCCGGCGATCGTCAGCCCGTCGAGGCGGATGGAAGGGCTGTTGGTTGCGCCGCGCCGCTCGAAATCGTTGGCGGGGGTCAGCGTCAACAGCACATCGCGCAGATCGCCGGCCACCGTCATTTCGCTCACCGGATGGGCGATCTCCCCGCCTTCGATCCATTGTCCATAAACGCCCACGGAAAACGCGCCGGTGTTCGGATTGATTTGTGCGCCGAACATGCCCTCCACCAAAAGGCCGCGATCAATCTCCGCAATGAGCTGCGCGGGGGAAAGAGGCCCGGTCGACAGCTCCAAATTCGATGTGGAGACCCCAGGCGCGCCGCCGGGCGCGCGCGCCGCGTGTCCGGTGGCCGTATCGCCGAGATGCGCGGCGGAGGCGACATTGTGAAGCCTGCTTTGCAACACGCCGTCAGCCACCAATGGGAAACGGGCGGTGGCCACACCCTCGGCGTCGAAGGGGCGCGAGCCCAGCCCGCGGGGGATGTGCGGGTCGTCCAAGATCGAAACGTCGCGCGGAAGCACCTGCGCTCCTTTCGATCCCTTCAGCCAGGAGACGCCGCGGGCCACGCTGGTTCCGCGCGCCGCATCGGCGATCGCGGCCACCAGGCGTGGCGCCGCCAGACGATCAAAAATCACCGCCCCTTTGAGGCTGTCGCCCTTCTTGGCCCCGAGGCGGCGCCGAGCCCGCATGGCGGCCTCTTCGCCGATCGCCTGCGGTGCGGGCACGTCCGAGATATGGCGAGCCGCTCGGCCTTCCCCGCCGCGTTCCTTCTTGCCGTCCCGTTCTGCGAGGACGCCGACGGCGAGGGCGTGGGAACCGCCACGAACCTCCACCCGAAACCCGCGATGGTCCGCCAAAACGGTGCGGCCTGTGGATCGAGACGCGGAGGCGCCTTCCGAGTTCACGATCTCCGCGCCGTCACGGGCGATCGCCTCCGTCTCCCTGGCGCGTGCGATCAAGGCGTCCGCATCTGGCTCGACATCGTCGCGAAGGTCGAGATCCGGCGCGTCGCGCACAAGCGCCGCTTCATCCGCGAGGTTCGCGTAAGGATCTTCCGGCGCAGCTTGCGCGAACGCCACCGCCCGCGCCGCCAGATCTTTCAAGGCGCTTGGCGACCAATCCTCCGACGCCACCGCCCCAATCCGTCGCCCCACAAAAACCCGAAGACCGACGCTGCGGCTTTCAGACCGTTCCACGTCCTCCACCGCGCCAAGACGGACGCTGGCTTCAATCGCGGAACGCTCACGCACCATGGCGTCAGCCTGATCGGCGCCGCGCGCACGGGCTTCCTCGATCAAGAGCGCGACCGCGTCGTCGGCTGACAGGTCATGCCTCATGCCAATCCTTTCCAAAGAAGCGTCACCGCCAAAACCACCAACACGATCCATGTGGCGAGGGTGCCCAAGCGACGCGCCGAACTTACGCTCGCCGTCTGCGACAGGCCGATCGCATGAACCGCGCGGCCGACGACAAGGGCGACGCCGGCCGCATGGATCACGAGAATCGGCGCTTGGATCATCGCCGCCACCGTCATCAAAACCAGACATAACGGAACGTTTTCGGTGAAATTGGCGTGCGCGCGCGTGGCCAGGTGCAGGGATCCGCCCTCCGCGCCGTGCCCGATGCTCGTCCGTGTGCGGAGCCTTTGTCGCACCACCAGCACGACCAGCGTCAAATTCATCAGCGCCAAGACACCCGCATAGAGCGCGACGGCCTGAATGTGAGTCATAGCGTCTTTCCCTTTGTCAAAGAGACTCCACGCTTAGGGGAGCCGAAAGAGCCCGCCAAGCGGCGAATTTTTAATCCGTATGCGGAACGGCCTTGGCCGCGCGATCCATGGCGGCTGCGAGCGCGTCCGCCTCTTGAGCGCCCAGCACCGCGGTACGGCCATTGAAGATGAATGCCGGAACGCCGGAAACGCCCATGGCGCGGGCTTGTCGCTCTTCATGACGAACCGCGTCCGTGTCGCGGTCGCTTTTGAGAAGCGAACGAACGAGCTCTGCATCCATGCCGATCCGACCGGCCAAATCGGACAGGACCGCAATATCGCCGATATCTTCCAGCGCGACGAAATAAGCGTAAAACAGCGCTTCCTTCGCCGCATGGCCGAGCCCCTGACCCTGCGCCCAGCGCAGAAGGCGATGGGCGTTCAACGTGTTCGGCCGCACCGTGAGACGATCAAAGGCGAAGCGAACGCCGACGGTTTCGGCGGCGGCTTCCAAATGCTCGCGCATGGCGTTCCATGTCTCGCGCCCCTGCGCCCCTCCGAATTTTGCGCGCATATACGCTTGGTAGGGCGCGCCGTCCGCCGGAACCGACGGGTCCAATTGGTAAGGACGAAAAGCGACGCGCGACGTGACGCTCGGACGTCGCAAGACAGCTGCGGTCAATTGGCGCAGGCCGAGCCAACACCACGGACACACCACATCGGACACCATGTCGATGTCGATCGTCGCGTTTGAAACGGCGTTCACGGCGAGTCGTTCGCTTGCGCCGTCGCATCAAGGCGGCGCATGCCAAAATCATGAGAAGCGGTCGCCTTTCGGATCACGCGACGAGCTTCGCCTTCGCCTCGGCATATTCCTGCTTCAGGCGCGCGACCAAGTCGGCCGCGGGCCGCACGTCATGCACTGCGCCGATGCCCTGGCCGCAGCCCCAAATGTCCTTCCAGGCCTTTTTGGCTTGATCGCCGCCGGAGCCGAAATTCATGGCCGACGGGTCGCTTTCGGGAAGGTTGTCCGGGTCGAGCCCGGCGGCGACGATCGAGGGCTTGAGATAATTTCCGTGTACGCCGGTGAAGAGGTTCGTGTAGACGATGTCGTCCGCGCCGCCGTCCACGATCGCCTGCTTATAGGCCTCCGTGGCGTTCGCCTCGTCCGTCGCGATGAAGGCGGACCCGATGTAAGCGAGATCCGCGCCCATGGCCTG
Source organism: uncultured Caulobacterales bacterium (assembly GCA_964412525.1). Taxonomy (GTDB): domain Bacteria; phylum Pseudomonadota; class Alphaproteobacteria; order Caulobacterales; family CAYPOX01; genus CAYPOX01. Next base: position 24,932 of record CAYPOX010000017.1, read on the forward strand.
GGCCGCCAAGACGCCGGCGCCGGTCGCGATGGAGCCGGACAGGAGCAGCGGCCCGTCAAACCAGGTTCGGATCTCGTGGACCAGCGGGAAGGGCGACCAACCCCCCGCATGGCCGCCGGCGCCGGCCGCCACCGCGATCAAACCGTCCGCGCCCTTTTCGATCGCTTTGCGCGCGAAGCGATCATTGATGATGTCGTGCAGCACGATCCCGCCATAGGAGTGCACCGCCTCATAAACCTCTTCGCGCGCGCCGAGCGACGTGATGACGATCGGAGCCTTGTGCTTCACGGTCAGCTCCAAATCGTGCATCAGCCGATCATTCGATCGATGGACGATCTGATTGACCGCATAGGGCGCCGCCCCCTCGACACCCGCCAGTTCTTCGTTCATCCGGGCGAGCCATTCGTCCAAGAGCTCTTTGGGCCGCGCATTCAGCGCCGGGAACGATCCGACCACGCCCGCTTTGCATTGCGCCAAAGCGAGATCCGGATTGGAGACGATGAAGAGCGGCGCGCCCACCACGGGCACGGACAGGTTTTGCAGGATCGGCGGAAGCATGGGGCGGCTTTCGTTGGATGGATCGACGGCGCGCGGAGCCGCGCCATGTCACTATGACCGCCGCCCCGACGAAAGGAAACCGACGCATGTCCACCCGCCGCGCGCCCGCCAAGCTCCATGTCCGCAACGCCACCTTGCATGACGTGCCGGAGATCGCCGCCCTCGTGGAGCGCGCCTATCCCGTGATGGGCGGTTACTCTCCGGCCATGCTGCGCGGGCAGATCGCGGCCTTTCCCGAAGGCCAGTTCGTGGTGGGCTATGAAGGAGAAATCGTCGGCTACGCCGCGACGTTCATGATTGACGAGGCCGCTGCGCTGAGCCCGCACACATGGACCGCGATCACCGGCGGCGGCTACGCCGCGCGCCACGATTCCCGCGGCGATTGGCTGTACGGCATGGAGGTCTGCGTCGATCCGAAGCGCCGGCGCCTGCGCATTGGCCAGCGCCTCTACGAAGCGCGCAAACGTTTGTGCGAAAACCACAACCTTAAGGGCATCGTCTTTGGCGGACGGCTTCCGAACTTCGCCAAACGGCGCAAAGAGTTCCCCACCGCCCAGGATTATTTGGACGCGGTGGCCGCCCGCAAGGTTAAGGATCCGGTCGCTCTGTTCCAGATGCGCAATGATTTCGAGCCCATCGGCGTGTTGGAGAACTATCTGCCGAGCGACAAGGAGTCCCTGGGCTACGCCAGCCATATGGTGTGGCGGAACCCCTATGCGGACCCGGCGCTCCAGACCAAGCCCGCCACCGGCAACGACCCGGAGACCGTGCGGGTGGCGACGGTGCAGTTTCAACAGCGCCAAGTGACGAGCTTCGAACACTTCATGTCGAATGTGGAATATTTCGTCGACGTCGTGGCGGACTACCAGTCGGACTTCGCCGTTTTTCCCGAGCTGTTCACCCTTGCGCTCTTATCCTATGAGAAACGCAAGCTGTCCCCCGCCGAAAGCATCGAGGCGTTGACCGCCTACACGCCCCGCTTCGTGGAGGCGATGCGCGACCTCGCCGTGCGCTACAACATCAACATCATCGGCGGCTCCCATCCCACCATCACAGATGACGGGGAGATCCAAAACGTCGCCTACATCTTTTTGCGGGACGGTTCCGTCCACGCCCAGGAGAAGATCCATCCGACGACGAATGAGCGCTATTGGTGGAACATTCTGGGCGGAGACGAGATCACCACCATCCAGACCGACTGCGGCCGGATCGGCGTGTTGATCTGCTATGACAGCGAGTTTCCGGAGCTGGCCCGCCGCCTGGCCGATGAAGGCGCGCGCATTCTGTTCGTGCCCTTCTGCACGGACAACCGCCAAGGCTATTTGCGGGTGCGCTATTGCAGCCAGGCCCGGGCCATTGAAAACCAATGCTATGTCGTGATGTCCGGAAATGTGGGCAATCTGCCCAATGTGGACAATATGGACGTGCAATACGCCCAATCGTGCATTCTCACGCCCTGCGACTTCCGCTTCGCACGGGACGGCGTCGCCGCCGAGGCGAGCGAGAATGTGGAGACCGTGACGATCGCCGATCTTGATTTGTCGGACCTGTCTTGGGCGCGCGGCCAAGGGACCGTGCGCAATCTGCGCGACCGCCGCTTTGACCTCTACCGCATCGCCTGGTGAGCGGGGCGCGGTGACGCGCCGATCAAAGCGCGCGTCGCGGGAGACGTGAACGCCGCCTATCCCGCCGGCGGATCTGCGTTAAGCTGAAACCTTCGCAGAAGGGGGGCGCGCGATGGGCGCATGGACGATCGAGGAGCTTCGCGCGGCGGTTCGGGCGGACCGTGAGGCGTCCTATGCCCGGCTGCGGGGCGGGTTTCCGGTGCCGCTGGCCGGGGCGACCTATTGGGCTGCGCTCGGCGCGGCGGGCTACGCGCTCGATCTGGGGACCTGGGCGATGGTCGCCTTTATCGGGTCGGGCGCGATTTTCCCCGTGGCCGTGCTTTATGCGGCGCTGTTCCGCAACCCGTTCCTAAAGGACAAGACCTCGATCGGATCGGTCATCGTCCCCGCCTTTGTCGGCATGCTCTTGTTTTGGGCCTTCATTGCGGCCGCGGCCCGGGAAGCGCCGTCCATGACGCCCTTGATCCTCGCCGTGGGCATGTCGATTCACTGGCCGGTGATCGGCTGGAGCTATGGGCGGAGCGTCCTTTTCTCGGCGCATGCGGTGGCGCGCGCGGCGATCGGCACGACGCTCTGGTTTCTGTTCCCCGATGAAAGGCTGACCTGGCTGCCCTTGTCGGTGGCCGCGATCTACCTTGTCACGGTCGCGCTCATTTTGGCGGACAGCGCCCAGGCGCGGCGTCGATTGGGAATGGCCTGAACCGAGGGCGCGGCGCGCCGCCTTTCGCACCTGCGGCAGGCTGTGTAGCGTTCTGCCCGAACCGGATCGGCCATTCCCCGATCCCAACGCCAAAGGATCCGCCGTGAAAGCCATTCTTGTCGCCACCGATTTCTCCGAACGCTCCGCGCCGGCGTTGCGACGCGGCCTGGCCCTGGCCAAGGCCCAAGGGGCGGTGCTGCACATTTTGCACATCATTGGAGACGATCTCTCCGAAGGAGCCGCCGAAGCCTTGGCCGGCGTCGCGACGGAGGCCTGCGCGCGCTTGGTGGAGGCGGCGAAGGAAGTCGGGGTTTCTGCGGAGACAGCCCTGAAGCGCGGGGAGGCGCACAAGGCGATCCTGGAGACGGCCTCCGAAACCAAGGCGGAAATCATCTTGATCGGCGCCCATAAGCGCGACGCGGTCCGCAACGCTTATGTGGGCACCACGGCGGAGCGCATGCTTCTAAACGGATCGACCCCGATCCTGATCGTCCGCTCCGCGGAGGGCGACGCCTATCGGTCCGCGGCCTTGGCGGCGAATCTCGCGGAGGAGGGGGCCGAACCGATCCGCCGCTTCCAGGCGCTGGGCCTGTGCGCGGGCGACGCGGTCACGCCTGTCTACGCCTATGATTCCGGCGAGTTTCAACTTTTGAAGCGGGGCGGCGCCTCGCTCGCGGATTTGCAGGCGGCGTTTGAGGCCGAGTCCGCGGCCATCGCGCCCACCGTCGCCGCCATGATGCGCGAGGCCGGGCTGCAGGAAAACCAAGCCTTGGTTCGGCCCAATTTCTACAACACGCCGGACACGATCTTCAAAGCGGCCGCCGAGGCGAAGGCGGATCTGTTGGTCGTCGGCGCGCGGCGAAAGACCGCCTTCAAGCGCTACACGCTGGGCAGCGTGTCCGAGGCCTGCATTTTGGGGGCGCAGACGGATCTCTTGGTCCTGCCGCCGGAGGATTGAGCCGCCCGCTTCGGCTAGTCGCCGGTGCGGGTCAGCACGGTTTCATTGCGCAGGAAGGCGTCCGCTTCGCCCTGAAAACGCACGGTTTTCTGGGTCGTGAGCTGGTCGCCGTTCCGGGTCATGATATGGGTGATCAGCGCCGGGCGATCATCGTCCATGCCCTGTTCGGTGGTCTTCAGGGTCCAATGGGTCGCGTCGGTCTGGTCGAACGCGGCGAGATCATAGGCGAAAAGTTCGATCTGGCCCTCCCGGTGATAGCTCTCCTGAAAGACCCCCCTATCCGCGTCGATGGTCGAGAAGGTGAAGGCGTAGACCGTGCGGCTCGGATCGGTGAAGACGATCGTTTGGCGGAGAAAGTTCCCGTCCGGCGTTTCATCGGCGTCGATCGCCATCGGGATCTCGAAACGCGCCCCCGATTGATAATCGAGATAGGCGAGTTCTCCCTCCCACGAGCCGGCGAGGCCGTGGAGCGCGGCCTGGACGGCGTTGCCATCGGGGCTCTGGGCGAAAACCGGATTTGACAGGCTAAACAGCAAGGCCAGAGCAGGGATGAAGCGGGTCATGGGCGAGATCCTTGTTCGGGTTCGAGCACCCGGCGGAAGCTAGACGCCCGCCGCCCTTTGTCCCGCCGCAACGCGGCGATCGCCCTCCCCAGCGCGACGGGCGGCTCACCCCTTGGCGCGTTTCACCGCTTCAGCCGAGGCGATCAGCGCCGTTTTCGGCGAGATGAAGGTGAAACCGAACGCCGCCTCCGCTTTCCGTCCCGGAACGCTGAGATTGCGGCCCAAACTTTTCAGGACGCTTTGCAATTCCGGCATGACCATCGCCATCACGCGCAAGAGCCAAACCGGCGCGACCCGCGTCGCCAATTTGAGCGCCGGATCCCATGCGCGAAGCTCTTCGGCCATATCTTGAAAACTCATCATGCCGGCGGTCGCGGAAAAACGCTCGCCTTCCGCGGCTTTCAGATCCATGGCGGCGACATGCAGCATGGCCACGTCGCGCACGTCCACGACCTGCATCTCAAAGGGCAGGACGAACGGATCGCGCCCGCTCAAGAGCCGCTCGACCACCTCAAGCGACGCGCCGAAGCGATCGTCCATAGGCGGCCCCAACACCAATCCCGGATTGATCGCCGTCAGGCGAATGTCGGGGTTGGCCTTGACGAAATCCCACGCCGCCCGCTCCGCCAAGGTCTTCGACGCTTCATAAGCCGTCACGAAGGGCGCGTCGGCGGTCGTCCAATGGCTTTCGTCGGAGGGCGCGTCCTTCGGCTTGGCGGCGTCTTTGTAGATCGCCGCGTTGGACGAGGTCAGCACCACCCGCCGGATCCCCGCCGCCTTCGCCGATTTCATCGCGCGCAAAGTGCCGTCGACCGCCGGGCGGATCAGCTCTTGGGGGTCTTTCGGATCGCCGAGGGGAATGGGCGAGGCTGTGTGGATCATCACCTCGCATCCTT
>CAYPOX010000018.1:0-29999 GCA_964412525.1 uncultured Caulobacterales bacterium
CGGCGCGCCATGGCGGCCAATTGCATGGTTTTCCCGCCTGGGGCCGCGCACAGATCGATCGCATGGGCGCCTGCAGTCACGCCGAGCAATCGGGCGGGCAAGGCCGCCGCGGCGTCCTGAACCCACCAGGCTCCCGTCTCGAAACCCGGCAGCGCAGAAACATCGGAGAGGTTCGGCGAACGCACTGACCCCGTCGGCGTCACCGCCGCGTCCGGCATTTTTGCAGCCCAGGCTTCGGCGTCGCCGTCCTTCACCGTCACATCCAAAGGAGGTTCGTCGGCGATCGCGGCGGCGATCCGCGCCGCGCCTTCCGCCCCATAGACCGCGCGCCATCGGGTCATCATCCATGTCGGCGGCGCGCTCTCCGGGCCGGCGGCCTCGAAAGCCGCGCGAGCCTCCTCCGAGGCGATCCGCCGCAAGACCGCGTTGATGAGGGCGGCGAAACGCGCCGACGCCCGATCCGCCTTGGCTGCGGCGACCGTCGCTCCGACGGCCGCATGGGCAGGGGTTTGAAGGACAAGCAGCTGCGCCGCCCCAATCCGAAGCAGCGCGTCGGCCATCGCCGCGTCTCTCGGCAGAGCTTTCCGGAGGAAGAGTTCTAAGACCGCGTCGATTCGTCCGCCGGCGCGGAACGCCGCGTAGCCGAGGGCTCGGGCGAAGGCCCGATCCGACGCGTTGAGGCGCTCCGCACCGGGCGCCGCCGCCAACGCGTCCGGAAACGTCGCGCCCATACGGCGCACTTGGGCGACCGAGGCGGCGGCGGCGCGCCGCGCGTTCGCACCCTTCATTGGCAGGCCTGCACCGCCTGTTGCGTCGCGGCGGTCACGCCGAGAAGGGAAAAACGATAAGCGGTCTCGGTGCCTCGCGCGGAGAAGGCTTGTATTTCGAGCGATCGCCCGCGACGCATCGCCGCGATCAGACGCTTCTCGTCCGCTTCACGCTCCACAAAGGCCTCGTTCTGCGAGGGAAACATGGGAAACGCGACCCCGTCGACACGCGCCGTGACGGTCGAATCCGCCTTCAGATCATAGCCGGCGAAGAAGCTCGGCTGTTCCTCCGCCAAGCCCGAACGCCACGTGGACACCATAAAATAAACGTCGCCATGGCGCACATTTGGCGGCAAGCTGTCTTCCGGTTCGGTCAGCGCGAAGCAGATCAGGTCGCCGGCGGCGTCCGCGACGGTGAACGCCGTCCAATCGTCATGGGTTCCCACGGCGCGCGGTGCTGAATCATCTTGGGCGTGCGCAATCACCGCTGAGCCGGTAAACAGGCACATGGCGGCGAAGATTGCGGCGCGCCGTCTCCATAGCCGCGGCAAGATCCGATCGTGTATCACCTCTGCCTCGACGCGAGCGAAACCAGAGACCCTGAATTCCATTGAGCGCTCCTTCACGACCTTCCGAACTTGACCGCGACGCCTTGGCCGACCTGATTGAGGCGGTCGCCACGCGGCGCGACCGCGACGCCTTCGCCCGTCTGTTCGCCTTTTACGCCCCGCGCGTGAAGGGGTTTCTTATGCGCTTGGGCGCGAACGACGCGAGCGCCGACGAATTGGCGCAAGAGGTTCTCCTAGCGGTGTGGCGAAAAGCGGACACTTTCGACCGGCGGCAGGCGTCCGTCTCCACCTGGGTTTATCGAATCGCGCGCAACCGGCGCATTGATCTGGCGCGCCAGGAAACGCGCATTCGGCGCGAGCTCGACACGGAAGAGGCGGAGGCGCCGCTGCGTTTCGAGCCGGAAAGGACGCCGGAAGACAACGTATCCGCCGACGATCGGGACGTCGCGGTGCGCCGCGCGCTGGAAAAATTGCCGGAAAATCAGGCTGAACTGATCCGACGCGCCTTTTTCCACGAAAGATCTCACAGAGAGATCGCGGAGGAGACGGGATTGCCGTTGGGTACGGTGAAATCCCGCTTGCGCTTGGCGTTTGAGCGGCTGCGCGGTTTGTTGGAAGAATTGACGTAAAGACGGCTGGACACCGCGTCTTTCCGCCTTATTTGGGGTGTCAAGGGAATGCGCGATGTTCGCGCAAATGTGAAGTGCGAGTAGGTGGCGACATGTCAATGGCGATGGGCGATGCAGTGATGGCGATGCGTCAAGTTCGGCGCGAACGCCCGGCATTGGCTTTTTTGATGGAGACCTGCGGCGCTCTCCAGGCTCAACACGGCCATGACGGGCTGTGCTGGGCGGATGCGCTCGATGGGGTCATGCTCGAGACGGAAACGCCCGCGCCCATGTCTGAAGGCGCGTTGGCCAACGTCCTGGCAAAATTGGACGCCGCCTCGACCGGGGGCGCGGGCGATCCGGATGTTCTCGACTTCCCCGAACCGCTCCGCAGCGTCGCGCTGCGCGCGCTCCGAGATAAGGGATGGCGTCGTTTGGCGTCTTCCATCGGCGCATTGGATTTGGACCTGGGCGCGGATGTGGATGCGCAGGTCCTGCGCCTTCAGCCGGGCGCGGGCGTGCCCCGCCACACCCATGAAGGTGAGGAGTACACCCTTGTCGTGCGCGGCGCATTCCATGACGGCCGCCGCCGTTTCGGGATGGGCGAAGTGTGCGTCGCGTCTCCGGACGTAACCCACCGGCCGGTCGCGGAGCCAGGAGAGGTTTGCTACGCGCTCGCGGTCGTGGATGCGCCGCTTCGCTTTACGGGCGCGTTCGGGGTGTTGCAGAGAGCCTTTGGCGGTCTGCAGTAAGGCGGTCAGATCGGTCGCTTGCGCGCCGCGCGGTGCGCCGCGATCTCCAAATTGGTGAGGCCGCCGGGCAGGCCCGGCCTGTCCGGGAAGCCGCCATGGGTGAGCATCCGATCATAGCAGATGATCGCCGCCGCCACCGAAACGTTGACGCAGAATCGGGTGGGGATTTGCACCAGGTGCGCGCACCGCGCCTGGGCCTCCGGCGACAAGGATCCTTTTTCAGGACCGAGCAGATATGCGGCGGCGGGCGGGTGGTGGAAGGTGGGCAACACCGCGGCATCCTCCGTCAGCTCCACCCCGACCAAAACGCAGCCCTTGGGAAGTCTCACCTCGTCGAGGCCGTCGAACGACCAATAGGGCACATGATCGGACGTTTTGGCCGTGTCCGAGCGTTCGATCTCCCGCACCCGATGGTCTGCGTCGATCGAAAACACGAAGCTCGCTTCGAAAGCGTGGGCGGTCCTCAAGATCGCGCCGAGATTCATCGGCTTTGAAATCCGCTCCGCCCCCAATCCGAAAAATCCGCGCATCCGCCTCGCTTACGCGCGCTTGCCTTCGCGGCCAAGCTTTCGTCAACTCGTGTGAAACACGGGGGTGCATGAATGAAAGCCTTGTTGAGCCGAGATCCGGGCGGTCCGGAAACGCTGAGTTTGGAGGACGCTCCGGAGCCGACTCCCGGACCGGGCGAGGCCGTCATCGACGTGAAAGCCTGCGGGCTCAACTTTTTCGACCTCTTGATCATTCGCGATCTTTATCAGGTGAAGCCGCCGCGCCCTTTCGCACCGGGCGGCGAAGTCGCCGGTGTGATCTCCGCAATCGGCGACGGCGTGACCCATTTGAAGCCTGGCCAAGCGGTGATCGGCCTGTGCGGCGACGGCGGCTTGGCCGAGAAATGCAAAGTGGACGCGCGCCAAACCGCGCCGATCCCCGAAGGCATGCCATTTGAGACCGCCGCGGGGTTCGCCACAACCTATGCAACCAGTCTGTATGCCTTGAGCCAGCGTGCAAACCTCTCGGCGGACGAGACTTTGGTCGTGCTGGGCGCCGCCGGCGGCGTCGGCCTCGCGGCTGTGGAAATCGGCAAGGCCATGGGCGCGCGAGTGATCGCCGGGGTGTCCTCTGAAGACAAGGCGGCAGCCGCCAAAGCCGCAGGGGCGGACGATGCGATCGTCTATCCGCGCATGCTCGCCTCGCGCGACGAGGCCAAAGCCTTCTCTCAAGCGATCAAGGATAAGACGAGCGGCGGCGCAGACGTGATCTATGATCCGATCGGCGGCCCCTTCGCCGAACCCGCGCTCCGCGCGCTCGGCTGGAATGGGCGCTTTCTGGTCGTCGGGTTCGCCGCAGGCGACATTCCGAAGATTCCCCTCAACCTGACGCTTGTGAAGAATGTGTCGATCGTCGGCGTTTATTGGGGCGCCTGGACGATGAAAGATCCGAAGGGGCACGTCGCCAATATGGGGCGATTGGTGGAATGGTGGCGGAGCGGGGCGATCAAGCCGCGAATTCATGCGACCTATCCGTTGGCGAGAGCGGCGGAGGCGATGGACGAACTCGCCGAGCGCCGGGCGAAGGGCAAAGTCGTGGTGACGGTGGCGTCATGAAGCTGGGCGCAGAAACTCCCGCGGTCATCACAGGCGGCGCTTCCGGCTTGGGGGCCGCGACGGCCCGGGCGCTGGCAGCCTTGGGCGTCAAATGCGCCCTGTTCGACTTGAATGAGGAAAAAGGGCGCGCCTTGGCCAGGGAGATCGGCGGCGTGTTCGCGCGCTGCGACGTCACCGACGAAGAGAGCGTGAGCGCCGCCTTCAGCGTCGCGCGCCGCGCCCATGGCCAGGAACGGCTGTTTCTCGGGGCGGCGGGGATCGGCGACAAAGGCGGAACATTGCGGCGAAACAGGGAAGGCGGCCATCGCCTCGTCGATCTGGCCGCATTTCGGCGCATGAGCGATGTCAATGTGCACGGTCTCTACCTGACGGCCGCCACGAGCGCGGCCGGCATGGCGCAGGCGGACCCCCTGGACACGGACGACACCCGCGGCGCCGTTGTTGTGGTCTCATCAGTGGCGGGCTCGGAAGGACCGATCGGGATGATCGCCTACGCCGCATCCAAAGGGGCGGTGATCGGCATGAGCCGGTCCATGGCGCATGATCTTTCCGGCTTCGGAATTCGCGTGAACTGCATCCAACCCGCCTTTTTCGAAACGCCCTTGGTGCATGAGGGCATTGACGCGGACGCGCGTCGCTTCGCCGAACACTTCTACGCCCATCCGCGGCGGCTCGGTCGACCGGAGGAGTTCGCGAGCCTCGCCTTGGAGCTGTTCCGAAACGACTTCCTGAACGGCCAGACGATCAAGATCGACGCCGCCTCGGGGCGTATGTCCCGTTTGCCTTAGGAAAGCGTCACCACCACTTTTCCCAGTTGTTCGCCGCTGGCGAGGTGGCGATAGGCGTCGGCGATCTTATCAAAGGGGAAAGTCCGGTCGATCACGGGCTTCAACTTTCCAGCCCCAAGCCCTTCGGAGATCAGAGCTTTCGCCCGTTCCCACCGCTTCGCGTCCTGCATGAGGTGCCACACCACGTGGAAGGCGCGGATCGAAAAGCCCTTCGGCATGGCGAGGAACAGAGGATAGGGCGTCGGCTGCATGGAAAGAATGCCGTAAGGCACGATGAAACCGTGATTTTTCACGATCTTCGCCGCCGTTTCCATGAACGGGCCGGCGACCGCGTCAAAGACGACGTCCGCCCCCACGCCCTGGGTTGCGTCTTTGACCGCTTGGACGAGAATCTCCTCCTCCGTTGCGACCACGATGTCTGCGCCGGCCGCTTGCAAGGCCGCCTTTTTCGCGGAGGTGCGCGTCGTTGCGATCGCCTGGGCGCCCAGCATTTTTGCGATTTGGATGGCCGCGAACCCAACGGACGACGAGGCCGCAGTGATCACCGCGGTTTGGCCCTGACCTGATCGCAGGCCGCCCCACTCCACCAGACCGCCATAGGCGGTGCCATAGGCCATCCAGATGGCTGCAGCCTCTTCATCGGAAAGCCCGCGCGGACGGCGAACCAGCGCGGACACCGGCGCGATCGCCATTTCGCTGGCGAGGCCCGTGGCCGCAAAGTCGAAATTCGGCGCGATGCAAACGGAGTCGCCGACATTCCAGTCCGTGACCCCGGGGCCAAGGGCGTCGACCACGCCCACGCCTTCCGCGCCGATTCCAGACGGCAGCTTCGGCTGCACGAGATATTGGCCCTGCATGAACAAAAGTTCCGCCCGATTGAGGCCCAGGGCCTGCATGCGGACGCGCACCTCGCCTTTCGCCGGATCGCGGGGCGCATCCTCCTCGAAGCGGAGCACCTCCGGGCCGCCCAGTTCGTGGAAACGAACGATTCGAGTCATGACGTGGTCCTTCCGATGGAGAGTCAAACGACGATCCGCATCTTGCGGCCAGCGTCAACGCCATGAACGACGCGTGATCGTTGGCCGGCTACATGGGATTGCTGTCGGACGAGGCTCCGGCGCGCGGACGGTCCCCAAACAATTGGATCGACGCGGCGGCCAATGATGGTTGAACATCGCCGATCGATTTAAGCGTCAAGGTCACGAACTTGCTCCAGGGAATCCCGGTTGAGCTTGAGGCCGGGCGCGTCGAAGGCGCGGCGAAGCGCCTCCTCGATGGCGGGTTTGACGAAGGCGCGCGTCTCAGAGGTCCGAGCCAACACGCTTGCGGAGACAAACGTGGACGCCAACGCCTTGGCGCGCTCGGCCCGGTCAGTCGCCGTCAGCTTAGGCATGCTCCGGCTGAGGGCCTCGGCGAACGCGTCGGCCAGGCGATGTACATGGCGGGCGGCCCGCCGGGCCGCGGCGGGATCGCGGAGGCTCAATTCTACAAGGGTGTTGCAAGCGAAGCACCCATGGGCGCCTTCCGGCCGATGGTTCAAAGCTTCCAGCTCATGGAAAAACGCCAAAACGCCGGCGCGGCCATCCGCGGCGTCGACGATTCGTGTGAGCCGCGGCGTCATTTCTTGCTCAACGTAGCGGTCCAGCGCTGCGAGGAAGAGGCCTCTCTTATCTCCGTAGTCGCCGTAAAGACTGGCGCGCGGCGCCCCGGTGGCCGCCACGAGCACGTCGATGGAAGCGGCGTGCCCTTGCGCCCAGAAGACGTCCTGGGCGGCTTTCACGGCGTCTTGTGGACGAGGCTTTCGCGGTCTCGGCATGATGATCTCCATGGCGGCATACGGGTTCGAGGTTCAAAGATCCGTCGGAAAATCTCTTCGGCGTGCTCTGTGGGGCGTGGTCCGCGCCTCCATCGGATGCGGCAAGTATCGAATTTGAGCATAATTTTAATTAAATGGCTCAGAAATTCCAACCATCGTCTGCAGAACATCGCATCAACGTTGGTCGGGTCTTTTCGAGGAGCCGCCCCTCCCGCGCCGGTCCGGCGCGCGCTATATGCGCCCATGATGACCGAACTCGCCTTGAAACCTTCCGCGGCCTTGGGGATCGACCCCAAAAACGCGCGTGTCGATCTAACAGGCATGACGATCCCCGAGATCGCCTGCGCGTTTGCAGAGGCGCTTGGCCTTGCAGAGAAGCCTGCGCGCATGCGCGCGAAACAGGTGTGGCGCTGGATGCACCATTACGGCGTCACCGATTTCGAGAGGATGACGGACATCGCCAAGACCCAGCGCCCCGCCCTGGCCGAACGGTTCAAAATCGGTCGGCTGGAGGTGGTAGAGCGCAAGGTCTCCCAGGATGGGACGAGGAAGTATCTATTTCGTTCCGGTCCCGGAATAGAATTTGAAAGCGTCTACATTCCGGATGTGGGTCGCGCTGGCGCGCTGTGCGTGTCCTCACAAGTGGGGTGCACGCTCACCTGCACCTTTTGCCACACGGGCACCCAACGCCTCGTCCGCAATCTGACCGCAGGGGAAATTGTCGGCCAGATGATGGCGGCGCGCGACGATCTTGAAGAATGGCCCTCCAGCCGGGAGGACCGGCGGCTCACCAATATCGTCTTCATGGGGATGGGCGAGCCGCTCTACAATTTGGACAAGGTCGCGACGGCGATCGACATTATGAGCCATGGCGACGGCATCGCCGTCGGGCGCCGCCGCACCACCGTGTCCACCTCCGGGGTCGTGCCGCAGATCGGGCCGCTGGGCGAACGGACCGGGTCCATGTTGGCGATCTCGCTCCACGCGGTGCGCGATGATCTCCGCAACGAACTGGTGCCGATCAACAAAAAATGGCCAATCGCGGAACTCATGGAGGCGATCCGCGCGTATCCGGGCCTGAACAACGCCAAACGCGTGACCTTCGAATTTGTCTTGTTGAAGTGCGTCAATGACAGCCTGGCCGAGGCTAATGACTTTGTGCGCCTGATCCGCGGCATTCCGGCCAAGATCAATCTGATCCCGTTCAATCCTTGGCCCGGCGCGCCCTATGAGTGCTCCGATTGGGCGACGATCGAGCGTTTCGCCGACGTGTTGAGCCGGGCCGGCTACGCCTCCCCGATCCGCACGCCGCGGGGCCGGGACATCTTCGCGGCTTGCGGACAGTTGAAAACGGAGAGCGTCAAAAAACGCGCGTCAGAGCGTGCGGAGGCCACGGCATGAACCCAGATGCCCTCGCCGCAGCCGGCGGCGGCCTCTTGGCCGGCGCCCAGGCGCTGTTCGCGCTGGCGGTGGCCCCCACCGTGTTCAAAGCGCTTCCTGCGGACCATGCCGGCCGGTTTCTCAGGGCCGTGTTCCCGAAATATTATCGGATATGTCTTTATCTCGCCCTGCTCGCGACGGCGGCGGCTTTCTGGGCCTCGCCCATGCTCGGCGGGGCCATGGCGCTGATCGCGATCGGCTTTCCCGTCGCCGAGTTCGTGATCACGCCCGCCGTAAACCGCGCCCGCGACGCCGGGGCCGAGTCGCGCTTTAAAACGTTGCATCTGATGAGCGTCCTGCTCAACGCCGCCCAATTCTTGGCGACGCTCACGCTCGCGGGCCTATTTGCGATCCGCGCCTAATAGGCGTAGCGGCTCACGACCCGTCGCCCCACCGGCGCAAAGACTTGCCGGGCGAGTTTCAAATGCGCCCATGCGAATGGGAGGCCGATGACGGTGACGGCGAGGCCAAAGGCGGACGCCAAATGGCCGAGCGCCAACCACCATCCGGCGAGCACCACCCAAAGCAGATTGGCCAAGCCGCCGCCGGCCCCCGCCTCCCAGTCATAGGGATCGAGATCCGCCATATCCAAAGCGGTCCGGCCAAACGGCCACAGCGTGTAGCCGGCGGTCCGGATTGCGGAAAAGGCCCAGGGCAAGCCGATGATGGTGATCGCCATAATGACGCCGGCGATAAACCAACCTAAAGCGGCGAAGAAGCCGCCGAAAATCAACCAAAGAACGTTCAAAACAAAGCTGATCATGTTGTCACCTCCGTCACCAAGCTGGGGTGGGCGCGCACGTGGCGCCATGGGCGGCGCGGCGGACGGTTCTAAGCCTGCGACGAATCGGCCGCGCCATCCAGGATCGATAGGGCGTCCGCGACAGAAGCGGCGTTCGCCGTCTCATATCCTGCTTGCCGACCGCCCACTTCGAACATGGCGTTGACCAGGTCGGACGGATTGGGAATGCGGATCACGCGACGTACGGAGGAATCGCCCAGGGCTGTCTGCACGCGGGCGAGGGCGCGAAACACCGCATCGGACGCATAGCTGCATCGCCCCAAATCCACGACCACGTCGAAGGGGGCTCCGTCCAGGGCACGCAGCGCCGCGATGGAGGACGCCGCGCCATGCTCAGCGGTCGCAGGTTCGATCTCGCCGCGCACGCGTATGATGATCCGGGCGCGCGCGACGTCACGCTCCACCTCGATCGTGTCTTGCCCCATGACGCTGCGCTCGCCCCGATTCAATGATCCGCGCCTAGCGACTCATTGCGTCAGTGCGATGACGCCTTCTCCGGCGACTCGGGTCCGACTCCGTCTGATTGGCGATTTACGCCGTCGCGCGCGCCTGGGCGGATCTCAGCGTATTGGCCATCAAGCAGGCGATGGTCATGGGCCCGACGCCGCCCGGCACGGGGGTCAGATGACCCGCGACCGGCTGAGCTTCGGCGAAGGCGACGTCGCCGACCAGTTTGGTCTTGCCCTCACCCTTTTCGGGGGCGGAAACACGGTTGATGCCCACATCGATCACGCAGGCGCCCGGCTTGATCCAATCGCCGCGCACCATGCCCGGCCGGCCCACCGCGGCGACGAGGATATCCGCCCGGCGGCAGAGATCCTGAAGATCGCGTGTGCGCGAATGGGCGACCGTCGCGGTGGCGTTCGCGTTGGTCAGCAAGGTCGCCATCGGCTTTCCCACCAGAATGGAGCGGCCGATCACGACGGCATTGGCGCCCGTGACGTCGCCGAGCGCCTCGCGGATCAGGATCATGCAACCCTGGGGCGTGCAGGGGATATGCCCGTCCGCGCCCGCCATAAGACGACCGGCGCTCGCAAAGGTGAGGCCGTCCACATCCTTCACTGGATCGATCGCTTCGATCACGGCGCGCGAGTCGATATGGCCGGGCAAGGGCATTTGCACCAGAACGCCGTCGATTGCGCTGTCATCATTGAGCGCGGCGACATGCGCGATCAGATCGTCCTGTGCGGTTCCCGCCGGCAAGGTGATCTGGCGAGACGCGAATCCGATCTCTTCGGCCGCCTTGCCCTTATTGCGGACATAGACATGGCTCGCCGGATCGTCCCCGACCAGCACCACGGCCAAGCCCGGCGCGCGCGCGCCCGTCGCCGTCATCACGCGCACTTTCTCGGCGATCTCGGCGCGCAGCGCGGCGGCGCGGGCTTTGCCGTCGATGATCGACGCCGTCACGGCAACACGCGCGCCAGCCAGGGCAGAAACCCGCGCTGCACGAAAATCAAAAGGATGATGAGGATCATCGGCGAGATATCGACGCCTCCCAGAGGCGGAATCACGCTGCGGAACGGACGGAGCAGCGGCTCGGTCACCGCATTGGTGAAGTTGGCGACCATCCGTACAAAATCGTTGTTGTAATTGATGATGTTGAAGGCCACGAGCCAAGAGAGAACCGCATTGATGATGACGATCCAAATGATGACCGTGACCAAGGGATGCAGGATGTAAAAAATCACGGAGTCGATCAGGGACATAGGGCGACCTTTCGTTGGCGGCTCGGCGGCGGGGCTGGGGACGCATAGCCTCGCGCGTCCGCCCAGAGCAACCCGGCCGCTTGACGCCCTGTCGGACGCCGCGTATTTCCGCGCTTCCGGCGAGGCGGCGTTTCGGGGCCGTAGCTCAGATGGGAGAGCGCTACATTCGCATTGTAGAGGTCAGGGGTTCGATTCCCCTCGGCTCCACCAACGCGCCCTCGCCTGGTCATCGCTCGCCGTATCCAATCCAATCGACGACTGGCGCGGTCGTTCGGCGATTGTCGCTTCACGTGTCGATCTTAAACGCGAAGCGCGCGACCTGGCGTTTTAGAGCGACTGCGTCGCGATCGCTTTAGGCCAATCGGTCGATGGTGGTGCGCGTCAAATCGCTCGCGATCCGGAACACATCCGCATTCAGAGCGAACGCCGCGCGGCCTTGCAGCCGATCGACCGTCGCCGCGACCGGATCAAACGGGGCTTGCCCGTCAATCACCCTTGCGAGCGGTAGCCCGCCTGGGCCGGCCTGGGCGACGATCTCCGCCTGTCGATTGTCGGACACGGTGGCGCTCGCCGTGTTTTGCGCCACGCCTTCGAGCCGCGTTTCCGCCGCCTTCAGACCGGAGACGGCGATCGGCGCGATTGCGGAGATCACGCCTTCTCCTCTGGGCGAAGAACCGTCGGACCAAGGTTCTCGATCACCTGACGGGCGTCGAAAGCTGAGGGGACGTCGTCCGGCCGTTCGCCTTGGCGCACCAAGATCTCGGCCTGGGCGCTGTAGCGCGGTATCGCGCGGGTGCGCGAAGACGTTCCGCCGCCCAAACCGAAGCCGGCCCCATAAGCGAACCCGCCATAGGGATAGAGCCCCGGCCCGACGAAACCTCCATTAAATCCGGTCGTCGAGAAATCCGTGTTCTTTTCCGTGTCGCGATCCACGACGACGAAATAGTCGCCGCCCTTTTCCAGCGTCAGCTCGGCCGCACGGAAAAGAAGGTACGACTCCACCGTTTCCCGCGACGTGCGCGAGTTTCCATGAAACGTCACACGCAGCCGATCATTCTCGATCGAGCGGTTGGTGTAGCCGTCCCGGCTTTTCTCAGCCGGTTGATAAGGTGTGGGCGTGGCGCATGCGGCCACGATCAACGCGGCGGCGGCGGTCAAAGTCAGGTTCTTGGCGGTCATGGGTTTCGTCACCATTGCCTTATACACATCGCACTAGACTATAGGACGGCCGCGAGGCGGAAACATGGCGACCGTTCACCAATACGCGATCAGCCGATTCGCCGCGGGCGGAAATGGTGCCGCCAGGGTGACTCGAACACCCGACCTACGCATTACGAATGCGCCGCTCTACCAACTGAGCTATGGCGGCCCGCGAATGAACCGGAGCGGGTTCTAACGGTTCGAATCGCCCAGGACAAGCGGCGACCGCGTCGATCGCCGGGCGGTGATCAAGAGGGGTTGGATCGCTGCGGCGGCTCGGAAGCGTCTCCATCCGCGCTGGGCCCGGGAAGCGGCTCCAAAACGGCCACAGCCGCCGGCGAAGGAGGTCCGGCGATCGGGGGCGCGTCGATCGCGACGGCAAGCCCGACCGGCGCGTCAAGCGGCAAGGCCGGCGATGCGTCGTCGACGCCCGTTCCGGTCGTCTCAAGCCCGAGCGCGCGATAGAAGCCTTGTAGCACGCGCGCCGGACGCTGGACGAACCCGCGCTCGTGGCTCCATTCCAACATGACGGGGTCCGGCGCGACGGACAGCGCGCGTTCGATCCACGGCGCGCCCGCCGTCGGGTCGCCCGCAGACTGCGCCGCCGCCGTCGCCATAATCTTTAAGGCGCGCTGCCGCACATGAGGCGAAGACGTCAAACCCTCCAAAATTCCACGCGCCTTGTCCGCATCGCCCAGCGCAAGATGCTGTCGCGCCGTCAACAGCTTCGCCTCATCGTGCTGAGGAGCGCGTTGCGCTAGTTTCAGCAAGCCTTGAGCGCGCGCCGTCTCACTTTCATTGGGTTTGGCGTCCGCCCACACGGCGGCGAGCGCCGGGTGAGGCTCGGCGGCGAACGCTTTCTCCGCCAATGCACGCGCCTTGCCGCGGTCGCCGTCCGAGATTTTTTGCAGGGCGGCGCGGGCTGCGATCTCCGGCGTCCGCGGCGCCAATTTGAGCGCGTCCAAGAGATCCTGACGCGCTTCGCCCACCCGCCCCTCGGCCTCGTGGACCGTCGCTCGGGCCGCAAGAGCCGCTGCACGGGCCGCGGCGTAGCGCGGGCGCGTGACATGGCCGGCGACTTGCCCGTTTTCCAGAATTTTGACGACGTCGCTCCATGCGCCGTCCTTGGCCGCGAGCGTAATCGCCGCCTCAAACGCCCACCGAGCCCCGGGGGCAAGAGAGAAGGCCTGGGCGACGGCGCGGCGCGCAGCGGGCAGATCCCCACGCGCCAAAGCGTCGCCGGCCAGACCGCGATATCCAAGCAGCGCCGTTTTGGGCGATTCGGCCAGGCGCCGCCACGCAGCTTCCGCCAAGGCCGGCTGTCCCTCGAGTTGAGCCGCGCGCGCTTCGAACATCGCCGCGATCGGTACGTCTCCGCCGTATTTTTTCAGGCGTGCGGCGGCGCGGCGGGCTTCCCGAGGATCGCCGGCGACCGAGGCGGTCATGCCGTCGATCACGCTGCGCCAGCAGACGCGTTCCGTCTTGATCTGGCCGCGCAGGCCGGCGCGCCGTCGCCAAGCGATCAAACCGGCTCCGCCCAAGAGCAAACCGCCAAAGATGACTGCGCCGCCAATCAAAATCGCGGCGGCGAAGGCGAAGGTCGTGGCGGCTTCGAAACCCCGCCATCGAATGACGATTTCACCCGGATCTTGCGCCAACCACGCGGCCACGGCGGCCGCGAGCGCAAGCAAAACGAGAATGATTAGGATCCGCCTCATGCCCGCCGATCACCGTGTCGGCGCGTCGGCGTCAAGCCAACCGCGGGCGCGGGTCGCCAGATCGTCCGCTGCATTTCGGGCGTCCTGCAGGCGGCGCGCGGACGTCATCCACTGTTTGAACGAGTCCTCCTCCGAAGCCGGACCTTCAATAAGCTGGGCCTCGGCCAGAGCCTCGTCCAAATCGCCGTCCAAGGCCGCCGTCTCAATGCGCGCAAGGCGCGATTTGAGATCGTCGCCTGAAACGCCGGGTCCGACCGGGCGAACGGTCACCAAATCGCGTACACCCGCCAACGCACGGTCGACGGGCCCTTCGCTCGTCGCTTGGCGATCCGCAGCGAGGGCGGTCCGCGCGACGGCTTTGAAAACCTCGCCCAATGCGCGCGGCGGCGGCGCGCCGGCGGTGCGATACGGCCTTAACGCGTCCAAGGCGTCGTCGCCGGGAGCCAAGGCCGCATAGGCGTCGAAGGCGGCTTCAAACGCGCTGGAAGCGCGAAACGCCTCGACCAAAGCCAACGCGGTGCGTGCGCGCATCGCCGCGTCCGCCTCTTCGCCAGCCGCATCCGCACGCGCCTCCTGGTCTGCGCGCAAGGTCGACAGCTCTTCGCGCAAACGCTCGACATCCGCGGCGAGCGCATCGACATTCGCCTCCGCCGCACGCGCGCGTTCGAGACTAAGAGCATCGGTTTGCGCAGCGCTCCCGACGCCATCCGCGCGCAGCGCGGCGATTGACGCCTCCAATGCGACGATCGTTTCTTTCAACGACGCCAAATCCGTGAGCGCAACCGCCGCGCGATCCCTGGCCGCTTGGATCGCCGAATCTTGAGCCGCCTGCGTTTCCATCACATCGGCGCGAAACTGCGCCACTTCGTCGGACAGCGCGTCATCCAGCGAGATCGCCTCCGCCAAGGCTTCCAGATCCGCCCGCACCGACGTTAAATCCTCGGCAAGGGCGTCTTCGAGCGAGATCGCTTCGGCGAGAGCGTCCAAATCCGAACCCAGGGTCTCCAAGCCCGTCTCCAGGGCCGCGATTCGACCTGTGCGCCCGCTGTCGTCCGGCGCGACGCCCGCCGCCTGATCCTCCAACGCCGCCAAGCGTCGGTCGAGGGCGGCGCTTTGGGTTGTCCCGCCCCGCTCAAGGGCGTCCAGTCGTGCGACGAGCGCCTCCCAATCCGACGACGGCGCCGTATCCGCGTTCATCGCCTCAAGCGCTTGTTCTGCGGACGCAAGACGCTCCGTCAGATCCGCCACGCGCTCGGACGCGTCGTCCGCGCCTGTGGCGCGCGCATCCACAGCCGCTCGTAAGGCGTCAAGTTCCGTGCGCAACTCGGCCAAAGCCTCTTGAGACGCGATCCGGCCATCGGGCGAAGGAGTCGCGCCATAGCGCCACGCGGCTCCGGCCCCAGCCACGACGGCCGCCACGGCGACGATCATCAACAGGAAAAAGAACACGCCGCCAATGGCTCCGCCGCGCGGCGCGACGGCAGCCTTCGCGGGCGTCTCGCTCACGGGCGCCGCGTTTGGCTCGTCTTCAATGTCGACATCGACGCTGTTCTGCGCGCCATCGTCTTGAGCCATGGGGTCTCCCTTCGCGCGATCGGACCCTAGCCGAGGGCTCCCGTCTCCGAAAGATGGGACGCGTCCGCGTCGATGAGGTCGAGCAAAGCCGGCATGCGAGGTTGCTTCGGCACGCGCACGTCGCGCCACTGGTCTTGTTTCAGGCGCGCGGCGATCTCTGCGCTCATGGCGTAGACGGTCAGCGACGCACGCACGCGGGCCAGCCCGGCGTCCGCCAGGAGGCGTTCCGTCGCCGAGGCCGTCCGGGGCGACGTGACGATCGCGGCCTGGGCCTTTGGCGGACTCGATTGGAGCGCGGCCCGCGCCTGGACGCTGAGATGCGATGCGAAAACATGCGCGTAGAGCTCCATGCGGCGGATCTGGAAGCCGTTGGCCTGGAGCGCGGATTCGAGATCGTGATTCGCCTCAGCGCCGCAGGCGTGGAGAAGCGCACCTTCCGCGGGACGACGCTGGTCGGCGATCAAGGCCGCCAAAGCCTTGCCTCCCGAGGGTCCGGACACGACGTCCTGAAATCCTGCAAGGCGGGCGGCCTCGGCGGTGGTCGGCCCGACCGCATAGGCTGGTCGATGGGACACGCCCGCCGCGGCCAAAAGAGCCGGCGCCCGTGGACTGGTGAACACGATCGCGGTGGCCAGCCGGCTCGCCTGGTCGTCGACCGCCAAGACGCGCTCCTCCAGCGCGGGGCTGACGACCGGATGGTGTCCCCGCTGACGAAGAGCCTCCGCCGTCCGCGTCGCCCCTGGTTCCGGCCGAAAAACGATCACGTCCATCGCGCCCATCCTTTGTTCGCGAACGCATGACGGCGTCCGGCGATTGCGCCGTCGCGCCCCTCGCCGTAACACGCCCCCCTCTGCAAGCGGGAGAGTCCGGCGCCGCGGATGTCGACGCAAGTGCGAAATCATCACGACGTGCATGTTCTCGGCCTCGAGTCGAGCTGCGACGAAACCGCCGCGGCCATCCTATCCTGGTCGCCGGCGGACGGCGCGCAGATCCGATCAAATGTCGTCGCCAGCCAGCACGACGCCCACGCCGCCTATGGCGGGGTCGTCCCGGAGATCGCCGCGCGCGCCCACGCAGAACGTATGGACGCCATGATTGACGCGGCGTTCGAACAGGCCGCGGTTTCGCGCGATGACATCGGCCTCGTCGCAGCCACCTCCGGCCCGGGACTGCTCGGCGGCGTGCTCGTGGGATTGTTGTCGGGGGAAGCGTGCGCGCTCGCCATGGGCGCGCCCTTCGTCGCCGTCAATCATCTGGCGGCCCATGCCTTGACGGCGCGCCTGACCCACGACCTCAGCTTTCCCTATTTGGTTCTCCTTGCGTCGGGCGGACACTGTCAGCTTGTCAGTGTGCTTGGCGTCGAGTCCTATCGCCGTCTCGGCGCGACTCTCGACGATGCGTTGGGCGAAGCGTTCGACAAGACTGCAAAGTTGATGGGTCTGCCCTTTCCCGGCGGCCCGGCGATCGAGCGGGCCGCCAAAAGCGGCGTTCCCACACGGTTTCCGCTTCCGCGCCCCTTGGCCGGACGTTCCGGCTGCGATTTCTCGTTCGCCGGATTGAAGACCGCGGTTCGGACGGAGCTTGAGGCGCTGCCGCAGGTTACCGAACAGGACGTGGCGGACATGGCCGCCTCCTTTCAGCACGCCGCGGTCACGGTGACGGTCGATCGGACCCGCGGCGCGATGGCCGCACATGCACGCGCGACAGGCGAGGCGGGGCGGATCCTGGTGGCGTCCGGCGGGGTCGCGGCCAACGCCGCTCTCCGTTCGGCCCTGGAGTCCCTCGCCGCGCAAGAGGGGTGGCGCTTTGTCGCGCCGCCGCCGGCGCTTTGCACGGACAACGCCGCCATGATCGCCTGGGCCGGCTTAGAGCGATGGCGTCTCGGTGCGACCGACGCGCTCGGCGTCGCGCCTCGAGCGCGCTGGCCGCTCGATGCGGATCCCGCCCCCGCCGCATCCGCGGCCGGTTGGGGCATGAAAGGAGCGAAAGCGTGAGCGCGCCTGACGTCGGCGTTTTCGGCGCGGGGGCCTGGGGCGCGGCCTTGGCGTTGGTGGCCGCGCGCGCCGGCGCAAATGTTGCGCTTTGGTCGCGCAGTTCTGACGCGGTTCGCGCCATGGAGGCGGAACGCCGCTCCCCCCGGCTTCTGGATGCGGTCTTACCCCCGGAAATCCGCCCGACCGCAGAGCTGGGCGTCGCTGCGGCCGCGCCGATTTGGATTCTCGCCACACCCGCGCAGACGACGCGAGACTTGGTCGCCCAATTGGCGCCGTTCGAGCGCGCGGAGGTCCGCGCCGTCTGCGCCGCGAAGGGCTTGGAGACGCGCACGGGCGCGCTTCAAACTGAAATCGTCGCTGAAGCGCTGGGTACGAAGCGGGTCGCCGCCTTGTCGGGGCCGGGCTTCGCGCGCGACATCGCAAAGGGTTTGCCCGCCGCCGTCACGGTCGCGTCCCGTACGGCCGACGAGGCGCAGGGGCTGTGTCAAACGCTCGCCTCCGAAGCCTTCCGTCCCTATGCGTCCGACGACCTTATCGGCGTGCAGATGGGCGGGGCCCTGAAAAACGTTCTGGCGATCGCCTGCGGCGCCGTGATGGGTCTCGGTCTTGGCGAAAGCGCGCGCGCGGCGCTGTTGGCGCGCGGCTTCGCCGAAATTCGACGCCTCGCCGTGCGACGCGGCGGGCGACCGCAAACCCTCGGCGGCTTGTCGGGATTGGGCGACGCCGCGCTGAGTTGCATGAGCGAGAGTTCCCGCAATTACGCCTTCGGCCTTGCACTGGGGCAAGGCGCGTCTCCGGATCACGCCGCGGATCCGGCCCGAGGCGTCGTGGAGGGCGCGGCGACCGCGCGGGCCGCCGCGGCCATGGGACGCGCATTCGAGTGCGCCACGCCCGTGGCCGACGCGGTCACCGCGGTACTGGGCGGGACGCAGACGCCGCGCGACGCCGTCATCGCCTTGATGACGCGTCCGCTCAAGTCGGAAGACTGATCGGCTCGTCTTGCGGGTCGGCGCGCGCCGCTTTATCGGACGCCCATGACCCAAGAAATTTTTCCCATCCGCCTCGACGACGATGACGACGACGAGCCGGACACCCAGGCGACGAAAACCGACACGCCGCCTGTTCCTGATTTCGCTGCGCAAAAAGCCCTGTTCGACTCCCGGACGATCCTGATCACCGGGCAGATCGACGACAAGCAGGCCAAGCGCGCAAGCGAGATGATGCTCGCCATGGACGCCCAATCGGATGCGCCGATCACCTTATTCCTGTCCTCGCCGGGCGGGCATGTGGAGTCCGGCGACATGATCTATGACGTGGCGCGGTTCCTGCGTTCGCCGATCCGCACGATCGGATCCGGCTGGGTGGCGTCGATCGCCGCGCTGATCTTTGTCGCGCCGCCGAAAGAGCGCCGTTTCTGCTTGCCCAACACGCGCTTTCTTCTCCACGAACCGCGCGGGGGCATTGGTGGCCAGGCTTCCGACATCGCTATCCAGGCGAAGGAGGTCATTCGCATGCGCAAGCGCCTCTATCGCATCTGGGCGGAGGCCTGCGGCCAATCCATTGACAAGGTGGAAAGCGACGCCGAACGGGATTTCTGGATGACCGCCCATGAAGCCATTGATTATGGCCTTGTCGGCCGGATCATCGAGAATCGTGCGGACGCGGACGTCTAACGCTCCAACGCTTCAGGAACCCGCCTTCGGCACGCAGATCGTCCGTCGGACGGAGGCGGAGCTGCGCAGCGCCGCGGCGGAGTCCCGCCACCGAGTCTCGTCGAAACGCGCACGCGGGCGCCCATCCTTCGGGACCCGCGCCGCATCGACGGCGGCGCGCACCGTTTCCGTCGCGGATACGTAAATCCGGCCCCGCCGGGGCGACTCCGCGGAGACGACGCCGATGACGCGGCCTTCCGAATCAAAGGTGGGGCCGCCGCTCAGCCCTCCAAGACTGCCTTTTAAGCCTGGCGTGCGCTCAACCTCCACAAAGGCGAGCAGGCGTTCGTCCAAGGCGTAACGTCCGCGGGCGCGGATCTCCGCCCAGCCAAGAAAACGCGAGCGCACTTCGCCCGGCTTGGATTGCGGATAGCCCACATGATAGGCGGCCGCGCCTCGGTTGGGCGATCGTGGCGCCATGGCGAGGTCGGGTCCCGGCGCGGAACCGCGCACCAACGCCACGTCGCCGTCCGGCGCGATGGCGCGGACCTCCACTTCCGACGCCCGGCCGGGACCGACGATGAGGCCGACCCGACCGCAACCATCCACCACATGCCGCGCGGTGAGCCAATAATCGCCTCCAATGGCGAAGGCGGAGCCCGAGGCGGCGCCCACCCGTTCCGGGACGCGAACGAGGCCGCGGTCGATGATCGCCTTCGGTTCAGCATTCGGCGCGGGCCGCCGCGTAGGAGGACGCGTCTCAATGATGGGCGGCGCGGCGAGCTGCGGCCGGCGCGCCGAGTCCGGATCGTCTCGGCCGAAGGCCTTTGAGAGAACGTAGAACGCCAGAATGGCGAGGACCCAAAGCGCGCGACGGGCGTCCATCGAGGATCAGCCCGTCACCGCCGCCGAAACGATCAGCGCCACGGAGATCTTGATCGCCGCCAAAAACGCCGCGGCGGCGATCTCGCCCTCCTCAATCCGCTTGGAGAGATCTTTCACGATCAAGTCGACCGCGAAAAACACGCCGATCTGAACCACAGCGGCGAGCGCGCCCCACAGCGCGACCTCCACCAGGAGAACGCTCGCACGCATGGCGCTGGCGATCGTCAACGCCAAGCCGACGATCGCCGCCCCAGCGGAAAGCGCTGACGCGACATTGCCTTGCCGCAACAATCGCACCTCTTGGTGCGGCGTGATCGCGAAATAGGCCGAAGCGGCGAGTCCTGTGATGCCGGCCGCCACCGCCGCATGGACCAAAGCCACCGGCGCCCCCCGTAAAAACCCGTCTACCGCCAGGTCCAGGCTCATTCTTCAGCCTCCGCCGCGCCCATTTCGAAATCAGACAACTCCTTGGCCAATCCCTTTGCGGCGGCGTCGATCAGCCGTCGGCCGTCCTCCCCCCGCGCCAGGGTCGGGTCCGAGCCGATTCGGCCATCTGGGAAGCGCCGGCGGTAATCCGCGGCGTCGCGCACGGGGCCGACGGGCGCGACTTCAGGCGTCAGCTTGGCTCCGCCGCCCAATCGCGACTCCGCCTCAGGATGGACGGCGTAGGTGACGGCCACTTCCGACGGCGTCGCGTGACTGCCATGGGCGCGTCCGTAAAGTCGCTTGCAAAGATCATAGACCCCGGGCAGCTCCCACCAGTTCCGAAGCTTCAACATCACGCCCGAATCACCGCCCGACAGACTCTCTCGCGACCAATACTGCGCGAAGGCGGCAAGCGCCGGGGCGACATTGCCGCCATGGCCGTTCAGCCAATAGATGCGTCGAAAGCCGTGCTGGGCGAGGCTGTCGACCCAATCGACGATCGCCGCGATCATGGTCTCCGGACGCAAGGTGATCGTGCCGGGAAAGCCCATATGGTGTTGGGCGGACCCAACCGAGAAAGTCGGCGCGATGAGAAAAGGCTCCGCCGCCTCGTCCGCGGCGGTTTGTGCGATCGCCGTCGGGCAGATGGCGTCGGTGCCAATCAAGCCGGTCGGCCCATGTTGTTCGGTCGAGCCGATCGGCACGACGATCAGACGAGATCGCTCCAGATGGCGTGCGACCTCCGGCCAAGCAAGAAGAGAGAGCTGCATAACGCGTGTGCCTTAACCGTGCGGCGCGGCTCGGACAACGCCGCCTTGCGACGCGCCCGACCCTCCCCTAGTCCATAGGGAGCGAACAGTTGGAGGACGGCCATGGCGCATGATCCTGAGGACGAACGCCCAGGCGCCGGGCGCACGGCGCTTGTAACCGGCGCGTCGTCCGGCATCGGTGCGGCCTTTGCGGAGCTTTTGGCTCAAGAAGGCTTCGATCTCGTTTTGACCGCTCGACGGGCCGATCGACTCGAGGATTTGAGCCGGCGACTGGCCAAGGCTTGCCAAGTTCGATGCGAGATCGTGGCCGCGGATCTGGCGGATGCGCAGGCCCCCGAACGAATTATGGAGGCCGTGGCGGCGCATGGCATGTCGATGGACTTTCTGGTCAACAACGCCGGCTACGCCGTTCCGGGAAAATATGTGGAGAGTCCGTGGGCGGATCAGGCGCGCTTCATTCAGGTGATGGCGACCGCGCCCGCGCAGCTCGCCCATCTTGTCATGAAGCCGATGCAGTCCCGCGGGTGGGGACGGATCGTCAATGTGGCGTCGCTCGCCGGCATCGTGCCGGGATCCAGTGGACACACCCTGTATGCGGCCGTGAAGGCGTTTATGATCAAGCTGTCGGAAAGCCTTCACGCGGAGGGATCCCAGCACGGCGTCCATGCCTTGGCGCTCTCTCCGGGGTTCATCTACACGGAGATGCATGACGTTTTGGGCAATCGTGAACAGGTGTCGCAATTGCCGGAATGGATGTGGGCCTCTGCAGAAGAGGTCGTGCGTCTGGGTTACGACTCGGTGATGGCGGGCCGTAAGGCGGTCGCCGTGAACGGTTTCGTCAACCAATCGATCGCCGCGGCGGCGCGTGTTTTACCCAACAACCTGTCGGCGATGCTGTTCCGGCGTCTGTCGTCGCGGGCCCGCATGCAAGAGCGACCGGTTGAGAAGCCGGCGCCCGCCGCTGAGCAAACGCCCGCGCCTCCAGCAGCGCAAGAGCCGGCTTCGCCGCCGCCTCAGGCCGTTGCCGCGCATGAGCGGGTGGAGCCGGCGAATGATATCGCCGAGGCCGCCAATGATGCGGCGCAAGCCGCGCCCCCTTCCTCGGAGCCGGACGCGGCGGCGGAATCGCCCAAGCCAGAGAAGCCCGTAAGGAAGCGCCGGCCCCGAAAAAAGGCCGAGGGCCCGGACGCCGACCCGCCAAATTCGACGGCGACGGAGCAGGATCCGCCCACTTGACCGAATTGACGCCGCGGGATCGTCTGATCCTGGCGCTGGACGCCCCTGAACATGAGGCCGTAAAGCGCCTCGCCGAATCGACCCAATCATCTGTCGGCGTGTTTAAAATCGGGCTGACCCTCATCGCCGGGGGCGGACTGACGCTTGCCGCCTCTTTGAAGCGGCTGGGCCAAGTCTTCCTTGACTTCAAGCTCTACGACATCCCAGCCCAGGTCGAAGGCGCGGCGAAGGCATGCGCCGACATGGGCGCGGACTTTTTGACGGTGCACGCGCAAGCCAAGGTCGTCGAGGCGGCGGTGCGCGGCGCAGCAGGATCGGATCTCAAAATCCTCGGGGTCACCGTTTTGACCGCGTTCGAGCAATCGGACTTGGACCGGGACGGACACGCGCACAGCGTGGCGGAGTTGGTCACCATACGCGCCCGATCCGCCATCGACGCAGGGGCCCATGGTTTGGTCGCCTCGCCTTTGGAGGCGGCGGCGATTCGCGCCATCGCGCCAACGGATTTTGAAATCGTGACGCCAGGCGTTCGACCCACAGGCGCGTCCATGGACGATCAAAAGCGAATCGCAACGCCGGACGCGGCGCTTCGCGCGGGCGCCAGCCGCCTTGTGGTCGGCCGCCCCATCACGGCCGCGGACGACCCCACCCGCGCGGCGGCCGACATCCACGACCTGATCGCCGCGGCCTGCTAAAAATCATAGGTGCGGCCCGCGCGCTCCCAATCGCCGTAACGGGTCGGCTCCGGCTCGGACGGCCCGTCGATCTCTTTGGGCGAAGCTGGCGCCGCTTCGCGTCGCCGACGCGCCTCCGCCTCCGCCAGAGCCCGCTCCGCGGCGTCCGCCACGCGCTTGGCCCGTTCGCGCTCCGTCGCAGTCGTTTTCTCGTCCATCGCTCACCTGTTCTTGAAGGCCATCCCCGACCTCTTAACTAGTGTGCGGACTCATGTGCGGCGAGTGGGAGCGATCCATGTCTGGTTACGTGCGGACGACGTTGCTTTTGGCGGCCATGACCGGCCTGTTCCTGTGGATCGGTCAAATGCTCGGCGGGACCGGCGGCGCGGTGATCGCCTTCGTAATCGCCCTGGCGATGAACGGCGTCGCCTACTTCAATTCCGACAAAATCGTGCTGTCGATGCATGGGGCGAAGCCGGCGGAAAGCAGCCATCCGCAACTCGTCGCCATGGTGCGAGACCTGGCGCGCAACGCCGGTTTGCCCATGCCGAAGGTCTATGTCATGGCGCAACGCCAGCCAAACGCCTTCGCGACTGGCCGCAATCCGGAGAACGCGGCCGTCGCAGCGACCCAAGGCCTTCTCGACATGTTGACGATCGAGGAGGTGGCGGCGGTCATGGCGCACGAACTGGCCCATGTGAAAAATCACGACACCCTGATTATGACGATCGCAGCGACGATCGCGGGCGCGATCTCTTTCCTCGCCAATTTTGCAATGTTCTTCGGCGGAAATCGCGGCAATGGCGGCGGCGTCATTGGAGCCATCGCTGTGATGATTTTCGCGCCCATGGCGGCGGCCCTGATTCAAATGGCCATCAGCCGGTCGCGGGAATATGAGGCGGACCGGATCGGAGCCGCCATTTGCGGCCACCCGCTTTGGTTGGCCTCCGCGCTCGCAAAGATCGATCGCGCCGCGCGCGGCGTGGACAACAGGTCGGCAGAACGCCATCCCGCCTCCGCGCATCTCTTCATCATCAATCCGCTGCACGCCAAGGCGTCGGACAACTTGTTCTCCACGCATCCGAACACCGCCAATCGGATCGCCAAGCTTGAAGCTTTGGCGCGTGGCGGCGGCGTGGCCGGGTCGTCGCCCGGCGGCCGGGCCGGCGCGCCGGTGATGCCGCGCAGCGGTGGCGGCCGGCTCGTCTAGCCCTTCTCGCCCGAACGGGCCAGGATTCCGCAATGCACGACGTCTTGTCCGATCTGCAACCGGCCATCATTCTCCTGGCCGCCGGCATTTTGTCCGTTCTGGCGACGAAGCCGCTCAAGCTTTCCCCCTTGGTCGGTTTCATCGCAGCCGGGGTCGTGCTCGGGCCCTACGGCTTCGACGTGATCGACCATCACGCGCCCGCCGTCGCCCTTTTGGCCGAGTTGGGCGTCGTGTTCCTGCTCTTCGACATCGGCCTGCATTTTTCGATCGGGCGGGTTTGGACCGCGCGCAAGCTCATGTTTGGCATGGGCGGCCTGCAAATGGCCGCATGCACCGTGCCAATCACGCTCGCGTCCCACTATGTCTATGGCGTCCCGCCGCTTCCCGCCCTTCTGACAGGGGCCGCCCTGGCGCTGTCGTCCACCGCGGTGGTCATGCAACTTCTGAACGAGACCGGACGGCGAACTTGCCCGATCGGAGAAAGCGCGTCCGCCATTCTCGTCTTTCAGGATATGGCGGCCATCTTTTTGTTGATCTTGGCGGAGGCTCTGGGCGAAGGCGCGGCTCAGCTGGGCCCGGCCCTCGGCGCGGCGGCTCTGAAGGCGGCGTTGGCGTTCGGCGCGGCCATACTGATCTCGCGAACGCTGGTCACCCCGACCTTTCGGCTGCTTTCGGCGTTGAACAATGAGGACGTCTTCTCCGCCATGGCGTTGTTGCTGGTGCTGGCCTGCGCCGGACTGAGCGCCTTGGCCGGTCTCTCCCTGACATTGGGCGCGTTCCTCGCCGGCATGATGCTGGCGGACAGCCCCTACCGCCACGCGGTTCAGGCGGAGGTCCGACCCTTCCGCAGCCTGCTTCTCGGCTTTTTCTTCATCACTGTGGGGATCGGCCTGAACCTGTCGGTGCTCGTCAGCGAACCGCTTTCGGTCCTGGGCGGTCTGGCGCTTTTAACGATCCTGAAGCTTGGCGGCGTGCTGGTGGTGGCCCGTTGGATGAATTGGACCTGGTCCGGCGCGACCGAGCTGACGTTTCTTATGGCCCAAGCCAGCGAATTCGCGCTTGTTCTCTTCGCCATGCCCTCCGTCGCAGACGCCATGGGCGCGGATCGCGCCGCGTTGACGATCGTCGTGGCGACCGCGAGCCTCGCCTCTGCGCCGATCATCGCCATGGCGGGACGCCGCCTTTCTCGAAGATTCGCGCAACGCCGGTATGACCTGGCGAAGACCTCCGACGTCCTATTGGAAAGCGCCGCGGAGCGCGCGGACGGACAAGACGCTCCGGTCGCGGTGATCGGCATGACGCCCATCGGTCGATTGGTGGCCGATGCCCTCGAGGCGACAAACGTGCCCTATATGGCCACGGACTCGACCTATGACCGGTTCACCAAGGCGGCTGCGGACGGGTATCCGGTCGTGTTTGGCGATATGGCGGACCCGCGTCTCATGGAGGCGGTGGGCATGGGCGATCGGCCCGGCGTGGTGGTGACCACCAAAAACTATGAGGTCTCGAGCCGCGTTTCGCCGGTCATTCAAGCGCGTTACCCGAAACTCAAACGCTTCATTTGGGTGGACGACGACAAAGAAGCGGCCGCCTTTCGTGACCTGGGCATGACGCCGGTGGTGCTCCGTTCCACGCCCCATGGCCTGGAATTGGCCATGGCCGTGGCGCGATGGCGCGGCGCCGATCCGGACAAGCTCGAAAAATGGGTGCGCATGCGACAAGAAGCGGCGTTGGGCGCAGATGCGGACGCCGCCGCAGACGCCGCTTAAACCCTAATGCGCGAGGCCGGTTTGTTCCGCGAAGGTGTCGATCGCCCGCGCCAACTCCACGTCTTTCCACGTGACGCCGCCGGCATCGTGGGTCGTCAAAACGATCGTCACCTTGTCATAGACATTGGACCATTCGGGATGGTGGTCCATTTTCTCCGCTTTGACCGCGATGCGGCTCATAAAGCCCCATGCGCAGGCGAAGTCACGAAACTTGAACGACTTGGTGATCGCGTCCCGTTCGTGCATGTCGTGCCACCCGGCAAGCCGCGCCAAGGCCGAGACACGGGATCCGCC
This sequence comes from uncultured Caulobacterales bacterium, assembly GCA_964412525.1. Taxonomy (GTDB): domain Bacteria; phylum Pseudomonadota; class Alphaproteobacteria; order Caulobacterales; family CAYPOX01; genus CAYPOX01. Next base: position 26,259 of record CAYPOX010000018.1, read on the forward strand.
CGTCAGCTTCTCATTTTTATCCATAGGATCCGATCCTCCTGCCCTGTTGGATCGCCGCAAATCGGCGGCGACCGCAGAAAAAAGCAAGTGCGGGCGGGACGCAATGGTTGATTGGCGGCAGCGCGCCGCGCCGGATCTGGACGGCTTGGCCGCCATGGCGCAGGCGGCTCTTGACGCCTTGCCCGCGGCTTTTCGCGCCCATTGCGGAGACGTGGTGCTTCAAGTGGCCGAATTCGCCGACCGAGAGACCTTGGACGCGCTCGGCTGCGTGAGCCCCTTCGATCTGCTTGGCCTGTATCATGGCGTCGACTTGGCGACACGCGGCGCGAACGGAGGCGGCCCCGCCTTCGTCTTTCTCTACCGACGGCCGATCCTTGAAGCGTGGCGCGCTGGCGAGGACACGCTCGAACGCATCATCAGCCATGTGCTGGTGCACGAAATCGGGCACCATTTCGGGCTGTCGGATGCGGATATGGAGGCCCTCGAAGCCGCGGCGGAACGGAGTTCTTAAGCGTGCCGGGCGATCCACGCAGGGACCACCTCCGTCGCCGGTCCGTAGCTCCGCGAATCGAAAACCGCCGAAATGTCGGACGGTTGCAGGTTCAGCTCCACGCAATGGGCGCCGTTCAGCCGCGCCTCTTGGGCGAAGCCGGCCGCGGGATACACCGAACCGGATGTGCCGATCGCCACGAACATGTCGCACCGCGCCAGGGCGGACAAAATTTCGTCCATGTGCAACGGAATTTCGCCGAACCACACCACATGGGGGCGCATCGCACCCACCTCGCCGCAGGCGCCGCATTTGTCGTCGACGCTGAGATCGCCACGCAAATCCGTCACGTTTCCGCAGGCGCCGCATCGCGCCCGCAAAAGTTCGCCATGCATGTGCCGGAGCGTTCGCGCGCCCGCGCGCTCGTGAAGATCGTCGATGTTCTGAGTCACCAACAAAAATCGCCCGCCGCGATCTTGAACCGCCCGTTCCCAGCGCGCCAAGGCGGCGTGAGCCGCATTAGGCGACGCGTCGAGAAGTTGTCTTCGGCGAGCGTTGTAAAATGCGTGAACCGTCGCCGGATCGGCTGCGAAGCCTTCTGGCGTCGCGAGCTTGTAAGGGTCGAACTTCGCCCAAACGCCATCCGGATCACGGAAGGTCCCCAGACCGGACTCCGCGGACACCCCCGCGCCAGTGAGCACGACCACGTCTTGAAAACTCGGCATGTTGCGACTCCGCTTAACCAGGACGATGTTAGCCGCAAGGGTTATGTCCACCGATCATCGGGAGCGTTTGGATGACCGCAAGCCCCGCGGTCCTTTTTCTTTGTCTCGGCAATATCTGCCGGTCACCCGCCGCCGAGGCGATTTGTCGGACTCGCGCCGCAAACGCGCGGATCCCGCTTTTTGTGGATTCGGCGGGCCTTGGCGCTTGGCACGCCGATGCGCCTCCGGACGCGCGGATGGCGTCCGCGGCGGCTGCGCGGGGCTATGACCTTTCCGGGCAGCGAGCGCGGGCGATCCGACCCCATGACTACGTCTTCTTCGATCATATTCTCACCGCCGATCGCAGCGTGCACGCGGAGGCGCTCCGGCGACGCCCCGAGGGCGGCGAGGCGGAGATCAAATTGTTGCTGTCCTACGCCGACATCGGCATCTCGGAGATCCCCGATCCTTACTATGGCGGCGCGGCCGGGTTTGAGCGCGCTTTGGATCTGATCGAAGCCAGCGTCGACGGTTTTCTCGCCTCAATTCAAGCGTCCAAAGGAAAAACAGCCTCTTCCTCATAAAGGCTCGTCTCACCGCCCAGACAGCTCGAAAACAGAGAAAAAGTCGACACCATAAAGGACGGCGTTCGGAACAAGCCGTGGCGCGCCTCAAAGGCGGCGACATCGTCGGAGCGCGCGCCCTTCAGATACGCCAATGTCAGATGCGGCGTGTATCTGCGCGTTTCTGCGGCGCAACCCGCCCGTTGACAGGCGATCTCCACCTTTTGTTGCAGCGTCTCGAGGGCGAGGCCAGCCTCGACCCCCGCCCAAACGGCGCGCGGACGCCGTCCGCCAAAGCGCCCCACTCCAGCGAGCGCGGCCTCAAAGGGTGCGCATCGCACGCCGCCCAAAGACGAGATCACGTCGCGCATGGTGGGGCCGTCCGTCTCGCCTATGAATCTCAGAGTGACATGAAGGTTCGCCTCCGGCCTCCATGCGGCGCCCGGAAGCCCATGTTGTATGTCGAGGATCGCCTCCGCGACCTCTTCTGGCGGCGCGAAAGCGACAAACAATCGGACCATGACGAGAGGCTAACGAAGCGACGCGGCGCGAGCGAGCCGCCATTCGCCACAACTTCGCCGTTTTGGCGGTGGAGTCTTGAGGTTGGAGGAACGTGGCATGCGCAACGTGATCGTCATCGGCCTCGCCGTTCTGGTCTCGACCGCCTTCGCCGACGCCCACGGGCGTCGTGTCGTCGCTCGGCATGGCCCCGCTTTTTCGGGCGTGGTGGTGATTGGCGGAGGCCCCTATTGGCGGGGCGCTCCCTACCGTTTTCGAGATTTCGGCCCCTATGGCGGATACGCGCCCTATGGCTATGTCGTGGGTCCACGCGGCCGCCTGCGTCCGATCACGCCGCCTCGCGTCTTCCATTTTCACGGGCCCTATGGGGGATATCCGGCCTATGCGCGGGGCGTGACGCCGTTCTCGGCGCGACCCGTGCCGCCGGGCCGCCACTATCGTCAAGGCGTCGTCGCGTCGGTCACGCGCTTGTTTCGGCAAGACCGTTTCGGGTCGGCGACCATTCCGGCCGGCGTGCGTTACGACGTCACGCTGCACAGCGGCGAAACCCTTTCGGTGACGCTTGACGATCGCTATCCGCGGGTCGATGCGGGTCAAGCAGTTGCGCTTGGCCGTCAAGGCGGCGTCGTGAGCCTGTTTCCGGCGCACTAAGGCCCGGCGCCTCGCAGACGGGCTGGCGACGTCGGCTGAACATTTGTAGGTTTGGCGCGCGGGCGGGGCGCGAATCGACGAGGCGATGACATGACTCAGCGATCCATGCGTGCAGCACTGGCGGCGGCGTTCGCGCTTTTCGCGCTTTCCGCCTGTTCCGGCGGGTTGTCCGGCTCCGACTATCCGAAATCCGAAGTCGGCGTGCCCGCCAAGGTGCGGAGCGCGACGGTCTTGGCGGTGCGCGCCGTCAAGTTGGATGGCGGGTCCGGGGCCAAGGGCGCCTTGGCTGGGGCCGCGGCGGGCGGAGCGCTGGGCTCCACCATTGGCGGCGGGACAGAAGAACGTGTGGCCGCCGGGGTCGCCGGCGCGGTGATCGGCGGGATCGCCGGCGCGGCCATCGAACGCGGCGTCACCGGCGACGAAGGCATGGAGTACACGCTCAAGCTCGACGAAACCGGCGAAACGATCGCCATCGTCCAGGGCGACCCGCAGCCCATCGCGGCGGTCGGTCAACGCGTCAGCTTAGTTTACGGCGACCGGGTTCGCGTCGTCCCCCAGTAATGACGCGCGCCGTCGCCATCGCACCGTCGATCTTGGCCGCGGATTTGGCCAGATTGGGGGACGAGGTCGCCGCCGTCGAAGCGGCCGGCGCGGATCTTCTGCATATCGACGTCATGGATGGCCATTTTGTGCCGAATATCAGCTTCGGCGCGGGCGTCGTCAGCGCGTTGCGCGCGCGCACGAAGCTTCCGATCGACGTGCATCTGATGATCGCGCCCGCGGACCCGCACGTGCCGGCCTTCATCGACGCCGG
>CAYPOX010000019.1:0-28806 GCA_964412525.1 uncultured Caulobacterales bacterium
ATGGGCGTATCGCCGGTCCAATAGAAGGACGGGAGATCCCGATCATGTCCGAACGCATTGGTTTCTTTGTAGTCCGGCATACGGAGCCAGTAGATCCCACGGACATACTCGCGCCATCCGAGGATCTGCCGGATGAACCCTTCCGTTGCGGCCAAGGGAGCATCGCCCGAGCGGTAGGCGGCCTCGGCGGCCTCGCATACGGCGCGCGGCGTAAGAAGCCCGTGATTGAGCGCCGTCGAGAGCAGGGAATGAAAAAGCGTGTCCTCTCCCTCGGCCAGGGCGTCCTGGTAATCGCCGAATTGCGGCAAGCGGCGGGCGATAAAGTCGTCAAGAGCATTGCTCGCCTGCTCTGGGGTCACCGGCCAATTGAAACCGTCCAAGGCGCCGAAGCCGGAGGGAAACAATTCGTCGACGATGCGTAGCGCCTCTTTTTCCACCGTCCCCGGCGCAAAAGTTGGAACGTCCGGCGGCACGACGTCGGAGGGCAATCGCTTTCGGTTCTCCGCGTCGAAGTTCCAGCGTCCGCCGACCGGCTTGTCGCCATCCATCAAAACACCCGTGCGGCGCCGCAACTCTCGATAAAACGACTCCATCAGCATCCGGCCGCTACGACCATCCGCCCATGCGGCGAACGCGTCGCGCGTGAGGAAGAAGGTCTCGTCTTCAATGACCTCGACGGGCCGATTGAAGGCGCGCGGCCATCCATCCACGGTTTCTTGCAATCGCCAGTCCGGCGGCTCGGAGACGTGCAGACGGTCCGGCTCGACTGTTTGAACGGCCCGACGCACGCATTCGGTCCAATTGTCGGGGGTTGACGCCTCGTCGATCGGATAATGCACGACGCGCACGCCCCGCCCTTCCAAATCCGCTTTGAGCCGACGAAGCCCGGCCAACTGGAAGGCCAGTTTCTGCCGATGATGCGGCGCGTAGGTCGCCTCCTCCATCGGTTCCGCGATCAGAACCGTGTCGGACTCGCCCAGCGACGACAAAACGCCGCGATCACGCGCAAGCGCGTTCCAAAACACCACACGGAGGACGCCGGTCATGTGGACGCGTCGTCCCCAGCCGGAACGTAGGACAAGGTATTGCCGCGTAGAAAAAACTGTGCACCCACAAGGCGTTCGCCCTCAAAATAAAGATCGTAGGGGAATTGCCCTTCGACATGGATCCGCTCCGCCTCGACCGTTCGGTCGGCGATCGTGAAGCCGCCCCGACCTTTCGACGAAACCGACACGGGAAACACATCGCCATCTTGGGCGTCGATCAGCCTGTCGGCGCGAATGATGGCGGGATTCCAATGGGTGGCGGGCAGGAGCGGCGTCGTCAGATCGTTCCGAAGCGCGCCATTGATTCGGTAACGACCGTCCACATACTTCAAGTCCAGCGCTTTCTCATCGCCATTGTCGTCGGTTTCACTGACGTAACGAACCAAAACGCCGTCGCGCCAAAGCCCCTCGCCTTCCGTTCGGTATTTGAAAACGGGGATCGGACCGATCTTCACTTTCAGCTCCGCCACCGTCGCGGTTTGAAGCGCACCGTCCGGCGCGCAAGCGAACGTGATCTCGTGAAGACCGAAGGGTTTGCGGCCATCATTGCGGTACACGTCAAATGTCAGCGTCTCGGGCGCGTCGCATGCCAAGACCGCAGTCGGCCCCCATGCGACGGCGAACGCCAAGAGAATCACCCGCATCCCGTCCTCCGTTTCAATCCCAAGATCTACGCCCTTCCCCTTGGACCGGATCATGCGTCTTGCCCGCCGGGCGTCGCCCGACTAATCACGATTCATGCAGGATTTGCCGAGCATTCGCACGGGCGTTTGCGCCGCCATCGGAAAAACGCCCCTGATCCGGTTGCGTCGCGCATCGGAGATCACGGGTTGCGAAATTCTCGGCAAGGCCGAGTTTCTCAATCCCGGCCAATCCGTGAAGGATCGCGCCGCGCTCTTCATCGTATTGGACGCCCTGGAGAACGGCGCCGCGAAACGCGGAGGCCTGATCGTCGAAGGCACTGCCGGAAACACGGGCATTGGCCTGGCCATGGTCGGATCGGCGTTGGGCTTTCGGACCAAAATCGTGATCCCGCGCACACAAAGCCAAGAGAAAAAAGACGCCTTGCGCCTTCATGGAGCCGAGCTCGTCGAGGTCGACGCCGTCCCCTATAGGGACGACAACAATTACCAAAAGGTGGCGGCGCGCCTTGCTGCTGAAGCGGCCGCATCCGAACCGGCCGGCGTGATCTGGGCGAACCAATTCGACAACACGGCCAATCGGCGGGCCCATTTGGAGACTACGGGTCCGGAAATCTGGTCCCAAACCAACGGAAATGTGGATGGGTTCGTATGCGCGATCGGCACGGGCGGCACCCTGTCCGGCGTCGGGCTGTACCTGAAGCAGAAAAATCCGGACGTGAAAATCGGTCTCGCCGACCCGTACGGCGCGGCTATGTACAGCTACTTCAAGACCGGCGAGTTGGCGTCGGATGGTTCGTCGATCACGGAAGGAATCGGTCAGGGACGGGTCACCGCCAATGTCGAAGGAGCGCCGGTCGACTTTCCCTTTCAGATCGATGATCGGGAAATGCTGGAGACCTTGTTCGACCTGGCGCGAAACGAAGGCATGGTGCTTGGCGGATCGGCAGGCTTGAACGTGGCCGGGGCCGTCCGACTCGCGAAAGAGCTCGGCCCTGGTCATGTGATCGTGACCGTGCTGTGCGATTACGGCCAACGATACCAGTCAAAGCTCTGGAACCCGGCGTTTCTGCGTTCGAAAAGCTTGCCGGCCCCTGAATGGCTTGAGGCCGCGTGAGCGCGTTTGGTCCCCTCGTCTCGGTCGCGTGGCTGGCGGCGCACCGATCGGCCCCGGACATCCGGCCCGTCGACGCCAGTTGGGACAAGGCGCGCGGCGTGGACGAAAGGCGCGCGGCCTTCACCCAGGCCCATATCCCAGGCGCCGTCCAATTCGACATCGACGTGATCTCCGATCGGCTCAGCACGCTGCCTCACATGCTGCCCAACCCAATCGCTTTCGCCTCCGCCATGCGCAAGCGCGGCATCGGCGACGGCACGACCATCGTCGTTTACGAGCAAGGACTGATGCTGTCGGCGCCGCGGGTTTGGTGGATGCTTCGCGCCATGGGGCATCCACGGGTCGCTGTTTTGGACGGCGGGTTGGCGGCGTGGAGGGACGCCGGACATCCGGTCGCCGATTTGCCGCAGACGCCGCGCGAGAGCCATTTCACGGCGCGGTTCGAATCCGCGAGGGTGCGGGACGCGGACGATGTGCGACGCGCCTTGGAGGATCCGGAAACGCAGGTGGTGGACGCACGCTCGCCCGAGCGTTTTCGCGGCGAGGCCGCCGAACCACGACCAGGCGTCCGACCCGGCCATGCGCCGGGCGCGCTTAATGTTCATTACCGATCGCTTTTGGATGAAACAGGCCGTTTGAATGCGCCTGAGTTGCTGCGCGCGGCTTTTGAAGCGTCCAGCGTCGATCTCAGCCGACCGATCGTCACCACATGCGGTTCCGGCGTGTCCGCCGCGATTCTGGGCCTCGCGCTTTCGGTGCTCGGCAAAGACGATTGGAGCCTCTACGACGGCTCTTGGGCGGAATGGGGCGCACGCAACGACTTGCCGGTCGAGTCCAGCCCATGAGCGACGCGGAGACCGCGCTTCGGCGATTGCTCGACGTCATGGCGCGCCTTCGTGATCCCGAAAGCGGTTGTCCCTGGGATCGAGATCAAACCCACGCCAGCCTCGCCCGTTACGCGATCGAAGAAGCCTATGAAGTCATCGACGCGATCGACGGCGGCGACGACCACGAACTGCGCGACGAGTTGGGAGATCTGCTGCTCCAAATCGTATTCCACGCGCGCGTCGCGCAGGAACGCGGCGCGTTCGCCTTCGCTGACGTGGCGGACGCCGTCGCCGACAAGATGGTTCGCCGTCATCCGCACATCTTTGAAGACCTCACCTTTAAGGACCGGGCGGCCCAAGAGGCGGATTGGGAGCGGCGCAAGGCGGAAGAACGCGCGGCCAAGGCGGATGGGGCGCCGGCGTCCGCCTTGGACGACGTGCCGCGCACCTTTCCGGCTCTTATGCGCGCGGCGAAGCTCCAGAAACGAGCGGCGTGCGTGGGCTTCGATTGGCCCGAAAAGGATGCGGAGGGGCCGGTTCGAAAAGTGCGCGAAGAGTAGGACGAGGTGCTGGCGGCGGAAAGCGACGCAGAGCGCGCCGAGGAAATCGGCGATTTGTTGTTCTCCGTCGTCAATCTTGCGCGCCGATTGGGGATCGAGCCAGAAACGGCGCTACGCGACGCCAACGCAAAGTTTGAACAGCGCTTCCGTCATGTGGAAGGCCAGGCGCGCGAAAACGGTGCGGATCTGTCGGAGCTGACGCTCGACGTTCTGGACGGCATGTGGGCGCGCGCCAAGGCCGCGGAACGCCTCTCGTGACGCAGATCTATTCCGCGGCGAGCGTGTCCGGAGCCGCCGCCGCGCCGACGAAACGCGCCTCGGGGAAGGCGTGGCGAAGCCGTCCGAGATCGGCGCGAGACAGCGTGACGGCGTAGCGGGCGGCTTCGTCTTGGTAATCCGCGCGCCGCAACGCTCCGCGCTCGCGCAACCAAGTCTCAAGGCCGCCAAGCGCGTGCGGCGCAATCACCAATCCCTCTGCGGCGTTCGATGAAAGGACCTCGTCCAAGGCGGCGAGCAAATCCTCGATGCCGACGCCGGACGCCGCGGACACGGGAACGACGCGGGGCCGCGCGATCGTCGACGGGTCGTCCCGTCGTCGGGACCGGTCGTTCAACAGCTTCGCCCGCTCGTCGCCAGGCAAAAGATCGACCTTGTTCCAAACCTCCAAGACGGGACGCGGATCCTCTTCGTCGACGCCCAGATGGGCCAAGGTCTCACGCACCGCCTCACCCTGGCGATGGAAATCCGGCGCGCTCACGTCGCGCACATGGATCAAAACATCCGCGGACGCCGCCTCCTCCAACGTGGCGTGGAAGGCGTCGACAAGCAGCGTCGGAAGATCCGCGATGAACCCCACCGTATCCGCCAACACCAAGGCGCGTCCGCTCACCGTGCGCACGACACGTAAAGTGGGATCGAGCGTCTGGAACACCTGGTCCTTCGCCTCGACGCCCGCATCCGCGAGCCGATTGAACAAAGTGGATTTGCCGGCGTTCGTGTAGCCGACAAGCGCCGCCACCGCGCGTTCAGAGCGGGAACGGCCCGCACGCTGCACGCGCCGCGTGCGCTTTACGTCGCGCAGACGCCGCTCAAGCCGCGCGATCTTCTCCGCAAGAATCCGTCGGTCCGCCTCAATCTGCGTTTCCCCCGGACCGCCCATAAAGCCGGCGCCGCCCCGCTGGCGCTCAAGGTGGGTCCAGCTGCGCACAAGCCGGCTGCGTTGATACTTCAAATGGGCGAGATCGGTTTGAAGGCGCCCTTCCCGCGTTCGCGCCCGAGCGCCGAAAATCTCTAAGATGAGGCCGGTTCGGTCGAGCACCTTGACGTTCAGCGCGCGCTCCAGATTTCGATGCTGGACCGGCGACAACGCGGCATCGACGGAGATCAGCGTGGCGTTCTCCTCCTCGACCGCCTCGGCAAGCTCCTGGATCTTGCCGCCGCCGAACAGGCGCGCAGGATCGGGTTTGCGGATCGGGGCCGCGATCACGCGTTTCACGTCGAGGGCGATCGCCTCGGCTAAGCCGACGGCTTCCTCTTCGCGCACGCTCCAATCTTCGCCGCTCACGGTCGGCACCACGACGATGGTCGGGGTCCGTGCGTCAAACGGCGTTCGGCGGTCGGTGTCGATCAAGCGTCCTCATCCATGGCCACATCGCCCTCGTCCATCTCCTCCTGCTCGAAGAGCTGGACGGGCTGTGTCGGCATAATGGTCGATATGGCGTGTTTGTACACGAGTTGCGATTGGCCGTCGCGACGCAGCAACACGCAGAAATTGTCGAACCAGGTCACCACGCCCTGCAACTTGACCCCATTGACGAGAAAAATCGTCAATGGCGTCTTTTGGCGTCGCACAGCGTTTAGAAATCGATCTTGCAATGGTTGTCGGCGCTCCACCATGGCTCGGTTCCCCCTCGCTTCTTGTTTCGCCCGCCCGCAAAAAAGACGTTCGTTAACTCACCTAATGCAGTCGTGACGCGTTTTACAATCATCTTAGGTGGATCGCCGGGCGACGGCCCCGAAGGTCACGCCCACCAATGGCAGGATCGCGGCCGCCTCCAATCGTCCTGCGATCATCGCGATGGCCAGCGCCGCCTGCGCCGGGCCGCCAAGCGCCTCCCCGTGGACGTCCGCAGCGTCAAGCAGACCGCCAAAATTTGCGAAACCGCCGACAGCCAACGCCAATCCTTGGGCCGCCGTGTCGACGCCGGGTCCGGACAACAAGGCCGCGCCGGTGATCACGCCGGTGGCGAGCGCAACCTGTGCGAGCAGCAACGCCCGTTGATTGCTCGACCGGACGCGCGGCGCAAGATGGACCGAGCGAGGATTGGCCAGCGTGTCCAAAGCGCCCGCCGTCGCCCGCGCCAAGCGCAAGACGCGCGCCCATTTCAATCCGCCCGCGGTCGACAAGGTGCTTCCGCCCAGAATCGCCGCGGTCATCGCGGCCGGCAGGGAGATCAGATAGTCCGAGCGACCGTCGGCGGGCGGTCCTGCAGTGCTCAACAGGGAAAACGCTTCATAGAGGCCGAAACTCCATGCGCGCGCCGTGCCCGCTCCCGCCGCCAGGGCGCCGGCGATGGTCAAGATAGCTGCGGCGGCGACGATCCCGGCCGTTTCAGCGTCGCGCATCAAGAATTGCGGCTGTCCGCGCGCCAAGCGCCATACCACCCAAATGTTGACCGCACCCAGCCCGTAGGCGACGCCCCCCGCCAACGCCTGGACCGCGTTGGACGGCGAAGGTCCGAAGCCCGCCGTCGCCGGGCTCGACAACATGAAGGTCGCCAGCTCGACGCCGCGGTGCCCGGCGGATGCGCCCAAAAACAGCGATACGAAAGAGACGCCGCCATAGGCGACTAAGACGCCGGCCAAGATCCGCGACGCCTCCCGCTCACCCAACCGAGCGTCGGGCGTCGCAAAGACCGGCGCGGCGGCCGAGCCGGCGTCGCGATCGATTTGGATGGTCAGAAGCGTCGCGGACGCCAGCACGCCGAAACCGCCGCCCCAGGCGCAGATCGCCATCCAAATCCGTTCCGCCGGGAGGTCAGGCGCCACCGCGGCGAAGGGACCCGTCGTCGTCAGCGCCGCCAAGGCTGCGAACACGGCGTCAGCCGGCTCCGCGCGCCATCCCGCCGCCAGAAAAGGTATGGCGGCGAAGGCCGGCACCGTAATCCAGCCGCAAATGACCGTGGTGGCTGCTTCGGAGACGCTGCGGAGCGTGACGCGCCGGTCGCCAAACAGAAGCAAAAGAAGACCGGAACCGAACGCTGCGACCGTGCCGCTCAGCATCACCTCGGGGCCGCCCTCGAGCGTCGCCAGCGCCAAAGCTGGCCCCGCCGCGAAGGCCATGGCCGCGTAAGCCAGCCAGATCAGGCCAAGGGCCCACGCCACGCGTCGGACTACCACAACGCCCCCAGATGCCGCTTAGAAGTACTGAAGGCTGACTCGGAAGAGCCGCTCCACTTCGCGGATCCGTCCACGCTCCGCAAGAACGATCACGCGATCGCCCGCCTGAATGACCAATTCCGGATCCGGAGTATGGAACGCGTCGTTTCGAACCACAGCGCCGATCGAAACGCCATTGGGACGCTCCACATGCCCCAATGCTTTGCCGGTCAAGGGCGAGGTGTCGAGCGCCACCGCTTCGATCACCTCCGCGGCGCCATCTTCAATAGAAAAAAGCGACTTGATCCGCCCTTTCCGGACATGCTGCAGGATCGAGGACACGGTCACCTCTCGGGGGTCGATGAACGCATCCAAGCCCAAACGATCGACCACCCCTTGATAGTCACGTTTCGTGACGAGCGCGATGGAGCGTGCGGCGCCTTCCGTCAAGGCGAGAACGCTGGTCAGAATGTTGACTTCGTCGCTGTTGGTCAGCGCCAAAGCCGTCTCCGCTTCAAAAACGCCGGCTTCACGCAAGAGATTTCGGTCGAGACCGTCGCCGTGCAGGACCAAGGTGCGCCGCAGAGTTTCGGCGGCGCTTTCCGCTTGGGCCTTGTCCGCTTCGATCAGCTTCAGGCGGAATCCCGGTTGGGCTTCAAGCGATTGGGCGACCGCCAGGCCGATATTGCCCGCGCCGACGATGACGATTCGGCGAGCCTCCGCTTCCGAATGCCCCATCAACTCCAAGGTTCGGCGGACATGCTCCGTGTCCGCCACAAAATAGACCAGGTCGCCGACCGCCAACTGATCGCTCAAAGCTGGCGTAAAGACCCGTCCCTCCCGAACCACGCCGACAACGCGCATCCGCAGATCAGGGAATAGCTCGATCAATTGCTCCAGGGGCGTGGCGACGGCGGGCGTATCGGACACCAAGCGCACGCCCACCAATTCCGCCCGCCCGTCTGCGAATGCGAACGCCTCCGTGGCGCCCGGATTGCGGAGCCGCCGCACGACATGCTTCGCCACCTCGAACTCAGGCGAAATGATCACGTCGATTGAAAGATTGTGCCGGTTGAAAAGATCCGACCAGGGGGCCTCAAGGTAACCGCCGCGCCGAATGCGGGCCACGGTCAATGGAACCTCAAAGACGGTCCGCGCGATTTGCGCGGCGACCATGTTGACCTCGTCCGAGCCGGTGACCGCGATCAACATATCCGCGTCGCGTGCGCCCGCGCGCGCCAGCACGGCGGGATAGGCCCCATGTCCCGTGATCGCCTGCACGTCGGCGGTTTCCGACAACGCTTGCGCCAATTCCGCGGACTGGTCGATCACGCAGACCGCATTGCCTTCGCGCGCCAACTCCCGTGCGATCGTGCCGCCCACGCGACCGGCGCCGCTTATGACGACCTTCACGTCAACGCCTCGGCGCTGGTCACTCGGCGGGCACGACGCCGCCGCGGCGGGACAAGTTTAGGCCGAGGCTCTTGATCTTTCGGTGCAAGGCGGAGCGCTCCATGCCGATAAACGCCGCGGTCCTGGAAATGTTGCCGCTGAAGCGGGTGATCTGCGCCTGGAGATATTGCCGCTCGAACCGTTCACGCGCGTCGCGAAGCGGCAAGGCGATCAAGCTGGCGTCGGAAGCCACGGAGGGCAACGCCTCCTGGGCCGCGGCGGTCACGTCCACCGGGAGCATTTCCGCCGAGATCGCAGAATCCACGTCGTCCGCAAGCAGAAACACCCGTTCCAACACATTGCGCAACTGCCGGACATTGCCCGGCCAATCGCAGGCCTGGAGCGCGGCGACCGCATCGTCTCCCAACCGCGCCGGACGCGCCCCCCCGTTGCGCGCCAGATTGAGGCAGAAATGCTCGATCAAGGTGGGCACGTCTTCGCGCCGCGCCGCGAGCGCCGGCATGCGTATCGATTCCACGCTGAGGCGGTGGAGAAGATCGGATCGAAAACGTTGTTCGCCGGTCAATTGGTCAAGATCCGCCGACGTGGATGCAAGAACGCGCACATCCACCGGCACCGCGCGCGTCCCGCCGCAGCGGCGATAGCTGCGCTCGACCAGAGCGCGAACCAACAGCGCCTGCACGTCGCTTGGCATCGATCCCACATTCTGGATGTAGAGCGTTCCGCGGTGCGCCTGTTCGAACGCGCCCACCCGGCGCTCCGCCGCGTCTTGGGCTTCGACGCCGAACAACGCTTCGGCGATTGAAGTGGTCCGAGCGTCCGCCGCATTGATGGCGACAAACGGGCCGGCTGCGCGTTCGGACTTCGCATGAATCGCCCGGGCCGCAACGGCCTTCCCAGAGCCTGGTGGTCCGCTGATGAGGACCCGTCGATTGGTCGGCGCCACGCGCGCGATCGTGTTGCGCACCTGCCCGATCGCAGACGAGCCGCCCACGAGTTCCGTCGAGAGCGGGTCGCGTCGCTTCAGCTCGCGATTCTCCCAAGCGAGACGGCGGGACTCCAAGGCGCGATCAATGGTCAGCGCCAATTTCTCCTCGCTGAACGGCTTTTCGAGGAAGTCATAAGCGCCGCGACGCACCGATGAGACCGCCAATTCGATCGAGGCGCGACCGCTGATGACGATCACCGGGGCTCCGGGCGCGAGATTGTCGATTTCCTCGATCAGATCGAGCCCGCTGACGCCGTCGCGCTCCAGCCACACATCCAAGAGAACGAGGTCCGGACGTTCTTCGCCAAGGAGCGACAAGGCTTCGGCGACGCATGTGGCGCAGCGCGGCGAATGTCCGAAGTCGCGCAATGAGTCCGCGACTCCGGCGCACACGTCCGGATCATCATCCAAAATCAAGACATCGGCCAAGCTGCTTCTCCTTCATAAGACGCGACTGCGCCCGCCCGCGAATGCGGAAGCGTGATCCGTGCGACGGCCCCTTGGGCGTCGGTTCTTTGCTGCAATGTGAAACGTCCGCCGTGATCGGCGCAGATTTTGGCGACGATCGCGAGACCCAGGCCCTCGCGCTCCCACGCGGCCCCGTCTCGACCAGGCGTCGATGCAGGACCCGCGCGCTCCAAGCCGAGGCCGTCATCAACGATCTCAATGACGGCCTGTCCGTTCCGCACCGTCGCCGAAACATGGATGGTCGCGATTTTCGAATCTTCGCGCCGGCGCGCCATGACGGATTGCACCGCGTTCCGCAACAAATTTCCCAAAGCGCGCCGCAAAGCCTCCGCATCACCGATGACCTGAACGGGACCGTCGGATTCAACTTTGACGCGCAACCCGTCCTCAAACTCCCGCCAATCCTCCGCGCATTCAAGCGCGATCGCCGCCAGGTCGGTCCGGATCGGCTCATGGTTCGGCAATCGCGCCTGCGACGCGAAGGCGTTGACCAAGCCTTGAACGGTGTCGACCTGGCGCAACAGCGACTCCGATGCACGTTTGAGATCGGTGTTCGCCGCGGCGCGCCGGCGAATTCTCTGAGCGGCCAACCGCATCGGCGTCAAAGGGTTGCGGATTTCGTGCGCCACCCGTCGCGCGGCCTCTGACCAAATCGCCGCGCGTTCCGCGGCCGCCTGCGCCGTCACGTCGTCAAATGTGACGACCGCGCCATCCGCGCGGAGGGCCACGCGGACTGCGTAGCGACGGCTTTCCCCGTCGATCACCCGTTCAAGCACGCCGCGGATCTCTCCATCCGCACCGGCGGACGCCGCCAAATCCGCGAGCGCCGGCCAAGCGTCTTGCAACGACGGACGCGTGGACGCATCCGCGCCGAGCACATCCTCCGCGGTCGGATTGGCCAGGGTCACGCGCCCGCATTTGTCAAGCGCCACGATCCCCGCGCCGACGCCGTTCAAGACGGTTTCGATGAAGGCGTTGCGCCGCGCAAGATCGTCATTGGCGGCGATCAGGTCCGTTCGTTGGGTCTCAAGGCGCGCAGTCATCGCATTGAAGGCGCGGCAAAGGTCGCCCAGATCGTTGTCGCCCGGCCATTCCGGCACCCGAGCGTTCAAATCCCCTTCGCGCACCGCACGCGCCGCGTCGATCATATGCCCGACCGGTTTCGCCAAACGATCCGCCGCGGTCAGACCCAACCAAGCGGAGCCGGCGAGCGCCGTTAAAGCGAGGATGGCGTAGGACAGCGCAAACGCGCCCTGAAGCGCTTCGCGGTTGTCCAAAACGGCGCGATAGGCCGCGGCGGCCTCGTCCGCCTTTTGGAGTTGGGCGATGACATCGGGATGCACGGAGCGCTGAGCGAGAAGATAAGCGTCGGCCTCGCCTTCGACGCGCTGTAAAGCACGGACGATCCCGGCTTCCGCGTTCGCGCCCAAGACGGTGGCCCCAGCACGCGCTTCCTCAAAGGAGCTCGGCGGCGGCAACATCCAGGTTCGATCAGAAGTTTGAGCGAAGGCGCGCGGCTCGCCGCCCGCATTCAGCAGGATCAACCCGGTCAATCCGCGTTCACGCGCAAGCGCCGTCAACATCTCCTCCAACGCCCGCGGTTCCGACCGCGCGCCGTCCGCCTGCGCCGCCGCCAGCGCGGAGGCCGCCGTCCGGGCGTCATCACGAATCGCGGCGGCGTGGGCGCGCATGTATGACGATGCTGCGCCGGTCGCGTTTTCAACGACCGCGTGCACGCGCTCGCCAAACCATGCTTCAAGCCCGAAATGAAGCGTCAGGGCCGCGAAGGTCGCCGTGACGGTGGCCGGAAACAACGCGACCGCGGCCAACACGCCCGCCAAGCGTTTCCGCAAACGTTCGGGCTTCGAGACGGATCGCGCTCGCCAAAGCGCCCGCACGGCGAAGGCGGTCAACGCTGCGCAAATGGCGGCCTCGAACCCGATCAAGGGCACGATGACGTCGCCGCCGGCCGCGATCGGAGCCCAGCTCAGAGCAAGCGCGATGCACACGCCTCCGATCGCCGCCGCGGCGCCCACAAAGGACCAAACGCCGATTCGCCAATTGGGCGTCACGGCCAGCTGATCGCCGACAGAAGATCCCGTAGTCATCCTGGATGATGCGTCCCGCAGCCCGATGTTGCCTTCCCGCAACGCTGTGATTGAAATGTTACAAATGCCAAGCTGTCAAGCGGCTTGCATGCACCGCGGGTCCGCTGCGAGCGCTTCAAATGCGGTCGCGACAGCCGTGCGCGTCGATTGCGGCGTCGGCGACGTGCAAACCATGCGGCGCAGCGCAGACCGACGATGCGGCGTTACGGACGAAGGTTCGGCGTCGATTGCGGCCGCCAAATGTTTGCGCACGGCGCGCACGCCCAAATCCGGACCGTAATGCTCCAAGGAAAGCTCCAAGAGCCGCTGGGCGGACGCCTCACGAGCCGCTGCGTCGGGAGCGTGCGCCGCACGACCGGTGCGCCATGCGTCCTCGATCATGCGGACCAGCCAGGGTCGCCCGGTCGCCGCCCGCCCGACCATCACCGCATCCGCGCCTGAGAGGCGAAGGGCCTCGCGCGCCGTCTCCACATCCGTCACGTCGCCATTCACGATCAGCGGGAGCGCCGTGGCCTGTTTGACCCGCGCGACAGCCGCCCAATCCGCATGGCCCTTGTAGAATTGCTGACGGGTCCGGCCGTGCACGGTCAGCCATGTGACGCCGGCGGCTTCCGCGCGTTCGGCCAAGTCCGGCGCGTTCAAGGCCTCACGGTCCCATCCCAAACGCATTTTCAGTCCGACGGGCACGCCCGAGCCGCGCAAGGTCGCGTCGATCAAACGTTCGGCATGATCGAGATTCCGCATCAATGCAGATCCTGACAGGCCGTTCGTCACCTTACGAGCGGGACAGCCCATATTGATGTCGATGAGATCCGCGCCCAGATCCGTCGCGCTTCGGGCGCCCTCCTCCATCCAATGAGTCTCGCGCCCCGCCAGTTGGACGATGAACGGGCGGTCGGAGCCGCTCGGTCGAGCCTTCCGCACGGCCTCATCGCGGCCGGTCGCCAAGCCGTCGCTCGCCGTCATCTCGCAAACGGTGGCGAACGCGCCCATGGCTTCGGCGACTGAACGAAACGGCGGATCGGTGACGCCGGACATCGGCGCTAAAATGACCCGTCCGGCAAAGTCGCGCGGATCGAAATGCGGCACGAGCGCTCTCAACTTGGTTGAGGGCGTTTCATGCTAAAGGGCGACGTTCATGGCAAGCGGGGAGCCATCTTTGGAGGACAGGAAGGGCGATGTCGGTGCGGTGGTGGTCGCAGCAGGCCGCGGCGTCCGCGCCGGCGGCGGCGCGCCGAAACAGTATCGTATGGTGGCGGGAGCGACGTTGCTCGAACACGCCGTTCGACGGCTACAGAGCCATCCAGCGGTGCGCAAATTGGTCGTGGTGATCGCGCGGGATGCGGACGAATGGTTCGCGCCGATCGCCGCGCGTATGTCCCCGCCCCCGCCCTACGTTTATGGCGGCGCGACACGGGCGGATTCAGTTCGCGCGGGGCTCGACGCCATGGACGGTTCGATCGACCGGGTGCTCATCCACGACGCCGCCCGGCCTTTTCCGACCCACCAGATGATCGACGCATCGCTGGACGGATTGGCGGAGGCGGACGCCGCGATCCCGGCGTTGCCTGTCGCAGACACGTTGAAGCGCGCGGATGAGGACGGCCGGGTCTTGGAGACGCCGTCCCGCGAGGGCCTTTTTCGCGCGCAGACGCCCCAGGCCTTTCGACTGCCGGCGCTGCGCGGCGCCTTCGCAGCGTTCGCCGCTGAGGCGTCCCGCTTTACGGACGAGGCCGGACTCATGGAGGCGTCCGGCGCCGTGGTGATGCTGACGCGCGGTTCCGAATCAGCGTTTAAGGTGACGCATCCAGAGGATTTTATGCGAGCCGAGCAAATGGCGGAGTCGATGGAGACACGGACAGGACAGGGCTTTGACGTCCATGCGTTCGGTCCCGGCGAGGCGGTGATCCTGTGCGGCGTGCCCGTTCCTCACACTAAGGGATTGTCCGGTCATTCTGACGCCGACGTGGCGCTTCACACCGTGACGGACGCCTTGTTCGGCGCTCTAGGCGCCGGCGATATCGGCATGCACTTTCCTCCGTCCGACCCCCAGTGGAAGGGCGCGCCATCGCGTATTTTTCTTGAGAAGGCGGTGGACATGGTCGCCGCGCGCGGCGGGCGCATCATCAATGTCGATCTGACGATCATTGGCGAGGAACCCAAGATCGGGCCCCATCGCGATCGGCTTGAGGCGAGCTTGGCTGAGCTCTTGCGCGTGCCCAAAGCGCGCGTCTGCGTGAAGGCCACGACGACGGAACGGCTCGGTTTTCCCGGGCGGAAAGAGGGTTTGGCCGCCCTCGCCGTTTGCAGCGTGGAAACGCCGCGCAGCGACGATGTTTCCTGATCTCGTTCAGCGCCTCGCTGAAAAACTGGTTGAACTGTGCGCGGATCGAGATGTCCTGATCACTTGTGCGGAGTCGTGCACGGGCGGCCTGATCGCCGGCGCGATCACGGACATCGCCGGATCATCCGCCTGCCTCGATCGCGGCTTCGTCACCTATTCCAACGCCGCCAAACAGGACATGCTTCGGGTCGCGGCCACGGCGCTTCGGGACCATGGCGCGGTCAGCGAAGCGGTCGCGCGGGCCATGGCGGAAGGCGCGCTGGCCCAATCCAGAGCGGCGGTCAGCGTCGCCGTCACCGGTATCGCCGGGCCGGGAGGCGGTCACGCCGATAAGCCGGTGGGCTTGGTTTGGTTCGCAACCGCCGCGCGGAACGGGCCTTCCCTCTCGACCGAGCGTCGTTTTGGCGATATCGGACGAAACGTCGTTCGCTTAAAGACCGTTGAAACGGCGCTCGGGTTATTGCTTGACCGAGTCGATGGAACCGCCGGGGGCTCGACATGAACCAACGTTTTGCGCCTTTGGGGGCCGTCGCGGCCGCCGCCCTTGCGGTGTCGGGCTGCCAGACCGCGCTGTCTTTAAAGGATTCTGCGCAGTCCCTGGACGCGCGCATCGCGCGCGCCGTGTCGGTGGATTTCGGCCCGATTTACCCACAATTCGATGAGTGGCGGGGCGAGTATTCCGCCGCGGACCAACCGGGCGTCGCTTTGATCCGCGATCACGAGACTTGGACGCAAGTGTGGGATTTGACCGGCGTGTTCTACAGCCCGCCCGTCGGTTTCACCCGCGAGGTGCACACGGCCGTCGCGATTTTCGGGGGTTCACGGCAAGGCCCAGGACGGCAAATCGTCATTGACGAGGTCGTGCAGAAGGGCGATCGCCTGACCGTGCGCGCCCACCATGAGAATGCGCAAAATGATTCGCCGTTGCCGGGGGTTGGCGGCAACACCCTGCCCTACGTGATTTTGCGGATCGACGCGCAGCCCAAGGCCGTCGACGTGTTTTTTGACGACAATGAAGCGCCGTTTTGGACGTCGCCGCCCCAGGACGACCCGTTCGGCCCGACGCCGATCATGGCGCGCACCACAGAGCTCGGCCCGTTGACCGCGGTTCCCTCGCGCCCGGCCAGCGAATCGCCGTCCGGAGACGCGGCGACGCCGTCATCCGCCGCCCCGGCGGTGCAGACGCCACGCTCCAGCCGTCCGCGCTCGCTCACCGACGGAAACTGAACCACCCCTTGCGGGTTAGGCGCGGCTGGTTTCCGCCGCATCGTCCGTACGGCTTGTCGTCCGGTAAAGCGTATGGGCGCGCTGTTCGAAGGCGGCCGCCAGGCGCCCCACCGCCAAATTCAAAAAGCGCTGCGCCGCCACCTGAAACATCCGATTTCGAAACTCGAAACCGATGAAGAAATCAACCGTGCAGCCCGGATCCGCAGGCTCGAACAGCCAACGGTTCTCCAAATGGCGAAACGGGCCGCTCTTATAGTCGACGTCGATCCGCCGTTCCGCGGAGCGCAGATCGACATCCGTGACAAAGGTTTCGTTGTAGAGCTTAAAGCTCACGCGCATTTCCGCTCTGAGGCGTTCATGACCCGGCGCGACGGTCTCGCGCTTCAACACCTTCAAGCGCGTCACCCAGGGAAGGAACTCCGGATATCGCTCGACATCCGCGACGACTTTGAACATAGCGTCCGGACCATAGGCCAGTCGGCGACGCTCCCGATGCTCGCGCATGGGGACCTCCTGTCAGCTAGCACCTTGCGCGGCCCGCGCCGCGCGCAACCGCTCGAAATCATCGCCCGCATGGTAGCTTGAGCGCGTAAGCGGACTTGCCGCCGCCAACAGAAACCCTTTGGCGCGCGCGACCCGCGCATAGGTCTCAAACTCGTCCGGCGACACGTAACGCGCCACAGCCGCATGCCGTCGCGTCGGCTGCAGATATTGGCCGATGGTTAAGAAATCGACGCCGGCCGCGCGCATGTCATCCATGACCTGATAGACCTCGTCGCGTTCTTCCCCAAGTCCGACCATCACGCCGGATTTGGTGAATTGCTGCGGCGCACGTTCCTTGACGCGCTCCAACAAACGTAAAGAGGTGAAGTACCGCGATCCTGGCCGGATCGAAAGGTAAAGACGCGGAACGGTTTCCAGATTGTGGTTGAAGACGTCCGGTCCCGCGTCCGCGACACGGTCGACGGCCCCCTTCTTCCCTCGAAAATCCGGCGTCAGAATTTCAATCGTGGCGGCGGGGGCGCTCGCCCGAATCGCCTCGATCACCGCCACAAAATGCGCCGCGCCGCCGTCGTCCAGATCGTCCCGGTCGACGGAGGTGATCACCACATGCTTAAGTCCCATCGCGGCCACGGCTTCGGCCACGCGACGCGGCTCGTCCGGGTCGACCGCGCCGGGCGCGCCGGTCTTCACATTGCAAAAGGCGCAGGCGCGGGTGCATGTGTCGCCCAGAATCATCATGGTCGCATGCTTTTTCGACCAACATTCGCCGATGTTCGGACAGCCCGCCTCTTCGCAAACCGTATGCAAGCGCTGGCTCCGAACCAGCGAGCGGGTTTCGGCATAGGCCGCCGAGGTTGGAGCCTTCACGCGGATCCAATCGGGCTTGCGCATCACCGGCGTTTCGGGGCGGTTGCGCTTCTCGGGATGTCGGTGCGCGGCGCGCGCCTGAGCGTCAATCACGACTGTCATGGGTTTGTAAGTGGACCTCCCCACCCCCGCGATCAAGGCGCAGAGCCGGCGTCGGGCGGCGACACGACGTCCGCATCGTCGCCCGCGCGGAAATCGACGGTCCCCACGCCCTCGGGAAAGGCGACGTTCACGCGATTGATCTGGTCGCTCAAGACTTCGAACAGCATCGATGCCTGGACGCGCAACCGGTTCGGCGGCGCTTCAAACGCGCCTTCCGCATAGACGTACAGAAACTCGCCTTCGGTCTCCGCGCCAAGCAGTTGGAGATCGGAGGTTTGGCCGTCCATCGTCTCCAAACGAAATGCGCGGTCGACGTATAGGGCCGCGCGCGCAAGCGTCTTGGCCCCAGCGAACGCGTCTCGAACCGGATCGCCAGAGAGGCCCAGCGCGCGTTCCACGTCGTGGGCGTAGAGGCGATGGGTGACTTGAACCGCGCCGTCAGCGTCCAACTTCACGGTCGTCAATGCGGCATGGATGCGGTGGGCCGCCGAAGGCCGCCCCCAGCCGGCGAGACCGAGGGCGATTGCGACGAGGATCGCCCGACGATCAACCGCCAGATCCGTCTCCCGGCTGCAGCGGCGCGTCAGACCCCTCGCCGTCCGGCGACTCAGGATTTTCGTCTGTTTTCAGCTCTTCCAGCATGTCCGCCATCATGTTGCGGCGCTGTCGGTCGGATTTGAACAAATCTAAGCGCGACGGGCGGATTTGCGGCGGGAATGTGTTGTCCGCCATGTCCACATCCGCGATCCGCAACTCCGGATCGAGTTCGATCTTCGCGATCGCCTTGGGCCGAATCAGCACCTTGGTCACGTGATGGGCTTGGCGGCGCCAAATCTCTGCGGGGATGAGCATGTCCTCCACCGTCTCGTCTTCATAGGTGACGCGCAGCGGCAGCGGCATCACCAACCCGCCCTGATTCTCAAAGTCCAGGAAATGGGCCATCTGGCCCTCTTCCAAGGCGCGGTCGAGGACGCGCGCCTCCCAATCGGACAGGCCTTTGCGGAACGCATTGTAGGTGTTGCGATCCTTATTGGTGACCGTGAAGGGATCGTTTTCGTTGTAAAAATCGAGCAGCTCCGGACGGTCGTCGACATATTTCGGCAGCTCCGCGTTTCGCCTTTGGGTCAAGGACACCGGCCGCTCCGCATCTTCCGACCGATCGCGGGCGAACTCGATTTCCGGGTTTTGGGAACTGATGTCGTAGGAGCGCACGTCGGTCACCGCGATGTCGACGTGATCCGTGGAATAGAACCACCCCCGCCAAAACCAATCGAGATCAACGCCGGACGCGTCCTCCATGGTGCGGAAAAAGTCTTCCGGCGTCGGCCGCTTAAACATCCAGCGGCGCGAGAATTCCTTAAAGGCGTGGTCGAACAACTCTCGGCCCATGACCGTCTCGCGAAGGATCACGAGGGCGGTCGCCGGCTTGCCATAGGCGTTCGGACCCAAATTCAGCACCGAATCGGACTGGGTCATGATCGGCACCTGATTTTGGCTGATCATGTAATCGGTGATGCTCTCCGGATCGCCGCGGCGGGAGGGATAACCGTCCTCCCATTCCCGCTCCGCCAGGAATTGGAGAAAGGTGTTCAGCCCTTCATCCATCCACGTCCATTGGCGCTCGTCAGAGTTGACCGTCATCGGGAAAAATATGTGCCCGATTTCGTGAATGATCACGGAGATCAGGCCATATCGCGTGCGGCGGGAATAAGTCCGTTCGCCGGTCTTCTCGTCGACGACCGGGCGGTATCCGTTGAAAGTCATCATCGGATACTCCATGCCGTCGGATTTCCAAGCGTTCACGGAGATGGCCACAGGATAAGGATATGGGAACGAGAAACGGCCATACACGTCCATGGTGTGGGCCACCGCATGGGACGAGTACTGAGACCAAATCGGCTCCGCCTCATTCGGATAGTAAGACATCACCAAAACCGATTCATACTCGGCGTCCGGGTCCGTCTGTTCGAACGTCATCGCGTCCCAGATATATTTGCGCGACGACGCCCAAGCGAAGTCCCGAACATTTTCCGCTTCAAAACGCCAGGTCTTCGTGCCGTCATCTTTTGCGCCTTCATTCGCCATGGCCTCGTCAGGCGTCACGATGAAGACGGGCTTGTCGGAACGGGCGGCCTGGGCGAGCCGCGCGCGCTGCTCCGCTGACAAAACGCGGGTCGGATTCTGCAGTTCGCCCGTGGACGCGACGATGTGGTCCGCCGGCGCCTCAATCGCGACCTCGTAGTCGCCGAATTCGAGCGTGAACTCCCCGCGTCCTAGGAACTGTTTGTGGTTCCAGCCGCCATAATCCGTAAATGCAGCCACGCGCGGATACCATTGCGCCAAAGCATATTGATAGGTGTCCGTCTCCGGGAAGTGCTCATATCCGCCGCGCCCGCCGACCACGCTCTCATGAATGATGTTGTGCTCCCACGCGATGCCGATCGTCATCGTGCGGCCCGGCGCAAGCGGGCGCTCCAAGTCGATGCGCATCATGGTGTCGTTGATCACATAGGGCAGATCGACGTCGCCGCCTTCGGTCACGGATTTGATTTCAAAGCCATACTCGACATCGGCGAATTCCTGCTCGCGGCGAAGCTGCGCGAAGCTCAGGCTGTCGCCTTCGCCGCGGGCATGCCGGCGGGAGCCCATGGTGCTTGCGGTCTCGGTGACACGTGCGGTGGAGCCGTCCTTGAAGCGGTTCTGGTCCAACTGCACCCAAACATAGCGCAAGGTCATCGGCGAATTGTTGGTGTAGGTGATCGACTCCGAGCCAATGATCCGCCGGCGTTTCTCATCGAGCTTCACCGAGATGAGATAGTCGGCCTTTTGCTGCCAATAATTCGGCCCGGGAGCGCCGGAGGCGTCGCGATACACGTTTGGCGAACGCCAAACCTCATCGCTCAACTGACGAAACTTGTCCTCGAAGTCGCCCTTGGTCTGGCGAACGGGCGAGGCCTGAGCAGGAACGGCGAACGCCGCGGCGACGGCGAGCGCGAGAAGCTTTTTCACGGGCGGATCCCTCAGTTCGGACGGAATTTTGAAGCGCGAATGCGCAGAATTCATAGGAGTATCAAGGGCCGCGGTCTTCGGGCAAGAGCGTTGGGGCCGAGTTCCGCGCACAAAGAGACACGAAGCGCCCAAGGTCGAGCCCATCGCGAAAGCCCGGCGCGTTTAGATGTGAAGCACGCGCCCATAGGCGTCCAACACCGCCTCATGCATCATTTCGCTCAAGGTGGGGTGCGGGAAGACGGTCTTCATGAGTTCGGCTTCGGTGGACTCGCACGCCATGGCGACCGCGTAACCCTGAATCAACTCCGTCACCTCGGCGCCCGCCATATGCGCGCCGAGAAGTTCGCCGGTCTTGGCGTCGAAGATCGTCTTCACCAGGCCCTGATCCTCGCCCATGGCGATCGCCTTGCCATTACCCACAAAGGGGAAGCGGCCCACTCGGATCTCCCGGCCGGCCGCTTTCGCCTGGGCTTCGGTCCAACCGATGCTCGCAACCTGGGGATGGCAATAGGTGCAGCCAGGGATTTGGTTCACATCCATGGGGTGGACATTCGGCTGACCGGCGATCTTCTCCACGCAGACGACGCCTTCATGGGAGGCTTTGTGCGCAAGCCAGGGCGCGCCGGCCACGTCCCCGATCGCGTAGACCCCTTCGGCCGTCGTCTTCAGCCATGGATCGACCGACACATGGCCGCGATCCACCTCAACGCCCGCCGCCTCCAGGCCGATGTCCTCCACATTGCCGACAATGCCGACGGCGAGGATCATTTTCTCCGCGTCATGGGAAGCGCCGTCCTTCAATTTGGCGCGCACGCCGCCGCCGCGGGTCTCCACCGCCTCGACGGAGACGCCCGTGTGGATGGCGACGCCGCGCTTTTCGAGCCGCTTGCGCACAAAGGCGGAGATTTCCGCATCCTCCGCCGGCAGGATGCGGTCCAAGGCCTCCAACACCGTCACCGACGCGCCCATGGCGCGATAAAAACTGGCGAATTCGATCCCAATGGCGCCGGACCCGATGACGATCACGGAATCCGGGAGCGCCTTCGGAACCATCGCCTCCTTATACGTCCAGATTGAATCGCCATCGGGCGCCAGGCCGGCTTGCGGAATGGTCCGCGCACGGGCTCCGGTCGCCACGATCACATGACGCGCCGACATGTTCGCCCCGCCATCGACGGTCACCGTCCGTGCGCCGCCCTTAAGCGGGCCAAGCCGCCCGGTTCCTGAAACGACGTCGACCTTGTTTTTCTTCAAAAGAAATCCGACGCCCTGGGACAATCGTTTCGCTGCGTCGCGGGACCGCTTCACCACGGCGGCCATGTCGAAGCGCACATTGTCCGCCGCAAGCCCGAACGCCGCGGCGTTGTGAAAACTCTCAAAAACCTCCGCGGAGCGCAGCAAAGCCTTGGTCGGGATGCAGCCCCAATTCAGGCAAACGCCGCCGAGATGCTCGCGCTCGACCACTGCTGTCTTGAGACCAAGTTGCGCCGCCCGGATCGCGGCGACGTATCCGCCGGGCCCGCCGCCGAGGACCACAAGATCATAATCCGCCACGTGATCACCCCTTGCGAATATCCGCCGCGAAGCGGCCGACTTCGGCGCGCAGGGCGTCCGCGCGCTGCGCCAACGCCTTGGCCGCCGTCAGAACATTGTCCGACGCGCTGCCGGTTTGTTCCGCGGCCCCGCGCACCTGGTCGATGGAGTTCGACATTTGCTGGGTGCCCGTGGCCGCCTGTTGGGTGTTGCGCGCGATCTCCCGCGTGGCGGCGTCCTGCTCCTCCATCGCGCTCGCGACGGACATGGCCGTCTCGCTCAGCGTTTCGACCGCTTCGCGAATGGAGCTGATCGCGTCCACGGCCTCCCGCGTGGATCCTTGGATCTCGCCGACCAGTTTTGAGATTTCTTCCGTCGCGCTCTGGGTCTGGCTGGCGAGCCCCTTCACTTCATTCGCGACGACCGCAAAGCCCTTGCCGGCTTCCCCAGCGCGCGCAGATTCGATCGTCGCGTTCAAGGCGAGTAGGTTCGTCTGCTCGGCGATCTCGCTGATCAACTGAACTGCGTCGCCGATCTGCTCCGCGCTCTTGGCGAGCGCGCCGACGGTGGCGTCGGTTCGCTCCGCACGCATGGCCGCATCGCGCGCCTGGTCGCTCGCCTCCGTCATGCGATTGGTGATTTCCTGGATCGAGCTGGAAAGTTCTTCCGCCGAAGTCGCCACCATTTCCACATTGGCGCTCATCTCTTCAGCGGAATAGGCCGCGGTCTCCGTTTCGGAGCCGGATCGCTCCGCGGCTTGCTTGAGAACGTCCGCCTCGTGGCTCAGCTCCTCCGCCGCCGCCGCCAATTGTTCGACGATGTTGGCCACCTTGCTTTCAAGATCTCCGGCGAGGGACTCCGATTGGGCGCGCCGCAATCGTTCCGCCTCAACGCGTTCTTGATCGCGCTCGGCGCGGACCCGTTCCGCTTCACGGGCGTTGTCGCGCAGGACGCTGAAAGCCGCCGCCATCTCGCCAAGCTCGTCGCTGCGATCGCGGTTTGGCCCTTCCGCATCCAAATTCCCACGCGACAGTTCGCAAAGCGCGTCGGTCATTTGGCGAACCGGCGGCGCGATCGAACGCACGATCAACCAGGCGAAAATGACGCCCAAAGCCACGCCGACAACCAAAAAACTGGCGTTGGTGAGGACCGCGCGACCGATGGCGCCGGTCAGCTCAGCTTCGAAGGCGACGACCTCCGCAGGTCGATCCGTCGCCATGCCATAGGCTTGTTGGACATAGGCCTCGAACCGATTTCGAAACGCCACCGCGCCGAACACGCCGTAAATCGCGAGGACCGCATAGGCCGCCAATGCGCCTGCGAAACCCAACGCCACGCGCGTCCCGATTTTGTAATCGGAGAACTTCCGAACGCCGCCCTTCGCCATGAACTCGCCCCCTACGACCGCTGACCGCCGTCTACAACAACATGGTGATCGGCGATTCCACTAATCGTTTGAAGACGGCAAGCCAACGCGCACCAGTCGCGCCGTCGACCACCCGGTGATCACAAGTCAGCGTGCAGGTCATCATCATGCGGATCGCAAGGGCGTCGTCGCAGACGACCGGGCGCTTCTCACCCGCGCCCACGGACAGAATCATGCCTTGGGGCTGGTTGATGATCGAATTGAAGCTTTGAATCCCGAACATGCCCAAATTGGAGATCGAGAACGTACCGCCTTGATACTCTTCCGGCGTCAGCTTTCGATCCCGCGCCCGCGCCGCCAGATCCTTCATCTCCCGGGAGATGGCGGCCAAGCCTTTGGTCTCCGCTTTTCGAATCACCGGCGTGATCAGACCGCCCTCAATCGCCACGGCCACCGCCACGTCCGAATGCGCGTGGTAGATCAACGCGTCGTCCGTGTAACTGGCGTTCGCATCGGGCGTCTGCTGAAGCGCCAAGGCGGAGGCGCGGATCAGGAAGTCGTTGACCGACACTTTGTATGCGCCATCACCTTCCGGAGACTGCGCATTCAACTCGGCGCGCAACGCCAACAGCTTGTCAAGTTCGCAATCGATCGTCAGGGGAAAATGCGGCACTTCCTGGAAAGACTGCGTCATCCGACGCGCAATCGTTCGACGCATGCCGTCAAGCTTCACCGCTCGATAGCCGCCCTCCTCGACATGCGGCGCCGGCGCCGCGCCGGGCGCGCTAGGCGCCGCGGCGGCGACGGGAGCAGCGGTGACAGGCGCGGCGCTGGCGCGGTTTGGCGGCGATGTCTGCGCTTGCACGATGTCGGCCTTCACGATCCGGCCATGGGGTCCAGAGCCAGAGCCCTTGAGATCATTCAGATCCAAGCCGGCCTGGTGCGCCATGCGCCGCGCCAGAGGAGACGCGAAAATCCGATCGCCCCCATCATTCGCCGCGGAAGCGGGAGCTGCAGCGGCCGCATTCGCGGTCGTCGGGGGCGCGGCCTGTTCCGCGGGCTCTGTGGGCGCTGAGCGGGATCCATCGCCAGAGGGGATGTCTGCGGCGCTTTCGCCCTCACCCAAAAGCCAAGCGATCGGCGCGTTCACTTTCACGCCTTCCGCGCCTTCCGCCGCGAGAAGCTTGCCGACGACGCCCTCATCGACGGCCTCGACCTCCATGGTCGCTTTGTCGGTTTCAATCTCCGCGATCACGTCGCCGGCTGCGACCTTGTCGCCTTCCTTGACCGCCCACCGGGCGAGCGTGCCCTCCTCCATGGTGGGACTGAGCGCAGGCATGAGGATGGGGGTGGGCATGGGGCGCGACTCCTGACAACCGGCCAAGACGTGCGTCATCGCTTACTAGGAAAGCCGCCCCTCGCCAAACGGGTCCGACGGGTTTATTCCCAACGCGTCTTTCGCCTCGAAGGGAACGCCGCCAATGCGCATTCAACGTTTGATCCTCGTGGCCTCAGCGACGGCGGCCTGTCTCGCAAGCGCATATGCGCAAGGGTCCGCCGCAATGTGCGGCGACGTTGTCGGGCGTGACGTCGGCTGGGCGAGCGGCTCACGCGAGGCGTCCGATCTTTCCTCCTTGGCGGAACCGATCCGCAGCGATGTGGTGGCGCCGATCCGCGGCGTTTACGGCGCCGCGTTCACCATGGGCGCGGCCGGCATGGTCAAATTTGAAGTGGCCGCAAGCCAAGGCGACGCCAAACTGTTGATCCTGAGCCCAGACGGCGCGGTGATCGGTGAGGACGACGACGGCGCCGGAGGCTTGGACCCTCGGCTCATCGCCTCGCTCGCGCCTGGGGACTACTGCCTTGCGGTGCTCAACCTCCAGGATGCGCCATTGATCGCCACGGTCCAATCCGGATTGGATCGACACGCGTCATTGCCCGGGCTCGGCGCCTCTGGGGCGACCGGCGGCGCCGCTCCGGCCTGTCGCATCGATGACGCGACCCCGTCGCTCTCCGACGGAGCTCTGGAGGCCGCCCTCGCTCGGGGACCGCTGCAAACGAATGTCGCCGCCGCCGCCGCGTCCAACTTCCGTTTTCGCCTCGCGGAGCCTCAGGCGCTGATGTTCACGGCCGAACATGGCGACGGCGATCCCTATCTTAACCTCTATGATTCAAGCGGCTACGCAATCGCGCAAAACGACGATTTCGTCGGGCTGACCGCGGTGATCCAGCTCCAAGACCCTTTGCCGGCAGGCGATTACTGCTTGCAGGTCGCGACCCATTCGCCGAACGGACAACCGATCCGATTGACGACCCAAGCCTATTCCTTAGACGCGGCGATGGGCCTGCTCCATGATGCTGGACAAGCGCCGCCGACCACCGGCGACACGCCGATCAACGATTTGGGGACCGTGACGACTCCGCAGTCCATACAGGTGCCTCTAGGCGCCAAAGCCCAATGGGTGTCGTTCGAGCTTTCCGAACCGGCCTTCGTGACCATTGAGACACTCGCGCTCCTGGGATCCGATCCGGCCTTGCGCCTCTTTTCCGAGCAGGGGGCCGAACTGGCCTATAGCGACGACGACGGCGAGGGCTACAACGCACGCGTCTCCCAGCAATTGCCGGCCGGCCCCTATTACGTCGCGGTGCTGCGCGTCGGCGGCGGCGGAACCCTGCCGGCGATGACCCAAGTCACCGTGACGCGGTTCGTGCAGGCGCAGTAGCACGCGCCGGCGGCCTCCCAGTCGGCTGAAGGTCAGTCCGCGTAGGCCACTTTCAATGCCGCTTGAAACACCTTTTCCGCGTTCGGGAGAGACAGGGCTTCCAGATTGGCGGCGTAGGGCAGCGGCACGTCTTCCTGGGTGACGCGCAGGACCGGCGCGTCGAGATGATCAAAGGCCCGTTCTTGAATCTCGGCGGCGAGTTCCGCCCCGACGCCGGCGCGGCGCCAGCTTTCCTCAACCGTCACCGCCCGATTGGTTTTCTTTACGCTTTCAATCACCGTGTCGAAGTCGATCGGACGCAGGGTGCGCAAATTGATGACCTCCGCCTCAATCCCCTTTTCCGACCGCAGGCGATCGGCTGCCTCAAGCGCAAACTTCACGCCGCGAGCGTAGGACACGATCGTCACGCCATCGCCTTCGCGCATCACCTTGGCGCGACCGATGGGCAGGACGAAATCGTCCGCCTGGGGGATTTGAAACGTCTCGCCGTAAAGCAACTCATGCTCAAGAAAGACGACCGGATTGGGATCGCGGATCGCCGCCTTTAGCAATCCCTTGGCGTCCGCCGCGTCATAGGGCGCGATCACGATCAAGCCTGGAACATGCATGTACCAGGGCGCAAAATCCTGGCTGTGCTGGGCGGCCACGCGCGCCGCCGCGGCGTTGGGCCCGCGGAAAACGATCGGGCAGCCGATGCCTCCGCCCGCCATATAACGGGTCTTAGCTGCAGAATTCACAATGGCGTCAATGGCTTGAAGCGCGAAGTTCATCGTCATGAACTCCACGATCGGCTTCAATCCGTTGAAGGCCGCGCCAACCCCCACATGGGCGAATCCATATTCGGTGATCGGCGTATCCACCACGCGTTTGGGGCCGAACTCGGCGAGCAGCCCACGGGTCACCTTATAGGCCCCCTGATACTCAGCGACCTCTTCGCCCATCACGAAAACGTCCGGATCGCGCCGCATCTCTTCCGCCATGGCGTCGCGCAAGGCGTCCCGCACGGCGATCTCAACGGTCGGGGCGTCGGCGTATTCCGGCTCCGCGACGTGGGCCGCAGGCGCGTGCAGATCGGCCGCGACGCCCTTTGACGGCGGGCTTGCCGGCGTTTGCGCCTCGGCCTTTGGCGGGCGCTTCTCGCCCAGCTCCAGTCCCGCGTCCTTCTTTTGGGACGCGGGCGTTGCAGCCTCCGCCTTGGCGGCGCCGACCTCCTCACCTTCCGCGGCGATCACCGCGATGGGGGCGTTGACTTGAACGTTTTCCGTTCCCTCGGGCGTCAGGATCTTGGCGATCACGCCGTCATCGACGGCTTCGACCTCCATGGTGGCCTTGTCCGTCTCAATCTCCGCGATCGGATCGCCCGCGGAAACCCTATCGCCTTCTTTGACCAGCCATTTGGCCAGCGTGCCCTCCTCCATGGTGGGCGAAAGAGCAGGCATCAAGACTTCGGCGGCCATGGACGTCTCCCTGTCACGGCGTCATGGACGCGCCGCGTCGGCGCTGGTTGTGGGGTCCGTCCCCGTGCGCGTCAACGCCAAGGCTCCGCCTCGACCATGATGACGCGAAAGGCGCCGATGCGTTTGCCGATCCGTCCGCCGACATAGACGAACAGCATGAAGAGCGAGAACACGAACACGGCCGCATTCATCACCCATTCGTCTTGGGCGCTCGGAAAGTAACGCTGCTCCGAGATCGCGATGAAATTCAGCGCCAGCCCGACCACCAATGCGAACAAAATGCACGTCAACAACCAGCGCCACATGATTGACCAAACGAAAAGCGCGACGCGACCTGGCGTCGGAAGCAGCTCCTTCACAGCACGGACCTACGCCAGAACATCCGTATAAAGTTCGGACAGATCCGGCTCCGGGCTCTCCTTGGCGAAATCCACCGCCTCACGGACGGTGTCCTTCACCTCTTCGTCGATCGCCTTCAAGTCGCTTTCGGCGACGCCGAAATCCGCCAGGAGTTTGCTTTTCAGATTGTCGATCGGATCGTTCTTTTCCCGGTAGGCCTGGACCTCTTCACGCGTCCGATATTTGGCGGGGTCGGACATGGAGTGCCCACGATAACGGTAGGTCTTCAACTCCAACACGGTCGGTCCCTCACCCGCGCGCGCCCGCTTGACCGCCTGCAAGCCGTGGCGACGCACGTCCATCACATCCATACCGTCGACCTCCTCGCCGGGAATGCCGAAGGCGGCGCCCCGCCGACACAAATGGGTGTCCGCCGTCGCCCGCTTCACGGACGTGCCCATCGCATATTGGTTGTTCTCAATGCAGAACACGACGGGCAGCTTCCACAAGGCCGCCATGTTCATCGCCTCAAAGGCCTGGCCCTGATTGGCCGCGCCATCACCGAAATAGGCCAAACAGACGCGATCGTTGTCGCGGTAGACATTGGCGAAAGCGAGGCCCGCCCCCAACGGAACACTGGCCCCGACAATGCCGTGCCCGCCATAGAAGTTCTTCTCAACGGAGAACATGTGCATCGAGCCGCCCTTGCCCTTGGAGTAGCCGCCCGAACGCCCCGTCAGCTCCGCCATAACGCCCTTCGGATCCATGCCGCAGGCCAACATATGGCCG
>CAYPOX010000020.1:0-28547 GCA_964412525.1 uncultured Caulobacterales bacterium
CAGCTGTTACACACTGAAATCGATGCCCAGTGCGAGCGGCAGGGCCTTGCCCCAGTTGATCGTGTTCGTCTGCCGGCGCATGTAGGCCTGCCAGGCGTCCGAGCCCGCCTCGCGGCCGCCACCGGTTTCCTTCTCGCCGCCGAACGCGCCGCCGATCTCCGCACCCGACGTGCCGATGTTGACGTTGGCGATGCCGCAATCGGAGCCCTCTGGACCAAGGAACCGTTCGCCTTCCAGGACGTCGCGCGTGAACACGGCGGACGACAATCCCTGGGGCACGGCGTTCTGCATGGCGATCGCTTGGTCGAATTCCTCGTAACGCACGACGTAAAGGATGGGCGCGAAGGTCTCCTCCAACATCGGGCCGGTTTGTTCTGGCATCTCCACGAGGGCGGGGCGCGCATAAACGCCGCCGGCTGGACCCTCGGCCGCGCCGCCGCCATGCACCGCGCCGCCCGCATCTCTTGCGGCGGCCAAGGCGCGCTCCATGGCCTCAAAAGCCGCCTGATCAATCAAGGGCCCGACGAGGACGCCGTCTTCATAGGGATCGCCGGACGGCAGTTCCGGAAGAATCCGCCGCAGCTCCGGGACCAGTCGGTCGTAAATGGAGGCGTGCACGAACAAACGGCGCAAGGAGGTGCAGCGCTGGCCGGCCGTGCCCGCCGCCGCAAAGGCGATCGCCCGCTTGGCGAGCGCGAGATCGGCGGTTTCGGTCACGATCAGGGCGTTGTTGCCGCCCAATTCCAGGATCGTGCGGCCGAGGCGCGCGGCCACGCGCGGCGCCACCTTTTTGCCCATTGCGATCGACCCCGTCGCCGAAACGAGCGGCACGCGCGGATCATCGGTCAGCGTTTGTCCCACATCCGGGCCACCGACCAACACGTCGCTCAGGCCATCCGGGGCGTCGCCGAAACGGCGCATGGCGCGCGCCATGATCGCCTGGCAGGCGAGCGCGGTGATGGGCGTCTTCTCCGAGGGTTTCCAAACCACCGGATCGCCGCACACAAACGCCAACGCCGCATTCCAAGACCACACGGCCACGGGAAAGTTGAAGGCGGAAATCACGCCGACCGGACCCAGCGGGTGCCAGGTCTCGCGCAGCGCATGGCCTGGGCGTTCCGAGGCTATGGTGAGGCCGTAGAGCTGCCGGGACAGGCCGACGGCGAAATCGCAGATGTCGATCATCTCTTGGACCTCGCCGAGGCCTTCAGAAAGGATCTTTCCGGCTTCGAGCGACACCAGTCTGCCGAGCGGTTCTTTCGCGCGGCGCAATTCTTCGCCCAAGAGGCGGACCAGTTCGCCGCGCTGCGGCGCGGGGCGACCGCGCCAAGCGGCGAAGGCGTCCGTCGCCTTGGCGATCTTGGCTTGGGCCGTGGCCTCCGTGTCCGTGGAGATGGCGGCGAAAACCTCCCCGTCGATCGGCGAGCGGACTTCAAGATCGCCGCCATGGAAGGCGTCAGGCTGTAAGTCGAGTTGGTCGAGGATCGCATGGAACCGTTGGGGCGCGGACGTCATGGCGTGTCTCCTTAGGATGCGAGGGTTGCGCCCGGCGCGATCGCCGCCGGGTCCGGTTTCAAGTGGAGAAGGGCGGGGCCGTCGCTTTGGCGCGCGGCGTCCAAGGCGGACCGAAACTGGTCGTCGCTGTCGACCGTCCAAGCTGAGAGGCCGTAAGCGCGGGCGAGGGCGGCGAAATCGGGATTGGCGAGCGTCGTTCCATGGGGGCGGCCAGGATAGTCGCGCTCCTGGTGCATGCGGATCGTGCCGTACATGCCGTTGTCGACGACGAGGAAGAGGATCTTCAATCTGCGCTCGGCGGCCGTGGCCAACTCCTGTCCGGTCATCTGAAAATCGCCGTCGCCCGCCACGGCGGCCACCTCCAAATCCGGATGGGCGAGCTTGGCGGCCACCGCCGCCGGCACGCCATAGCCCATGGCGCCGTTCATGGGCGCAAGCTGGGTCGGCCAACCGTGATGCGGGAAGAAACGGTGCAGCCAAGCGGCGAAATTGCCGGCGCCGTTGGCCACGATGGCGTCGTCCGGCAGCGCGTCGCGCAAAATGGCGAAGGCGCGGGAGAGATTTAGCGCGCCGGGCGCGGCGATCGGCTCCGCAAAGGCCCGCGCATCCGCAGCGCCGCCCTCGGTCCAAGGCCGCCAAG
This sequence comes from uncultured Caulobacterales bacterium, assembly GCA_964412525.1. Classification (GTDB taxonomy): domain Bacteria; phylum Pseudomonadota; class Alphaproteobacteria; order Caulobacterales; family CAYPOX01; genus CAYPOX01. The sequence goes on from CAYPOX010000020.1 coordinate 2,156, forward strand.
CCTCATTCGCGGGCGGATGGGCGACGAGCAACGCCTCCAGCGCCGGCTCCGGGGCGCATGCCGCCGCGATATCCGGCCGCGCCACGGCGCTCAATTGCTCAGCCTGCGGATGGATATGGATCAGCGTCGCGCGATCGCGCGGCAGAAAGCGCGCATAACCCCCGGTTGTGATCTCGTCGAGCCGCGGGCCGATCGCCAAAATGACATCGGCCTCTTGGATGCGCGTTTCCAGTTTCGGATCCAAACCCAGACCCGCATGGCCCAAATAGCTCGGGCTGCGATTGTCGATCAGATCCTTGCGCCGAAACGCGGTGACGACCCCGACGCCGCGCGGCTCCGCAAAGGCGGCGAGCGCGTTCACGGCGTTTTTTGACCAACGCGATCCGCCCGCCAGAATGATCGGCCGTCTCGCGCCCGCGAGCGCCTTTAAAATCGGTTCGAGCGCGCCCAGGCCGAGCGTCGGTTCGACGGTCAAGGTCGGCTGAAGGATCTCCGCCTCCGCGGCGGACGCCAGCACGTCCTCCGGCAGGGCCAGCGCCACGGGACCGGGCCGGCCGGACGCGGCGGTTGCGAAGGCCCGCGCGACATATTCGGGGATGCGATCGGGATCGTCGATCTGGGCCGACCACTTCGTGATTTCGCTCAGGCCGCGCCGGTAATCGATCTCCTGAAACGCTTCGCGATCCATGAAACGGCGCGGCGCCTGTCCGATCAACACGACCATGGGCGTGGAGTCCTGGCGGGCGACGTGCAGCGCGATGGCGGCGTTCATGGCGCCCGGACCGCGGGTGACGCAAAGCACGCCCGGCCGGCCCGTCAGCTTGCCGGTCGCCTCCGCCATATAGCCGGCGGCCCCCTCATGACGGCAGGTCACGAAATCGATGCGGTCGCGCACGTCGTAGAGCGCGTCGAGCACCGGCAGATAGCTTTCACCAGGAACGCCGAATATGCGGTCGACGCCCTCCGCCAACAATTGGCGGACCAGCAGTTTCCCGCCGGTTCCCCGTTCACGCGTCAAGGAAAGCTCCGCGATCGGCGTAAACGCGGCCAAAGCGGTTCGCCAAGAAATCGTCGAGCGAGACCTGCTCTTGGCGGATGAAGCCGCGCGCGGGCAGTTTCCCGTGCGCCATAAGGTCGATCATCGCGCAGGCTGCGGAGGCGGTGGAGATCTGGATGGCGGACAAGACGCGGCCGTCGATTTCCGCCGCATGGACGTAATTGGCGTAAGAGCGCTGCATCAGCCGGCCATCCTTGCGACCGACGGCGTTGACGAAGACCAGCACCACGTCGTCAAGCGTGCCGGGAATCGCGTTCTCCAACACTTCTTTCATCAAATCTGGGCGTTCGCGCAGCTTCAATTCGTTTAGGAGCAGGCGCATGGCGTCCCGATGGCCGGGATAGCGGATGGTTTGGTAGCGAAGATTGCGCACCCGCCCGTCCAAGGTCTCCCAAAGCGTGCCGAGCCCCCCAGAGGTGTTGAACGCCTCATATGCGACGCCGTCCAAGGTGAAGCGCACATGGTCTTCAAGCGCCGGGACCTCGGTTCGTTCGCCGTCGACGATCGCTTCGCAGGGGCGGATATATTCGTTGATCAGGCCCTCCGTGCTCCAGGTGAGCGCGTAGCCCAGGGCGTTGACCGGCCGCCGCGGCAGCGCGCCCACGCGCAATTCAAGGTCGCGGAGATCATCGAAGCGGTGGGCGAGATCATGTCCCGCGATCGCGATGAAACCTGGCGCCAGTCCGCATTGGGGCGCCAGGGCGACGTCGGCGGTTTCCGCCAGAGCTTTCACCTTGCGTGTGGAGGCGACGTCTTCGGTCAGGTCGAAATAGTGCACGCCTTGGCGCGCGGCGGCCTCGGCGACCTGGATGGTCTTTGTGTAGGGCAACGCCGACAGAACGGCGAACGCCCCCTTTAGCGCGCGGTCCAAGCCGGCGACGTCGTCCACGTCGACGGTCGCCATCTCCGCGCAGGTCCAAGAAGCGGTGGTCAAACGGTCGCCGTCGCGATCCGCCAGCAGGACTTCATAGTCTCCGGTTCGCCGCAACAGAAACGCGACAGCGCGGCCGATCTCGCCCCCGCCCATGACGACGATGCGTTTCATGTCTGGCCTCCGAACTAGAATTGCGCGGCCTCAGGCATGAACCGCTTGTCCGCGGGGTTAAGACGCGCCAGTTTCTTCGTCAAACGTCAAAACAGAAAAGGGAGACGCCAATGCTCGGTTTGATGATGGACCGCCCGCTGCTGATCGCGAACATTCTGCGCCATGGTCTGAATTGGCATGGCGATCAGAAGATCGTGAGCAAGGCGCTGGATGGGGAGGTCCGCTACTCCTTCACCGAATTTGGCAAGCGCGTCGCCCAATGCGCGCATGCGCTTGAGCGGATGGGCGTGCGGCCGGGCGATCGGGTGGGCACGATCGCCCTCAACACCCACCGTCATGTGGAGCTTTACTACGCGATTTCGTGCATCGGCGCGGTTTGCCACACGATCAACCCGCTGCTCGGGCCGCGGCAGATGGCGTTCGTCATCAAGCACGCCGAAGACAAAGTCGTGCTCTTCGATTTTCCTTTCACGCCACAGCTCGACGCGATCTATGACGAGATCCGTCATGTGTCGCGTTTCGTGGCGTTGTGCGGGCCCAAGCACAAACCGGAAAGCGAGCGCTTCCGGATCCATGACTATGAATCGCTTCTCGCCCATGAGGCGGAGACGTTCGATTGGCCGGAGTTCGACGAGAACACGGCCGCCGCGCTTTGTTACACCTCGGGGACGACGGGCGATCCGAAGGGCGTGCTCTACAGCCATCGGTCCACGGTGCTGCACGCCATGGCGGGGGCGATGCAAGAGACGATGGGCGTGACGAGCGGCGACGTCGTTCTGCCGGTCGTGCCCATGTTTCACGTCAACGCCTGGGGGGTCGTCTACAATGCGTTGATGGTCGGTTCGAAGCTGGTGCTGCCTGGCGCAAGCCGAGACGGCGAAAGCCTCGTGCGGATGTTCAATGACGAAAAGGTCACGGTGTCCCTCGGCGTTCCGACGGTTTGGATGAACGTCCTCGACTATTTGAAAGGGAAGAATCTCGGCCTGCCGAGCATGCACACGACGGTGATCGGCGGAGCCGCCGTCCCGGAGTTCATGATTCGCGCCTTCGAAGAGGACTATGGCGTGACCGTTCGGCAGGGCTGGGGCATGACGGAGATGAGCCCGCTCGGTGCAGTCAACACGCTGAAGCCGAAGCAAGAATCGCTGTCCGCCAAGGAAAAGCTCTCATACAAGTTGAAGGCGGGACGCGCCGTGTTCGGCGTCGAATTCCGCATCGTGGACGCCGCGGGGCACATTCTCGCCCAAGACGGCGTCGCGGAAGGGCATCTCCAGGTGCGCGGGCCCTGGATCACGAAGGGGTATTACGGCCAGCGGGTCGGCGAGAACCTCACGGCCGACGGTTGGTTCGACACCGGCGACATCGCGTCCCTGGATCCGGACGGCTTCGTGACGATCACCGACCGTTCCAAGGACGTGATCAAATCGGGCGGGGAATGGATCAGTTCCGTCATGTTGGAGAATGCGGCTATGAGCCATCCACGGATCGCGCGCGCCGCGGTCATCGGCGTCCCGCATCCGAAATGGCAAGAGCGTCCGATCCTGATCGTCGTTCCGGAGCCCGATGCGGATCCGCTGAACGAATATGACGTGTTGGAATACATGCGCAGTCAGGTCGACAAGATCGCGGTGCCGGACGCGGTGGTCTTTGCGAAGGATCTGCCGCTCGGAGCGACGGGCAAGGTGCTCAAGACCGAGCTGCGTCGTCTTTACGGCGACACGGCGCTGCCCGGCTAGAAGGCGCGTTCAAAGATCGGGCGGGTCGTCCGTCTCCTCGGCCGTTTCTTCGTCGGCGGGCGGCTCTTCCGATTCCGTGCGTCGCCGCAAAGCCTCGCCGAAGAGGCGGATCGCCGCGCCGGCGGCGGCCTCTCCGGCCGCGGGCTCCTCGTTCGGAGACCCAGCAGGCGCGTCGCCCGCCAGGCCCGATGCGGCCCCAGTCTCGCCGCCGCGGAAAAGGGCGTCCAAAAGAGGCGCCGCCGCGCCGGCCTTGTCGCCCAGGCGGCGCTCCAATTGGCGACGGAGCGCGTCGCCGGCGGCGGCGCGGGCGACCGCCTCCAGATCCACCCCGATTTTCGGCGCGGCCCACGTCCCCGTCACGGTGATCGGGACTGGCAGGATTTTGAAGTCGTCATCCGCATCGGTGGAGGTCCGTTCGGCGACCGCCGCCTGAAACACCAGGTCGACATTCTGTTCCGCGAAGCCGATGGCCCCCACTCCGTTGGCGCGGACGAGCGGATTGAACATCGACATCTCGGTGATCCGCGCGACGCCTTGCTGCATGTCAAACCGCAAAGCGAGATTTGAGAAGTCGGTTCGCCCCTCTGTCGCCGACAATTGGGCGGCTGCGGCCCCGACATTCCGCTCCTGAAGCAAGGTTTCGATCGCTTGCGCGGTTTTGACCAGGTCGAGGCCGCGGAGCGCGCCGTCGCTCGCCTCCAAGGAGCCCTCGCCTGAGAGAGACTGGACGAGCGCCCTGGGCGAACGGCCGATCCCGGCGAGGCTCAGTTTCGCGCGGGCCAGTCCTTGCAGCCAGTCCCAAGTGGCGGCGTCCTGGAGCAGCGGCGCGAGTTCAAGCGCCGAGACGTCGAAATCAAGCGACATCCGCAGCGGATCGCGGCTGGCGTCCAGAACCAGGGCTCCCGTGGCGCCGCCATCATAGAGCGCCAATTCTTGAAGATCCGCGTTCATGACGCCGTTCTCGAGCGTCACGCGGATGATGCTGCGGTCGATCGTCATGGTCGGCGTCAGAACCCGATCGGTGGTCAGCCGAAGTTCCGCGTCCGCCGCGCGGAGCGGCGACACGTCAAACGGCACGTCGGACCATTCCGAAGGCGGCGCCGCGCCGGGTTCGCCGTCGCCGCGTCGCGCCGGCGCCTCGGGCGGTGCGGGCAAATAGGGGCGAAGATCCAGCGCCGTCAGGGAGAGCGCGCCTTTGATCATGGGGCGGCTGTTGCGCGCATCAATGTCGAGACGGCCCCCGCCGCGGGTGTCGTCGAGACGAAGGTCGACATCGCTCAAGGAAAAGGTGCGCGAGCTGCCTTCAATGTCGCCCTTGATCGAGAAAGGTCCCAGCGCGTCGCCTTCCGGGAGCGGCGAGCGCAGCCATGCGGCGAGTTCGCGAAGCGAGGGCGTGGAGATGGCCGAGCGGCCGGAATAGGCGACCACGTCGCCAGCCTTCACCGTAAGCCTCAAGTCAAGCTCGACCAATCGGGCTTGAACTTCGGCGTTGATGAGGGCGGCGCGCCCTTCCATCAGCGCGCGCGGCGCGGAGATTTGCGCCGTCGTGCGCACCGGCTCTTCGTCAAACTCGAAGCTTCCCTTCAGGGTCAGGGGCTCGTCCAAACTGTTCAGGGTGACGGTGGCGCCGACATTCGTCAGGGCGTAATCCGCGCCCGTCATCTGGTCCCGGTATCGCAGCGCCGCGTCGACGAGCCGCACGTCGCCGAGCCGCACGTCGCCTTTCACGTTCTGGCCAGTCCGGGCCGGCGTGCGTCCGGGCGTCTCGCCCGGCGTCGTCTCGACCTCCGATGTGAACGCATAGTTGGGACGGCCGTCCGCGGCGACCTCGAAATTGACCGTCGCGCCGCGGACGACGAACGCATCCAACTCGACGCGACCTTGCAGCAGCGGGAACAGCCGAAGCTTCGCGTCCAGCGCGTCCATTCGCGCGAAAAAGGGGTCTGTGAAGCCAGGCGGATTGCCGATCGTCACGTCGGTCGCTTCGATGGCGAGCGAAGGGAGGATCTTAAAGCGCGTCGCGCCGTCGAGGGCGACGTCGCGGCCGAGCGCCCTCTCCATCTCCGCCTCAAGCCGCGGCCGATAGGCGCTTTCCGGAACCACCGAGGGGGCCAACGCGATTCCGACGACGAGCAAAACGATCAGGCCGAAAAGCAGCCCGGCGAGCGTGAGCAGAAGGCGCATGACGTCCTCTTATAGACCTTTTCAGAATTTGGCGGCAAACCTAACCCGAAACGCCGACGATCGGGAGTGGGATATGCGCGATGAGGCGGTCGAACCACAGGACGATGCGGAGTCCGCGCTCGCGACGCGGCGGCACGCTCTTCTGGGCGGCGCGGCCGCCCTCGGCTGCGCCGCCTGCGGCTGCGCCTATAATGAAGTGATCGACCGCCGCCAGCTCGCATTCGTCTCGCCGCAGCGAATGGCTCAACTCGCGGCAAGCACGTGGACGCAGATCAAGCGGACCGAGACCGTCTCACGCGATCCGCGGGCCCAGGCCCGGGTGCGCGAAGTCGGATCTCGGATCGTCGAGGCGACAGGCGGAAATCCTTCGCAATGGGAGTTCCAAGCCTTCGATTCGGAGGAGTTGAACGCCTTCGCGCTGCCGGGCGGGCGGGTCGGCGTGTATCGCGGGATCTTGGACCTGGCGTCGAGCGATTCCGAATTGGCCGGCGTGGTGGGGCATGAGGTGGGCCATGTCTACGCACGCCATTCCTCGGAGCGCTTCAGCCAGAATGTTGTCGCCCAGGTCGGCCTCACCGCGGCGAACATCGCCTTGGCCGCATCGGACATCCGGTATTCGCAAGCGATTGCAGGCGTGCTTGGGGCCGGGGTGACGTTCGGCGTGATCTTGCCCTTTTCCCGCAAGCATGAATTGGAGGCGGACATCCTCGGCGTGCGCTACATGCATGCGGCCCGGTATGATCCCTATGGCGCCGTTCTCTTCTGGCAAAAGATGTTGGAACGGCAGTCCAGCGGCCGTCCGCCGGCCTTCATGTCCACCCATCCCGAAGGCGACAAGCGCATTGCGGTCATTCAAAGAGAGATCCGGCTATTGGGCGTGTGACGCCCTGCGGTCTTGTCTCCCGGCGGCGCCGGGTCTATTTCTCCGCTCCGCGCCGCCTTAGCTCAGTCGGTTAGAGCGCTAGATTGTGGATCTAGAGGTCCCCCGTTCGATCCGGGGAGGCGGTACCATCTTTTGAGGTCGGACGCAGCTTGGACGCAACGGATCGGGGCGCACTCGCCGGTCTTCGGCTCATCGTCGTCGGCGGCGGGGCGGCGGGGCTGTCCGTCGCTTTCGAGGCCGCACGCCGCGGAGCGGCGATCGTCGTCATCGACGCCGGAAAGGCTGGGCGCGGCGCACTCTGGGCCGCCGCCGGCATGATCACCCCGTCCTTCGAAGTCATCAACGCGGACGTCGCCCATCCCCGCCTTCATGATCTGGCCTTTCGCGCCTTGGCGCGGTGGCCGTCATTCGCCGCCGCGGTCGAAGGAATGTCTTCCGTCGACGTGGATCTCCGGCTCGACGGAGCGTTCGCCTCGGGCGTGCCCGTACCGGATCGGTCGGCCGGATGGGAAGGCGGCGCGCTTCGCATCGACGCCGCGGACGCGCGCGCGCTCGAACCGGCCCTGAATGAGGCGTTGGCCGACATCTGGTTTGCGGAGGGGGAGGGGCAGGTCGACAACCGGTTGTTGTCGCGCGCGTTGGTTCGTGCGCTTCACGCCTTGGGCGTGGCCGTGATCGAGCACGCGCCGGTCGCGGATCTGATCGAACGCGGCGGCCGTATCGTGGGCGTGCGGACAGGGGACGATCGTTCTTGGGACGGCGATGCGGTCGTCTGGTGCGTCGGCGCGACCCCGCGCCTCGCGACACAGCATACGATCGAGCTTCAACCGGTGGGCGTCCCCGTGAAGGGCCAGATTTTCGCCCTGCGCGCGGAGACCTTCGCGCCGGCGCCGCCCCGGCGCGTCATTCGAGGGCGGGGCGTTTATCTCGCGCCTAAACGCGACGGCCGCGTCGTGGTCGGCGCGACCATGGAAGAGGGCCTCTCCGATCTGGCGGTCGAGCGCGCGGCGGTCGACGGGCTGAGGCGCGGCGCGGCGGGCTTGGCCCCCGCTGCACGGAACGCCGAAATTATGGACATGTGGGCGGGCGTGCGTCCGGGGTCTCCCGACGAAGCGCCGTTTCTGGGGCCGGTCGGTCCCGACGGTCTCTATTGCGCATCCGGGCTGCACCGTTCGGGCGTCGCCCTGGCCCCCGCTGTCGCCGACATGCTTTGCGACCGCCTTGAAGGCTTGGAGGATTCCTTGGCCGAGGCCTTTTCCCCGACACGCTTGGGTCGGATGCGCGCGGAATGATTCCGGAAACTGAAAAATGTGAGGCCCGACACGTTCCCTTCTTACGGTTTGCATCGCTACTATGTCTCAAGGGATTGCGCGTTCGGGGAACTTAGAAAGGCAGGTCGCTCCATGTCAGGCATGGTTCGGGCGCGTTTGAACGAACAAGACGTCAAACGCTTGCTCCGGATGCCTTCCGAAGACGCCCGCGCCGAGGCGACCAGCCAGGCCGTGCGCGTCATCGAAGCGACGGCGGTCACGCCGGCGGATCGCACCAAGGCGGGCCGCATGCTTCGCGTGATCGCGCAGGACACGGCCGAACGCGTGCGCCGCGCCCTTTCGGAGAGCTTGAGGCACTCGACCTTGGTTCCCAACGACGTCGCCCTCAAATTGGCGCGCGACGTGGATTCGGTCGCCATCCCGATGTTGTCCGATTCGCCGGTCCTCCAGGACAAGGACTTGATCCATTTGTTCGCCGGCGCGTCGCGCAACAAACAGGTGGCGATCGCAGGGCGCTCCAATGTCTCGGAATCGCTGTCCCACACCGTCATGTCCACGGGCGTGCGTGACGCGGTCAAAACCGTGTTGCAGAACACCGGCGCCAAGATCCAAGAGAAGTCCTACAACGTCGCGATCGACCGGTTCGGCCAAGACGACGACATCACGCGCTTGATGGCTGTGCGCCCGGATCTGCCGATTCGCGTCAGCGAACGTCTCATCAATTACGTCACCGACGAAGTGCGCCAATATCTCATGCGGCGCCACCAACTTTCCGCTGAGGCGGCGGAAGAGATCATCGACGAAGCTCGTGAGAGAGCGACCGTCGATCTGTTGGACCTGATCGAACGGTCGTCCGACATGCGGGCTTTGGTCCGCCAACTCTCGCTCAATGGCCGTTTGACCGCATCGCTCGTCTTGCGGTCCGCGTGCCTCGGGCAGATGACCTTTCTGGAGTACGCTCTCTCCGAATTGGGGCAAGTCCCCACGGATCGCACCTGGATCCTCATCCACGATGCGGGCCCGCTCGGGCTGCGCGCGATCTATGAACGGGCGAGCCTGCCGAAGCAGTATTTTCCAGCCTTCCGGACCGCCGTCGACATGTTCCACGACACCGAGTATGACGGCCAACCGATGGATCGGGAGCGTTTCTGCTCTAGACTGGTCGAGCGCATTCTCACGCGCAACCAAGACCTCTCAGACGACGATATCGATTACCTGGTCTCGAAGATCGAAAGTCTGCACTCGGAGACAATCGCGCTCACCGGCGACGAACCGCCTCGTGCGGAAGAACCGGAACCGGAGCCCGCAGAAGAGCCGGCGCCGGCGGCCCCGAAACCGAAGCCGCGTGCGCGGGGGGATGCGGAACGTGCGGCCGCGAAAGCCAAGCTGGATCGCCTTTACGGCGCCGATTGAACTGATTCTAAGCGGGCAAGGCCGTTTGCCGCGGCGCGCCCAGGCGGCGGGGCGCGGCCGCCGCCAAGGCGCGTTCGGCCATGGATTCAAGGTTCGTGCTGCGGAGATGGCTTTCCGACTCGAACTCTCCGAAATAGGGGCCGGCCGCGGCGAAAAAGCCGAGTTCCCGAAGCGCATCCACAAGAAGCGAATCCTCGACCGATTCCGCGCAGATCCGGGTGCCGGTCATCTCCGCCAGAAGGAGCAGGTCGGACAAAGCGCCAATGTCGGTCGTTCGAACCGATTGCGTGAGGCGCTTGGTCAAACCGCCCACCAGCACGATCTCATCGAACGGCGCCGGGTGCATGCGGTCGAAATGGGCGATCGCGCTTGCGGACACGCGGACGCTGAAGCGAATGCCGACCGAACGGAGCGCGTCCATGGTGCCACGCCAGCTGCGCATTTCGAGATGGGACCAAGGCAGGGGACAATCGACCCGGATCCGGTCCAGCCTCACCGCGGCGCGCCGCGCCGCCGCCAGGAGCCGCACGGCGTAATCCGGCGCAGCGAGCTCCGCGCTGCAGGCCGGTATCGCGACGCGCCAAAGGCGGTCATCCTCACGACGCCAACGTCCCGCCGCCTTGAGAGCCCTGCTCGTCAGTCGGTCCCCCACGGCGATCGCCGTGTCCCGCGACCATTGACGAGACAGCGTCTCCACTGCCAGAAACCGCTCCGGGCCGGAGGCGAGAGCGTGCAACCGAACGGCGATGGCGTCGACTGAGCCATCGTCTAGGCGCACCAAGGGCGCAAAGCGCACGCGCACCGCTCCCGCGGCCATCGCCCGCAATATGCTCGCATCACCTGAGCGCCGTTCCGTGATCATCTTCGTTACGCCTGTACGAATCCCAACCGCCTTAGCGTTGAGGAAGCGTAGGTGAGCGCAAGTTACAAATAAATGAAAGGGAGACGAAACGGCGCGTGTGTCGCAACAAGCAGCGGAAAATACAAACCGCCTGATTGACTAAGCTTGTGCGGTGCGTCGCTCCGGACCCTCATAGTCTTCAGCGCGAGGGCGCCGACGATCGGGGCCGAAGTAGTTTCGAGTCTGCACAAAAGCGCGGGGACGCGTGAAGACGTTTTCAATCCGGCGAAGCAAACCAGGCGGCGTGCAAGGTTTGGACACGACTTCGTTCACCCCGACCGCGCGCGCCGCCTCCAAATCCGACATGGAGGGCGATTCCACCAACAGAACGATCGAGATGTAGGGATTCGGGCTTTCCTCGTTTCGGCGAAGCCATTGGCAAAACGCAACGCCGCTTCGATGGTCCAACTGGTCGTCCACGACCACGACGCGCGGTCGAAGCGCTTTGATGATCGCGCGCGCCTCGTCGACATTTTCCGCCGTCTCGATGTTCTCGCAGCCGAGGCTGATCAGACCCTGCTCAAGCGACTGCCGGATATAGGCGTTTTCGTCGACGATCAGCACGCGACCCATATCGTTGATGCTGCGCACAGAGCCCCGCTAATGACTTTTGTGAACGTTCGTCGTTCTCACCGAATAGGAATAGCCTAATACGTCAAAATTGAAACTGTTCGCGCAAGATGCGCTCTTCCAATGTGTGATCTTTGTCGAACAGCATCGTCATCGGCGAGTCCGCAGCCTCTTGCACCAGTACGCCGCAAATTTCCCGCACCTCGGTCGTGTCGGCGGCCACCCCGACCGGTCGGTGCATCGGTTCCAACACGTCGATCCGCACGGCGCTGTCATGGGGCAGAATGGCGCCGCGCCAACGGCGCGGACGGAAAGCGCTGATCGGCGTCAAAGCGAGAAGCCGGGCGCCCAGCGGCAAGATCGGACCATTTGCAGAAAGGTTGTAAGCGGTCGAACCGGCCGGCGTGGCCACGAGCGCGCCGTCGCACATCAATTCGTGCAACCGAACCCGATCGTCCACCGAGATCCGAAGTTTGGCGGTTTGTCGCGATTCGCGCAGCAGCGAGACCTCGTTGAACGCCAAGGCCTCTACATAGGAGCCGTCGCGTCGTTCGGCGGTCATGCGGAGGGGATAGACGACCGAGCCTTCCGACTTGGCGATGCGTTGGTGCAAATCGTCTTCCGAATAGGCGTTCATCAGGAAGCCGACAGTGCCGCGATTGAGGCCATAGATCGGTCGGGGTTTGGACAGCGTGGCGTGCAGTGTCTTCAGCATCAGGCCGTCGCCGCCGAGCGCCACCAAAACGTCCGCGTCTTCAAAGGCAACGCCGCCATAGCGCGCGTCCAAACGCTCGGCCGCGGCGCGGGCCTCCGGGCGATCCCCTGGCACGAACGACAGGCGCGGCGCAGTAGCGACTTGAAGCGGGGCGGCGTTTTGCGGACGAGCGATCATAGGGGCCGTTTGCGTCTGGATCGAAAGCATGGCCGAGCGACGCGCGCGGAGCAATGGAGGCGCGCTTGACCTGCCCGATCGGCGGCGCGACCGTCCTTCAACAACCATGAAACATATTGAGGGAGGCTAGTCATGGCGTTGGCGTCGCAACTCGTGCGGGACACGATGGAGAAAGCGAAGGACGGAACGCCGTCGCTCAAGGGCGCGGTCTCGGATGAGGAGTGGGGCGTCCGAGTCGATTTGGCGGCCACCTATCGTCTTGTCGCCCTGGCGGGATGGGACGACATGATCTTCACGCACATCTCCGCCCGCATTCCTGGACCGGATCACCATTTCCTCATCAATCCCTACGGCATGTTCTTTGAGGAGATGACGGCGTCCGCCCTGGTGAAGGTCGATTTGGACGGGGCGATCGTCCAAGAGACGCCTTACTTCATCAATCCGGCGGGTTTCACCATCCACTCGGCGATCCATGCGGCCCGGGAGGACGCGAAATGCGTGCTCCATTTGCACACGGACCAGGGCGTCGCCGTGTCCGCGCAGAAGGATGGCCTCTTGCCGCTTTCCCAAACCGCGATGGCCGTGATCGGCGACCTCGCCTATCACGACTATGAGGGGATCGCGTTGGAGTTGGATGAACGCGAACGCTTGGTGCGCGACCTGGGAGCCCGGTCGTTCATGATCCTGCGCAATCACGGCACGCTCACCGTCGGAGAAAGCTGCGCGGCCGCCTATATGCGCATGTTTTTCCTCGAACGCGCGTGCCGGATGCAGACCTTGGCCTTGGCCGGCGGACGCGATCTGCTGATGGGCGGCGATGGCATGGTGGATCGGGTCGGAAGCCAGGCCGCGCCGGCTTTCGTCAAGGATTTGGGCGGCGCGCTTGCTTGGCCGGGACTGTTGCGGCGCTTGGACCGCACGCTTCCCGGATACGACGCCTAGAGGTTGCTTGCCGCCCGCCCATCCACGTGCTGAAGCGCGTGGATGGCGGCTTGGCATTATGCGACATGTGGCGCCGTTCTTGGCGTCATCGCGTCGACGTCGGCTTATGCCGGCGCCTGGACGCAGCCGCGCGGCGAATCGCAATTGATCGCCACGTTCAGCGTGACCTCGGCTTCGTCACGTTTCGACGACGCGGACTCGGACAGCGCGTTCACCAAGCTGGAAATGCGCGTTTATGGGGAACGCGGCCTGACCGATTGGCTGACGCTTGCGGGGCAAGCGGCTTACGCCCGATCCGACCTTTCCCAAGGCGGCGTGATCCAAGTGGGCGGCGGAACCGATGTGGAGGGCGGCGTCCGCGTGCGCCTGTTTCAACGCGGACCGCTCGTCGCCTCCGTGCAAAGCGGGGCGGCGTATGTCAGCGGTTTCGCCGGCGCGCGGGATCCGATCACGGGCGCGCCGGGATGGGACTGGGAGACCCGTCTTCAGGCCGGTTCTTCTTTGGAGCCCGCCATTTCGGGCGGGTTCATCGATCTTCAAGGCGCGTATCGCAGACGCTTTGGCGATGCAGCGGACGAATGGCGCTTTGACTTGAGCGCAGGGGCCACGTTCCGCGATCCCTGGCGCATTTTTGTCCAATCCTTCAACACGATCGGGGTCGGCGCGGCCCGCGCTCCGTTCGAGCGCGCGCGCGGCCATAAGGTGGCGGTCACTTTGGTTCGGCCCATTGGGCGCCAAGCCCTGGGCGACCGCGTGCATTTCCAAGCCGGTTACGAGCGCGCGGTCGCGGGACGATCACTTTTTAGGGAGAACCGGGTGATCTGGGCGCTGTGGTTGAACTTTTGAACCGCGACGCCCATGGAAGGTGCGACAAGTCGTAAACGCGCACTATGTCCGCCCACGGCAAGAGGGGTGTCTCGGATGAGCAAGCAGAGCAAGCAGAGCCGCAAGGGTCAGTCGGCCTTCCTGTTGATCGGCGTCGCCGCGATCATCGGCAGCATGGCGGGCTTCGTGGCGATCGACCAATTCCGCTCGGAGCGCCAGGTGCGTCGGGCCGCGCCGCCGGTGCCTGTGACGGTGGCGGATGTGGGCGAGCTGCAATTCGCGCAAACGATCGAAGCCGTCGGCACCGCGCGCGCAAACGAATCGGTGAACCTCACCGCGCGCGTCACCGACGCACTCCGAGAGCTCAATTTTGAGAGCGGCCAAGAAGTCCGAGAAAATGACGTGGTGGCGGCCTTGACCGACGTGGAGGAGGCCGCGGCTCTTGAGGAAGCCGTGGCCGCCTTGCGCGAAGCGGAGCGCGATTTGGAACGCGCCGAAACGCTTATGGCGCGTCAGGCCGTGTCCGAAGCCTTTCTGGACGACGCCAGCACGGCGGTCGAGCAAGCCCAGGCGCGTGTCCACGCGATCAAGGCGCGCGTGGAAGACCGCGTCATCGTGGCGCCCTTTGACGGCGTTTTGGGACTTCGTCTCTTAAGCCCCGGCACCCTTGTCCAGCCGGGCGACGTGATCGCCACGCTTGATGACGTCTCGGTGATCAAACTCGATTTCGACATTCCCGAACGCTTCCTGTCCTCGGTGCGCCTCGGGCAAACGATCCGCGCGCGGACCCCCGCCTTTCCCGGACTTGCGATCGAAGGGTCCGTGTCGTCCATCGACAGCCGGATCGATCCGGAGACAAGGACCGTGACGATCCGCGCTCTTGTGCCCAATGACGAACGCCGGCTGCGTCCCGGCATGTTGCTTGCGGTCGATTTGGAGCAGAATCGGCGCATGTCGCCCGCTGCGCCGGAAGCTTCCGTGCTGCGGACCCAAGAGGCGGCCTATGTGTTCGTCGTCGAATCCGCAGACGACGGGACGGTCGCGCGCCGGCGCGCCGTGACGATCGGCGGGAGGCGGCCAGGTTTCGTGGAGATTGCGGAAGGCCTTGAGGTCGGCGACTCCGTCATAGTGGACGGCGTGCATCGCGTGCGGCCGGGCGGCCCTGTCGAGGTGACCGGTCGCTCGGAACGCTCTGCGCCGACGGGCCGTGAAGCGGCCTCCGCGTCGCCGTCCGCCTACGCGTCTTCCAACGCACGCTGAGCCAAAACCATGATCCTGTCAGACGTCGCTGTTAAGCGCCCCGTCTTCGCCGCGGTCGTCAGTCTTTTGCTGGTGGCCTTTGGTTTGGTCTCGTTCACCCGCCTGCCGCTGCGGGAGTTGCCGGACATCGATCGGCCGGAGGTTTCGATCGACATCGTCTACCGCGGTGCCTCTGCAGAGGTCATCGAAACCCGCGTGACGGACGTCATCGAGGATCGGCTCACGGGCATTGAAGGCGTTGAGACGATCACCTCCACCACGCGCGACGGCAATGCCGGGATCGAACTTCAGTTCAAGCTTTGGCGGGATCTCGATGAGGCGGCGAACGATGTGAGGGACGCGGTCTCGCGGGCCATCGACAGTCTGCCGGACGAGGTCGATCCTCCTGAGGTGCGCAAGGCCAACGCTGACGAGCGCCCGATCCTCTGGTTCAACCTGGCGTCGGACGAGCTGAACGAGTTGGAGCTCACCGATTATGCGCAACGGGTGCTGGTCGATCGCTTGACCGTGGTCGACGGCGTTGCGCGCGTGCGCTTGGGCGGCGAGCAACTCTACTCCATGCGGGTGTGGATCGACCGCCTGGCCTTGGCGGCGCGCGGCCTCACGGTGGTCGAGGTCGAAAACGCGTTGCGGGCGCAAAACATCGAACTGCCGGCGGGGCAGATTGAGGGCTTCGATCGCGATTTCACCGTGCGCGTCGAGCGCAGCTATGCGCGGGAAGAGGACTTCCAGCGGCTTGTGATCGGCGAGGGCGCCGACGGCCAACTGGTTCGGCTCGGCGACGTCGCGGAGGTCGAAGTGGGGCCGCGCGAACGTCGCAACCTCTTCCGCGGCAACGGAAAATCCATGATCGGCTTGGGCATCATCGCCCAATCCAAAACGAACATCCTGGACGTGGCGAGCGGCGTGAAAGACGTCGTGGAGCAGGTCAAAACGAACCTGCCGGAGACGATCGGGATCTATGACAGCTTCGACAGCTCCGTGTTCGTCGAGGAGTCCGTACGCGAGATCTGGCGCACCTTGGCGGTGGCTGTCGCCTTGGTGGTGTTGGTCATTTATCTCTTTCTCGGGAACATCCGCGCAGCCGCCGTGCCGGCGGTCGTGGTGCCGGTCTGCTTGGTGGCCACCTTCACGGTTCTCGCAGCGGCGGGCTACAGCATCAATCTGATCACGTTGCTCGCGCTGATTCTCTCGATCGGCTTGGTCGTGGACGACTCCATCGTCGTGTTGGAGAACATCCAAAGACGCGTCGACGAAGGCGAAGAGCCGGTGGT
Organism: uncultured Caulobacterales bacterium; assembly: GCA_964412525.1. GTDB lineage: Bacteria > Pseudomonadota > Alphaproteobacteria > Caulobacterales > CAYPOX01 > CAYPOX01. The sequence continues at coordinate 18,409 of CAYPOX010000020.1, forward strand.
CGGCGCGTTTCTCGGGGCGCGGCAAGTGGGTTTTGCGGTCATCGCCACGACCGTCGTGCTGATCTCCGTCTTTGTCTCCTTGGCCTTCCAGCAGGGCTTTGTGGGCAAGCTGTTCCAAGAGTTGGCGGTCACGATTTCCGCGGCGGTGGCGTTTTCAAGCCTGGTCGCGCTGACGCTGTCTCCGATGATGTGCTCCAAGCTTTTGAAGAGTCGCGCGTCCTATCACGCGGCGGGCAAGCGGCGGCGCAATCCGATCGCGCGTTGGTTCGGCGGTCGCGTGGATGCGGCGGCGGAACTTTACGCCAATTCGCTCACCTTGGTCGTGGGACGACCGCTGTCGGCGTCGGCGGTGATGGTCGGCATGGTCGCGTTCATGGCGACCCTGGCGATCTTGCTTCCGAAGGATCTTGCGCCTGCGGAGGACCGTGGCGGCTTCTTCGTGTTCGCCGAGGCGCCGGAAGGCGCCGGTTTCGACTACACCGCCGAGCAATTGCTTCAGGTCGAAGACGTCCTGATGCGTTATGCGCCGGTTGAGGAAGGCGGCAACGGCGAGGCGCGGCGCATCCTCATTCGGGTGCCGGGATGGGGCGGGCGCGGCTACAATTCGGGAATCGCCATCGTCAATCTGGCGCCGTTTGACGAACGTCGTTCCGCCGACGCCATTCTTGCCGACGTCCGGCGTGAACTCGCCGAGATTCCAGGCGTGTTCGCGCGCGCCGGCATGCGTTCGTCGATCGCGGGCGGCGATGGCGGCGGGGACGTCGGCTTCGTTCTGTTGGGCACCGAATATGGCGAACTCAACGCCTGGGCCGACACGCTGATGTCCGAGGCGGCCCGTTGGCCGGGCATCCAATATCTGCGCAAGGACTTCAAACCGACGAACCCCCGTCTCGCCGTTTCGGTCGATCGTGACCGCGCCGCTGATCTCGGCGTTTCGGTCCAGGACGTCGGACGCACGCTGGAGACCATGCTCGGATCGCGCGAGGTCGGCACCTATGTCCATGACGGCGAGGAGTATGACGTCCTCGTGCAGGCGCAGCTTGGCGACCGACGCACGCCGCAGGATCTGGTGAACATCTTCGTGCGTTCGCGGTCCGGCGCGCTGGTGCCGTTGTCCAATCTGATCAGCGTTTCCGAATATGCGGACTCCGCGGAACGCAACCATTTCAACAAGATCCGTTCGATCACGCTGCAAGGGGCGATCACCCCCGGCTACACGCAGGCGGACGCCTTGGAGTTTCTCGAAGGGGTGGTGGCCGAGCAGCTCCCGACCTCCGCCCAATACGACTATACGGGCGGGTCGCGCCAATATCAGGAATCGTCGAACTCGTTCCTTTTCGTTTTGGTGATGGCGCTGATCGTCGTCTATCTCGTGCTCGCCGCCCAGTTTGAGAGTTTGATCCACCCTATCGTCATTATGTTGACCGTTCCCGTGGCGGCCGTGGGCGGCTTGTTCGGCCTTTACGTGGCCGGCGACGCCATCGGTTCGATCAACATTTATTCGCAGATCGGCCTTTTGATCCTGGTCGGACTCGCGGCGAAGAACGGCATTCTCATCGTGGAGTTCGCCAACCAGCTGCGCGACGAGGGTCGCAGCGTGCGCGACGCCATTATGGAGGCCACGCGCGTGCGTTTCCGCCCCGTTCTCATGACCGGCATTTCAACGGCCATGGGCGCCTTGCCTTTGATGCTGTCATCCGGAGCTGGCGCGGAGAGCCGTCAGACCATCGGCGTGACGGTCGTGGCGGGCACCATGTTCGGCACCTTGCTGACGCTTTACGTGATTCCGGTTTTTTATGATGCGCTTGGCCGCTTTACGAAGTCGCCCGGACGGATCGCCCGCCTTCTCAATCAGACGCTCGCCGCGCGGGAGCGAGAGCTGCGCGGAGCGCCTCAGGCGGCGGAGTGAGCGTCCGTATCGCACCGCTCGGCGCGGCTAATGGCGTCGGCCGGATCGTCGGCGCAGGGGGGCGCCTCGCTCGGTGCGCCCGCCATGAGGCGCGCGGCGCTCATGTCCGGCGCTGACGACACGCGCAGTTCGATTTCGGCGACCGCGGCGTCGAACGCCGTAAAATCGCAGGCGTCCGCCGAGCGGACGACCCTAATCAAATGCATGCAGCCGGCGGCTTTCAGACCTTCATGCACGGATCGCGCATTGTCCGCCTCGGCCTCGGTTGGGGTTCGGCATCCGCGTTCATAGGAGGCGATGACCGTGAACGCCCCCAAAACCGGCTCCACGGCGTGCGCGACGGCGGCTCCGAAAACGTCAAAAGTCTCCGTCAAATGCGTGTTGCCATAGAGGCGGATCGTCACAAGCCTGGACTCCGGTTCCACGTCGATCTGGAAGCCCGATGACTTCCGCCGATCGCTCAAAATATCAGAAAATTTCAACGGCATTCGACGTTTCCTTGGGAGATCTTTCCGGTAATCCATAACACCACAGTTCTTCCCTGACCATCATTTTAGAGTGACGCCTCTTAAGAATTTATTCTTAAAAAATTGAAGCAAATCGTTGGCCGGCACGTTCGTGTTGGGATAAAAAAATGGAAATGATTTGCAGTCGAATCGTGTTGTGCGACGACGCCCGTCGCCTGATCGCCGACTTGTTATTTCGCACGCATGCGATCTGAACTAATCTCTCAACCACTTGGGTCGGGTGGATGTGTCATCAAAGAGGGCGCGATGCGCATGGCGGATCGCAATATGAAACGTGCGCGGTCGGGCGGCCGCATTGCGGAGGATCGTCGGTTCTCCGCGCGGATCTCCATTCGCGCGAAAATCGCGGCGGCGAGCTTTGCGATCGTCGCGGTGACCGCCGCGGCGGGCTGGATCAGCTACCGGGCGGAGGAGCGAACGGCCGCCCTCGGCTTCTACTTTTATGACACGGTGTTCCAGTCGCTCAGCTATGCGCGCGCAGCGCAGAACCAATTCGCCCAGCTGAAGACCTTCGTGAGCGTCGCCGATGCGGGTGGCGAAGGCGCGGCGATGACGTCCGACCTCGTCGCCGACATTGACGCCGACAATCCGGCGGAGGCCGCCGCCTATCTGATGGACGAGGTGATCGCCAATCTGGATGTCGCGGCGGGAACGGACCTTCCTGAGGAGTTGGCGGCGCATCCTTCTGTGTTGATCGAGGCCGTGGAATCCTTTCGCGTCCCGGTATTGGACGCCGTTCAAGGGGGCGACCCCGCGCCAGCGGTCGCGGCGCTCGCGACATTCGGACAGGATTTGGAGTTTTTCATCCAGGATCTGGCCGCCGAAGGCTTCATCGTGCGGGAGCGCATGGACACCCAGGCCGTCGGGTCGCGGCGGTGGATCCTGGCGGCGGTCGCGGCCTCTGTTGTGATCGCCCTTCTGGCGACGACGCTTTTGGCGGAGACGACCGCACGTCATCTGCGTCGCGCTCTGGAGTTCGCCCGGCGAATCGCCTCCGGTCGCCTGGACGACGGCATGGAGGTGCGCGGCGCGGCGGACATGGCGGTTTTGATGCGCGAATTGGATCGCATGCGGGAGTCGATCCGCGAGAAGATCGGCGAAATCGAACGCCTCCGCGGGGAAGAGACTGCGCGCTCCCGCGCCGAAGCGGAGCGGGTTCGGGTCGCCGTTCGCCATGTCGCCGATCGGGTCGAACGTGATGCGGGCGCGTTGGTCTCCGGCGTGTCCGAGAAAACCATGCGCATCAACGAAGCCTCACGCGAGGTCTCGCAAATGGCGGAACGGGTGCGCGGCGCCGCCGGGCACGTCTCGGCGGCGGCGCAGCAATCCGTGGCCGTCGGCCAATCCATTGAGGACGCGGCGCGCCAATTGTCCGAAGCGATCGACAGCATCAGGTCGGATGCGCGCGACGCGGATGCGCTCGCGGAATCCGCATCGGGGGCGGCGGCGCGGTGTCGGGCCATCGCGGAACGCTTCGACGCTTCCATCGGCGCGGTGACGGAGATTTTGGAGTTGATCCAAGACCTGGCCGCCCAAACCAACCTTCTTTCGCTCAACGCGACCATTGAGGCGGCGCGCGCCGGCGAGGCGGGCAAGGGGTTCGCCGTCGTGGCCGGCGAAGTGAAGTCGCTCGCCGACCAGACCAAGCATTCGGCGCAACAGATCGCCTCGCATATTGATGAGGTGGTGGGCGCGTCACGGGACAGCGCCGAGGCGATCGAGACGATCGCGGAGGTGGTCGGCCAATTGTCGGACGCCAGCAGGTCGATCGCGCGCTCCGTCGATGACCAGGCGTCGGCGACCCAGCGCATTGCCGTCAGCGTTTCGGAAAGCGCGCAGACGTCGCGCGGCGTGAGCGCTGACATCGCGCGCGTGTCTGAAGACGCGGATTCTCTCGACGCGATCGCACGCACGCTAAGCGCCGGATCGGCGGAGCTGTCCGAGCAGGTCAGCGATGTGTCCTCCCAATTGTCGGAGGGCGTGCGCACGGCGGCGTCCGACGCTGGCGCTGGCGCCGTTTGAAGCGTGCAAAGAGGGGGCCTTATGCGGGGAACGGGACTTTTGATGATGGCGGCGTTCGCGGTCTCGGCGAGCGCTGAGGAACGGACGCTTTGGGACCCTTGGATCGACGTTCAGGGTCTGGCGTCCGTGCGCGCCTACACGTCAGACGAAGAACGCTCGCGCCTTGACGGCGGTTTCGGAAGGCTCCGCTTCGGCGGCGACGGTTCCGAGGCCGATCAAAACGTTCAAATCGGGGAGTTGGCGCTGGTCGTCGACGCCGGCGTGAACGACTATGTCGGCCTTCGTCTCCACGCCCAGCACCAGCCGGAGTTCGACAACGCCGTGGATCTGGCTGAAGCGCTGATCTACGCAGACATTCCCGTGAACGCCCGATGGGAGCTTTCTTTCGACGGCGGCGCGATTCTTCCCGGCTTGTCCCGCGAGAATCGCGGGGTGGCGTGGTCCAACACCTACACGATCACCAATTCGCCCGGCTTCACATGGATCGCCGAAGAAGTCCGCCCGGTCGGCGCGCGCGTCGGCGCGACCTATTTGGGCGACTCCTTTTCCGTCAGCGGAAAGGGCGGCTTGTTCTATGCGAATGATGCGTCGGGCATCACGGTCGCCTTTGGCGGGTGGGCGCTGAACGACCTCAAAACGCCGATCTTCAGCGAGGTGCGCCTGCCGGACAATCTCTCGCCCGGGGGCCGGGGCGTCGGCGCGCCCTATGAAGAGTTGGACGACCGTTTCGGCTACCAATTCCTTGCGGAGGTCGACATATACGCGATCGGCGGGATCTCGTTTCTTTGGTGGGACAATCGCGGCGACATCACCGCGAGCGGACCGGACGGGGTCGTGTGGGACACGCGTTTCTTCGGCGCGTCCGGCGAGTTTTCTCTGCCGTGCAAAATTTCGTTTCTGCCGAGCCTCCTTGTCGGCGACACGGAGACACCGCTCCTGGGGTCGGAGTTCCGCACCGCCTCGGCCTTGTTCGCCCGAGACTTCGGGTTGCCGGGCGATCTGGGATCTCTTCGCATCGCCTTGCGTGGAGATTGGTTCGACCAGGACGACATCCGCGCAAATCCGCCCAACAGCCTGACCGAGGACGGCCTGTCCGGGACGGTCGCCGCACGCTGGAGTTTGGGCCGGTTTCATGAATTTCTCGGCGAAATCGTTCACGTGCGTTCGGAACGTGAATTCGCCGAGGCGGGCCTTCCGTCCGATCGCGAAGAGACCCTGGTTCAGGTCGAATATCGGTTCGTGTTCTAGAGCCGAAGGGCGCGCAATTGGTCGTCGAGCCAGGCGAGCGCGTCACTGAGATCGGAACATCGCCGTGCTCCGTCGATCGGATCCCCCCGGCCAAGCAGCGCCACCGGGCGTCCCGCGCGTGTCGCAAAGGCGATTTCCTGACGCGTGCCGACATCTCCGGGCAATGCGATCGCCACGTCTGACGTGAGCGCCACGATGGGATTGCGGCCGAGGCGGCCCTCCGCATCGGCGGCGCGCCGCGGCAAATGGGTGCGGATCGCAAGCTCCACATAGGGGTTCGGATAGCCAGCCGGCGTTTCGCTCGGGCGATCCAAATCACGCGCGGGCAACACGCTGATGACGAGGCCGCGGCGATCAAGCCGAGCGACGAAGGCCCGCGCCACGTCCGCCATCACGCCGCCGCCGCCTCCGATCACCAAATGGACGTCCCGGTCGGCGAGGGCGCGGCCGAGCGGCGCGCTCAAGTCCGCATGCCCCTCGGAGCCGGAGCCGAACACCCCCACTTGCGGCCGGCGACGGACGGATGCTTGCGCGGTCACGCCGTCCCTTCGCCGGGCGTCGCGTGACAGGCCCCAGCGGGACGACTAGAACGAAGCGGTTTCGAGCGGCCTCCAAGGTTTGACATGCCCGTCGCCACGATCCTCCTTTGGTGCGTCGCGATCTATTTCGCGCTTGGCGCCGCATTCGCCGCGGCGTTCGTCATTTGGGGAGCGGCGCGCATCGATCATGCGGCCCAGGGCATGCCGATCCAAGCTCGGATCATGATCGCGCCCGCCTCAGCGGCGCTTTGGCCCTTTCTGGCGCTTCGGTGGGCGCGCGTGGAAAATGGGGAGCGACGCCCATGATTCGGGCGCACCGCCGTCTCCATTTGCGGATTTGGCTTTGCTTGACGCCGACCTTGGCGGTTCTGTTCGCGCTCGCCCTGTCGGTTCGCGTTGCGCCGAGCGCGGCTCCGGATCCTCATCTTATGAAGGCGCTGGAGAGCGAATGAGCGCCGGTTATCGCGCGGTGCAATGGACGCCGTTCAAAAAGCGCTATGATTTGGTGCTGTTGCTCGGCGTCGCTGCCTATTTGACGGCGTTTTTTCTCGGGACGGGCGTCTTGGTCGCGGAGCCTGGGCATCCGGTCCAAGTCGCCATGCGCGCGTTCGGATCGGCCGCGTTCATCCTGCTCACGGTCATACTCGGAATCGGGCCGGCCGCACGTTTCTCGGACCGGTTCAAACCCCTTCTCTACAACCGGCGACATCTCGGCGTGGCCACGTTCCTCTTGGCGCTTGTCCACGGAGCCTTGGTTTTGGTGTGGTATCACGGGTTTTCGGGCGTCGATCCGTTCACGTCCTTGTTCACGTCCAATCCGCGCTACGACTCCATCCAGGGCTTCCCTTTTGAAAGCCTCGGCGTCCTCGCGCTCGCGATCCTCTTTCTCATGGCCGCGACCAGCCACGATTTCTGGAACGCCAATCTTGGACCGACGCTTTGGAAAGCGATCCATATGGGCGTCTATGTCGCTTATGGGGCGCTCGTCGCCCATGTCCTGTTGGGCGTGATCCAGTTCGAGAAGTCTTGGCTCTATCCAGCCATGATGGGCGCGAGCGGGGCGCTTCTGGCGACGATGCATCTGGCGTCCGGCTTTCGCGAAGCCCGACATGACCGGGCGACGGCGACCATGGACGAAAGCTGGATCGACGCCGGCCCGGTCTTGGATATTCCTGAAAAGCGCGCGCGCATCGTTGCGGCGCCGGGCGGGGACCGTATCGCCGTGTTTCGCTATGACGGAAACGTCTCGGCGATCGCGAACGCCTGCCGTCACCAAAACGGCCCCTTGGGCGAAGGCCGCATCATTGACGGCTGCGTCACCTGCCCATGGCACGGCTTCCAGTACCGCCCCCATGATGGGGCGTCGCCGCCGCCCTTCACGGAAAAGGTGTCCACCTTTCGCGTGCGTATTCGCGAGGGGCGGGTCTGGGTGGATCCGACGGCGCTTCCTCCAGGCACGCCGGTCGAACCGGCGCGGATCTCCGGCGCATGACCTCGGAAGCCGACGATGACGGGTTTTTCATCGGCTGGGCGGATGCGCCGCCCCAGGCTGATCGGCGTTTTCTTCTCCGCGCCGCCGCAGGTTTCACGCTTGGCGCGGCGGGCCTTGGAGCCGGATTGGCGGCGGCGCAGGCTCCGGCGGGACGCGGCGGCTGGGACCAGGGCGCGGTGCGGAATTGGACCGGGATCGCCGAGCGTCGGCCTTATCCGGCGTTGCGAACCATGGACGTGGACGGGCGGCCTCTCCGCGCGCTCCTCGCGACCTATGGCAAGTGCGCGGTGGACGCCCGGTTGGATCCGTTTGACGGACGTCCGGCCCAGATCCGCGGATCGTTGATCCAAAACGGCGATCGCCTGATGATCGCCGTCATCGACGGGCCCGACTGGATTGCGCCCGCCGAACTGAATGCGGGGTCCCGCGCGCGTTTGGAGAAGCCCGAACCGCGCGATTTGGGTTCGTTTCAGCTTGATGGCGAGATCCTCGACACGAAGTGCTGGTTCGGCGCCATGCGGCCGGCGCGCGGCAAAGGGCATAAGGCCTGCGCGGCCCTTTGCTTGCGCGGCGGCATACCGCCCGCCTTTTTCATCGGCGGTCGCGAGGGGTCGCGCAGTTTCCTGCTGACGGATCAAGACGGCGGACCCGTGAGAGAGGCGATTTGGCCCTACGCCGCCGATCCGGTTCGTTTGCGCGGTGAAGTCGTGCTTTCGGATAATCTTCCAGAATTTCGCGCCGACATCGGTTCGCTCACCCGACGGTGAATTCGTCGGGTTTCAAGTCTCGACTCGGAATTTGGTTTTGAGTAACAACATTGGACGTCCACCAATTGGAACACTCGGGCATGACGGAAGCGTCGCGTCGCCTGACATCCGCACAGACGTTGGATAAACTCTCGCGCTTTGTGCCTGGGTTTATCTTTCAGTATCGGCGCGCCGCGGACGGGGCGGTTTCCTTTCCATTCGCGACCCAAGGAATTTGGGACATCTACCATGTGACGCCCGAGGAAGCGCGCCTGGACGCGACGCCCTGTTTCGATCGCATTCACGCCGACGACCTTCCCGACGTGGTCGAGAGCATCCGGCGTTCCGAAGAAGCCTTGAGCAAATGGGACCACGTGTTTCGGGTTCAACATCCGGAACGCGGAACGATCTGGCTCCAGGGGCAGTCCATGCCCGAACCGGCGGAAAACGGCGCAATGCATTGGCATGGATGCGTGCTCGATGTGACCCAGCAACGGCGATCGGAGATCGACGCCGCGCGCCGGGGCGCCCATTTGCAAGCCATCTTGAACACGCTTGGAGAGGGCGTGGCGGTCATCGACGCGGACAATCGCATTGAAGAGATCAACCCGGCGCTTCGCCGCCTCTTCGGGTATGAAGAGGATGAAATGATCGGCATGAGCGTCGCCCATCTTTTCGACCCTCGCATACCGATTCCGGACCATGAGCGACTGCGCCGGCGTCTCGCCGATCTTCGCCGCCAGGGCGAAGGAGACGCCACGCGGGTGGTGCTGCATCGGCGTGGACAGCGAAAAGACGGCTCGAAAATGCCCTTGCGCGTGTCCGGTTGCGAGTTTCCTTTCGGCGACGACAAGATCGTGGTGACGATTCACGATCTGACCGAGGTTCACGCCGCTCAGCAACAATTGCTCCACGTCCGCAAGATGGACGCGATGGGACAACTCACGGGGGGCGTCGCCCATGACTTCAACAATATGCTGGCGGCGCTTCGACTCAATCTCGAATTGCTTGAAGGCGTCGGGAATGGGGCGGCGGCGCGCCGCTTGATCCAGCAATGTATGTCGACCGTCGAGCGTGGGCGCCGTTTGACGGCCCAACTGCTCTCTTTCGCGCGCCGGAGCCAGCTTTCGATCGAGACGATCGACCTGTGGATGATGGTGACGGATCTTGAGCCCTTGCTCGCCAAATTGGTCGGGGATGCGGTCGACCTGCAATTGACGATTGAGAGCGATTGGTCCGTTCTTGCGGACCGCGCCATGCTCGAAAGCGCCGTCGTCAATCTGTGCATCAATGCGCGTGACGCGATGCCGAATGGCGGCGCGCTCCAAATCCGTTGCGTCAACCTGCCGGCCGGTCGATCTCTTGCGGGTTTCCAGACCGACCGGGATTATGTGGCGCTCCGCGTGATCGACGACGGCGTCGGCATGGCGCAAGAGGTTCGCGAACGCGCGTTCGAACCCTTCTTCACGACCAAGTCGACCGCCAAGGGCAGCGGACTCGGTCTCAGCATGGTCCACGGGTTCATCAAACAGGTGAACGGCGAAGTACGGCTGGAGAGCCAAGAGGGCGAGGGAACCGCCGTCACTCTATTCTTGCCGCGCTCTCATGAAGCGACGGCGAACGCGGTCCCGGATGGGCGTGAACGTGGCCCGATCC
>CAYPOX010000021.1:0-27405 GCA_964412525.1 uncultured Caulobacterales bacterium
ACCGGCGCCGCCAGCGCCGCCATCGCCAAACTGACAAGTCCTTGCAACATTTTGAAACCTTAGCCTGTTCCCGATCCGATCGCGCCGCGCCCGATGCGCGGCGCGCAGTCGCATGGAGCGTCCGGCGTGCATCGTTTCCACATGCGATTGCAGGGGCGCACGCCCATGCCACGCTGTTTTTTATTGACAAATGTAACAGGCGGGGACGACTTTCGTTGCGATGGGAGTCGGCAAGCCGACGTTGTCGCTAAAATTACTTACGCTTTTGTCGATAATTGGATTTTTGATTTTCAAACGCTACCTATTGACGCTTTTTGTATTTTTATGTAACTTAAGTGTCTCATGACATTGCCGCTGGATAGTGATGTGTACGTGAAAGTCGCAGATACCATTTGGTCAAGTTTTGACCCGCACCATGTCGCGAAGTCGCTGGCCGAGGACCACCATGAGCGGGCGCGCGAAGAGGCGTTGCAGCGGGCGCTCATGTCTGAACGGCGGCAGGATCGCGCGGGCGTCGACTTCTGGTTGTCCGTGCATCAAGCTCTGAGCAGCTGATCCCACGCTCAAGATCGCCACAGCACGAGCGCCGCGCCCGAAGCCGCGAGCAACGCGCCGAGGCAACGAAGCAGCGTCACCGGCCGGGTCTCCATGCCCACAAAACCGAAATGGTCGATGGCCAGCGCGGCCGTGAGTTGCGCGGCGATGACAAGCGCGAACCACGCCACCAGACCGATTCTGGGCGCGGCCCACAGGGAACTGGTGACGAAAAAGGCGCCGAGCGCGCCGCCCGCCAGCCACAGTATCAGAGGCGTCTCCGCCATGGTTTTGATGCTGGGCGTTCCCGCCCGCGGGGCGACCGCCAGATTCACCAGGAACAAGACCAACGCGCCGACGGCGAAGCTGACAAAGGCGGCATAGGTCGGCGCGCCGAGACGGGCCGCCAGAAGGGCGTTCAAGGGCGGCTGAAGGGTGACGGCGGCGCCCACGCAGAGTGCAAGCGCGACGGCGAGAAGGACGGCGGCGGACATGGGATGGTCCTAAGCGGCTTCGCGCCGGCTGAAAACCGGGCAGGCCATGCGGCTTTCTTGCCGTCCTCAGCCGAGAATGCTAACCGGCGCGCTCTGCGGATGGGTGGCCGAGTGGTCGAAGGCGCACGCCTGGAACGCGTGTAGGCGGTGACCCCGTCTCGTGGGTTCGAATCCCACCCCATCCGCCACCACCAAAAAATTGCCGTTTAGTCACAATGGCTTACGAGAGGGCAGCACTTCGTGCCCTAGCACACGCCCTATTTACCGGATGGTTCCAACCCATATTCGGGGCTTAGGTATCGCAGAACCGCCACTACATCGGACACGTCCATTGATTTTAGACCGGAACCCGCGTTCTCTTGATCGCCGGTCTGGTTTGGATCGTGAGGCTTCCGTTTAAGTCCAAAAAGAAGCCCTGACCCCCAAATTCACTTTGGAACGGCGATTCGTTCAGTCGCCAAAAAATCTCAGGAGGTGCGCCTTTTGGCGTCGAAAGGTGAATACTGTGACATCAAGTGTGTCCGCGCTATCAAGCATTCTCGTTTTTGTTTCGGCGCTCGGCTTACAGGGCAGTGCCGCCGAAGCTAATGACCTGCCTCTCACCGGGAACTGCAATGTTCTCGACAATAGCAGTCTCGCCCGTGTTGTCAGCCTAGCTTGGGATCACGAACGAGCAGTTGTCGCACGGCGCGGCATGGAAGAGCCGGCGCGTCTAGTGGGACTGCGTGAACACAGCGGCGGGTTCAAGTTCTCGCTCTTCTATCAGGATCCTATCACAGGCCCCTCGGAGGTCGTTGTGTTCTCCATGGATCTCGGTCAGGGCGTGAAGTACCGCATCGGTTCTGTCAGCTATAATGATCTTGACGATGGAACCCGTGTCCTCAGCTCGATGTCGAACTTCGAGGATGCCGCTTGCGAGGTGAGGTGAGGTGAGGATTCTGACGTTTGCAACAGAAATCTAGATGTATCTGAGTCTCTGTGCGCTAGCCTCATAAGCCGTCGAGTGAGTTACCGCGGAACCGAGTATCACAATCTATTGTGCCATCCAAGGCGAACGAATAGCCGCCGCACCTTCGGTGCTACGTCGCGAAAGCTCGGGCCCCACCCCCTCCACCTCCTCGTTCAGCCTGAGCCCCATGCTGATCAGCCCGTGCAGGGCGGCGTGGGCGTAGACGAAGGTGTCGAGGGCCTCGTTGCGTTCGCCGTCGCGCTTGGGCTGCCAGGAGCGGATGGGACGGCCGCGCTCGAAGCGGGTGACGACGCGTTCGGCGGTCAGCTGGCGGAAATAGTCGGAAGCGTTTCTAAGACGGCGACTTGTCCCACGTTCTGCGCCACTTTTCGCGCGCAAACGGGTTATCACCTTTGCCTTCAAACGGGTTGCTATTGAAAAGGCCTGTGGTGTTCTGCTTCCAGCAATCGATGGCCCTTCCTACCGCCGCGTTGCTATCTTCAAGCCCTATAGTCCAAAATTGGCCATTCGGAAACACGACTTTGACCGACATTGCATCGCGTAGAGCGTTAACCAACCCAGGCAACTGTTCTGTTGTGGGCTTCATAAAAAAATAATCAACGGAAGTGGTGTTGGGGGTCGCATTGGCGCTGTACGCAGGTAGCGTGAAGGACGCTTGGCCTAAGTCTAACCTTACGTTTCCAAGAGCCTTAGACGGGGGCAACGCAAGAGTATTCTGCTTAAACATAAAATCAATTACGTTGGAGAAGATGCGAAACACAAAAGCGCCGTGACTATATTCGCGAATTGCAAGGCAGACATCAAGTTCGCCAGGTTCATCAGCTTTGTGGTACGTTTGAACCCATCGGTCCTGCGCGAAAGCCGCTGATTGAAGACCAAGGATTGCAACAAATGTAAGCAGCGCTTTCAGCATCGTCTTGCTCCGCGCAGAAATCCAGATGCACGACAATGCCACCAATGGGCTAGTCGTTCTAGCTTCAATGCGCTTTACAAGCCGTGGGTTAGGTTATTATGCGCCATGAGAAACGGCATGCCGCCTCGTGTCACACAAGCAACCGCTTAGAGTCCTATAAAACCCCCAGATGTTGTCATTTGTTGCGCATCGAAACGATGGGCTATAAGCGTCGGGCTGTCCCCGCAGAGCATTAACAACGCCCGATGGTGACCGCCGGACGCTTACTCTATGGGAGGAAACGAGGTAGAAAGAAGATGCGTATCGACCTGATCCAAGGCCCCTTGAAAGACGAAAGGGTCAAAACCCTGCAGATCCAACCCGGCGGCGGCCGCACGGTGCTGGAGATCGGGGGTGGGGCGTGAGCAGGCTCCGCGCTTTGGCCGCGACGGCGTTGACGCTGGTGGTCTGTCGGGCTGACGCTAGGGAGGGCGCGTGCCCGGAATGGGCAGGGCCGGACAGGCCGCGCTTCGTGCGCCCCTACTTCTATCAGCCCTGGTCCGAGGAAGAACCGATTGAATTTACGGGGCGTCGTTTCGACAGCATCGTTTATGTTTGGGGTCGTGGCGTCTGGTTCCAATTACCCTCAGGTTATCTCCAACCAAGCAGCAGATGGGACGAAAGAAGAGCCCCGTTTGATCTTGACGTATACAAGAAAACGCTTGCAGAAAATTCAAGTCAAACTGGATTTGATCAAGAAACAGGTCAGTACAATCCTGATCTGGTCAAAAGACCTCTTGTATCAACTCTGGGAGCCTCCTTCTGGATTCCTAGTCTTCGCTACGTTGAACGTAACCTCATAAAGACAGGTACGCGAACGCCGTGCGAGGCAGGACGAGAGCCGCCAGGGCCGGACGAATACGTGGTGACTTTTAGTATACTTTGGCCATTCCTTCCAGGAAGCGAAAACTCCGGCGAAGCACGAAGATTTATAAATAATGCCAAAAGCTTTGAAAAAACAGGACGGCCGTTAGTCAATATTAAAACCCATGAGCAAAATATTGACGGGCCGATAAGTGGAGAAAATCCGTACCATATAGATCACATTGGATCGAACTTGTCGGTCCTGATCAATTGCACCGCCTACAAAGGAGATCGGGCGCCGCCAAAGCCTGGCTGCCACGGCTACTCTTGGCACAAACAGAAAGATTTGATCATGTATCTTCGATTTGACGCAGATCGCGGTCAAAGAGGAACGGAAGAGCTTTGGCGAGAGAACGTGGATGCCGCGGCCAAATTGGCCGAAATGTGGAAGCTGGAAGGAGAACCGAACAATGCCCAGTGATCAATCTATCATTCCGTTAGATGCAGCATATTCGCTGGGCGCGAGCCATCCCAAGCTAAAGTGAGAACTTCGTGGGTTGTAATGAAAACGTCCGACGGCTGACGCCGGACGCTCACCACGGTAACTAAGAAGCGATACCGCCAGATGTTGGAAATTGTTGCGCATCGAAACGATGGCTCGCCCCTTTTCGCTGACTTTTTGCGTCAGAGCGGGACGATGATTTGGTCAGCGGCGCTGTTGGCGGCGGGGTTGGGCGCGGACCTAACTATAGGTGATGCACCGAATCGGGCCGGAATTGCTCGCAGTGAGCCCACTTCCTAGCAAAACCGCCGCTTTTCGAGCCATCCAAGCGCGGTGGACGGAGGCAGCGAGGTCCCAACATTTTACCCCGTTGAGACCCCGCATTTACCCCGTCGAGAAAATCGACGTGCCTACTTTTTACCCCCTTCGGAATCGGCAGGCCGCCAATGCCGAAACGGCTCGTAGGGGTCGCGCGCGTCTGTGCCCCATTTGGTGAGGCTGACGACGCGGCCACGAGCGCAGCGCGCGCCTTCCGTCCCGCCACTGCGTTCGAGGATAAGCCATCCCCGCTCCACCAGCTCGCCCACCGCCTTCGCCGCCGTCTTTTGCGCGCATTGCAGCATGGTCGCCGCCGCACGGTTGGAAAGCGGAAAGGCGTTGGGCTTGTCCGGGCGGTACATGGTCAAAAGCTCGACCAAGAGCGCACGGGCATGGGTCGAGAGCGTCCGCCATGCGGGGAGATGCATCCAAGATGCATAGATCCGCGCATGGGGAGAGTCCCGCGACCGATGTGAACCGGCCATCCGTCACGCGTCGCCGTCGCTCAAAATGGTGAGCTGGGCGGTGAGGCGATAGCGGCCTACGCGGGTGCCGTCACTAAGCGTCTCCCAATCCGTCGCGATGGGTACGCCCAACTGACGCAGGTTATGCGCATAGCCTGAGGTGCGCCGCGCCCAGCCCAGCGGGCTCGCCTCGCCGGAGGTAAAGCCCTTCTCTCCCTTCTCGATGAGAAGACGAAGAGTTTGCTTCTGGCGAGGCTCCGAGATGACGATGACGGGGCCGTCCGGCTCCACTTTCACGACTAAAAGGGCTTTCGACCCGCCGCCACTGTCGTTATCGTTTAGGTGCTTACCGCCTAGGTTTGCACCCATGCCCTCGGTCGACGTTGGCGCGTCGCCGGGGGCTTTTTGTTGTCGGTCCGCCCTACTCATTGGTCGCCCCCATTGAGGAAGAGTTCCAAAAGGGCTTCAATATCGACGACGCGGATCAGGGTTCGCTTTCGTAGTTTGACGTAGGGCAGCGATCCGTCTTGTATCATTCGGTAGATTGTTGGGCGACTGACACCGGTTATGTCTGCCGCTTCATCGATTGACACCGCGAGTTGGCGGTTATCTCTTTCTTTAGTCAAAGTTCAGGTCCTTCCTTGAATCCCTATGGGACATCCACAGAGACGCAAGGACGATGCAGGGCTCATTGATTCAAAACTACGCAGACGACTCCGAACCGGATGGGGAATTGTTGCGCATGCCCAATGCACATGCCGGCCAATCAAGCTTCTTGAGCAATTCCATGTCAGACCGCGTTTGATCAATTAAAGTCATGCTTAAACCAATTTTTTCGAAATAATCGCGGGCCGTTCTTGGCGTTTTCAGTCCGCATATTTCAGAAAGGTCTGCGAAAAAATCTTCGCCAAGAGTTCTGTTTTTGCCATGCTTTCTAAGCATGAAACTGTTACAAATTATCTCGAAGTATATCCGCGATTTTTCTTCTCCTCGATAGTGTTTTATGCTGCCCCAAGCTGCGTTCCAATCGCTGCTTACATTTGTTTCCACATTGTTGATGATTGTGTTGATAACCATTCGTGTATGTTTTGGAAGAGGAAGACGCCATATTGAGCACAGTTGTAAGCATTTCCATGCAGCGGTTTTTGAAACTTGAAAATCATCGAGCCTCTCTGCCGCTTCAATAATTGTTTCGAATTTATCGATAACCTCGATTAATCGGGCGATTTTCTTCTTCTCAAAATTTGGGTAGCTCACCTCCAACCGAACGGTTGCACCTTTCTTTGTGGTCGCTCCGCTGGAATACTTCGAATCATCAGCTAAGTCCGATAGCTTTATCGGTTCGAAACCATAGTCTCTTGACACCAAGCCTCCATCATCTCCCGCCGCCGCGCCAAGGCGTCTCCCCGCCGATTGGCGCGGTCCGTCGCGTCTCCCACTGTGTGGGCGAGCGCCGATTCGGCCAACTCACGCGGGAAGTCAGTCCGCTCTGACACCCAATCGCGGAAGGTCGAGCGAAAGCCGTGAACGCTCGCCCGCTCCCGCGGATAGCCCATGCGGCGAAGCACGGCGGCGAGGCTCATATCCGAAAGCGGCCTTCCCTTGGTGCCGGGGAATATCAGCGCGTCCGCAACGCCGTCGGTCAAGGGGCGCACCGTCTCTACAACAGCCACGGCGGCGTCCGAGAGCGGCACCCGGTGTTCACGTCCGGATTTCATGCGCGCCGCGGGAATGGTCCAGACGCCGGCCTCAGCGTCGATTTCCGCCCATGTGGCCCCGCGCACCTCACCGGAACGGGCGGCGGTGAGAATGGCGAATTCGAGCGCCAGCGCCGCCACGCCCTGGCGCGTTCGAAGGGCCGCCATGAAGGCGGCCATCTCATCAATGGGGAGCGCGGGATGGTGGCCGCGGCTCAGTTTTTGGCGCTTGGGCAAAAGGTTTTCGAGATGGCCACGCCACCGCGCCGGGTTTTCGCCGGTTCGAAAGCCACGCGCCTTGCCCGCGTCGAGAACTTTTTCGATCCGCCCTCGAACGCGGTTCGCGGTTTCGGGAATGTCGTTCCAAATGGGTTTAAGCGTTTCGAGAACGTCGCCGGTTTCGATGCGGTTCAAAGGGAGCTGCGCCAACGGCCCGGCATAGGATTCGAGGGTCGCGCTCCACTGAGAGGCGTGCTTGGGATTGCGCCATTGATGGGAAAGCGATTCGACCACATCGGGCCAGAATGCGCCGAACGTGGGAACGGCTCTGGCGGCCTTTCTCGCCTCAATGGGGTTTACACCCTCGGCGATGAGTGCGCGCGCCTCAGCGGCCTTCTCACGCGCTCTGGCGAGCGAAACGGATTTCGCCGATCCAAGCCCCATCTCCCGCGGTTTGCCGCGCCATCGGAACAGAAACACCCAACGGCGCGCCTCACCCGGACCGACGCTCAGATAAAGCCCGCCGCCGTCGCTATGCCGACCAGGCTCTTTGAGGGTCGCGACGGCGCGCGCGCTCAGCTTGTTCAATCTCCGCGGAGCCACCGCATCTCACTATCTGCCCTATTTGCAGCCCTATCACACAACTGCGATTAAGGGACATATCGAGAGACATGTCGAGACGGATGTGGCACTAAAATGTTGCCATAACTTGCGTTTTTTAGGCGCGCTGAGATGAGGGGAAACGGGAGTTATACGGACACCCCATCCGCCAGCATTTTGCGGCACACATTCGATTTCAAAAATTCGCATTCGGATGGGACCGTGAGCCCCATTTCGGGTTGCTGACGCATTCGCTTTAGAATCGATATCATTGAACATGGCCCAATGGATGCGCGTTTCGACGCGCCCCTTTCTGGCAGGCTCCGTCATCTGACGGGATTTATAGAATCAATTCACTATTGTGAATCATTGTTGGGTGGTTCGGCTGTGAATTTCATGAGTTCATGGAGCCTGGCCATGTCCCGCGCCCAAAAATTTGAACCATACTAATCCTCGTCTTAAATAACCTCCAACTTTTCAATAAAAGACACGGCAAGGACACGGCGGATTTGGGCTAGTTCTGTGTCGTACACAGAAACTGGCTCAACCGGTCTCCAATTGGCTCAATACGTCGCTGGCCTGCGATTGCCTCGCGCGGGCGGTGGCCAACGCCTCATCATCCGCTGCGGTCTCGAAGACGGCGATGGCGGCGTCCAGTTGCATGACCGCGTCGCGCGCCGCAGACGGATCACCGTCCGCCTCGGCTTTAAGGATGAGCGCCTCAGCGCGCGCAGTTTGCCTCCACGCCCATGCGGTGCTTCCGTCATCGCTAACTGTGAGCGCGGCGGAAAAAGCGGTCAACGCGGCGTCGACGGCACCGCGATCGCCGGTGCGGGCGCGTGCGGTGTGGGTTTGGCCAAGTTCGAATTGGACGATTCCCCATGTCCAAGGGTCGGAGTGCCGCGTGATCACTTGGGCGGCGTTCTCGAAATGGATGACCGCTTCGTTGAGCGCAGACGAGTCCTCTTCTTCGAGTCCCAAGTCTCTGTGCGCGAGGCCAAGAAAATACTGCGTCGTCGCCCAGTCCTCCGGCGCGTCGTCGCGCGTCCAAACCTCCAACGTGTTGCGATAGGCCTCAATCGCCTGTTCGTTGGCGCCGGGCTGTCCTTGCTCGCCCAGTTTCCCGTAAACAAAGCCCAAATTGTACTGGATGGACGCCCATCCCGCAGGATTGGCCTCCCGTGTCCAAATCGCGGCGGCGTTCTCGTAAGCGGCGACCGCGTCTTCATAGGCGCCGGCCTGCCCGTTCTGCGCATGGGCGGTCAAAGCATTGCCGAGATTTTGCTGCAGTTCCGCCCATCCCATGGGGGCGGCCTCCCGCGTCCGAACCTGGAGCGCTTCTTGGAAGGCCGAGATCGCGTCCTCCAAAGCGCCTTCCTCACCGCGATAGGCCAGCTCCTGAAACACCAGCCCGAGATTGTTCTGAACTTTCGCCCAATCCATCGGCGCGGCCTCGCGCGTCCAAACACGCATCGCCGCTTCATAAGCTTCGATTGATTTTCGGAACGCCGCGTTTGCGAAGGCGTCACTTTGCCCTTGTCTTGCAATTTCAAGCAGGGCGAGCCCGAGATTGTTTTGCAGGCTTGCCCATCGTTGGGGCTCAGCTTGTTCCGTCAACACCGTCACCGCCGCGTAGTAGGCGGCGACCGCCTCATTGAGGGCGTCCAACTCTCCCCGTTGACCAAGGCGGAAAAGCGCCGATCCCAATTTCTGCTGCGACAGCGCCCATTCGACCGGCGACGACTCCTGGGTGAAGACGGTCAGCGCCGCCTTGCTGGCGTCCGCGGACCTTTGGAGCGCGTCGGTCGCGCCCTTCTCGCCAAGGCGGAACAGGGCGTCCGCCAAGGATTGTTGCACCCGCGCCCATGCCTCGGGATTGTCCTCGCGATTGGTCGCCTCAAGCGTCTTCTCCAAGACGGCGACCACCTCGGCGAGTTGGGCTTGTCCTGCGGCGATCTCGCCATATTCCGTCGCGACGCGGGCATAGGCCAAGCGAAGCGAACGCACTTGGTCGCCGGTGAAAACGTCTGGCGGGGATTGCGCCAGGGGCTGCAAGCGCGCGACCAATGGGCCGAGCGCGCCGGCGGTCGCATCGCGCATGTCGACGGACCCGGCTTCCGCCAATGCGGCGCCTAGGACCAGCGGCGCCAAATCCTCCAAAAGCGGCGCGCCGAATTGCAAATCGTCGAACGCGTAGCGGTAGAAATCATGGGTGTCGGCTGTGGTCAGCCGCAAGGTGTACGCGCTCAGTTCCGGGACGGCTTCGCCCCAGATGACAATGTCCGCCCCTGTTTCGGCGAGCCAATCGCGCGCCTGCGCCTCGGCCGTGCGCACGTCCTCCTTCATTCCGACCCCGCCAACGACGATGGTGCGCGGCAGGCGTTCAATCCAAATCGGCGCATTCGCCGCGCCTGTCTCCTGCAGAGCGACTTCCAGGGCGTCCGCCACCGCGCGTGAGAAGGTGCGGCGGTCATCATCATTCTCGAGATCAGCGACCAGGATCACGTACTGACCCTCAGGCGCGGTGGAGAGCGACACTGCAGGGGCCGGCTGACTTGGAGAAGTGAAACCCAGCCAAAGAACGCCGGCCCCAAAGGTCAATACCAAAAATACTCCAGCAAGGACCGGAAGCCATGGTTGGCGGCCCTTCAAAGTCCGGACCGCGTACGTTGCGCGCATTGGGGCGTCGTCCCCATCCAGGCGTCTCCGCAGTGCGTTGAGCAGAGCTGGGAGTGCGCTTCGATCCTCCGGCCATCCTGCGAAGTCAATTGATTGAAACTGACGAAGACCAAGCGGCGGGTTACTGTCGTCAAATTGAAGGGGGACCAATCTATCGGTTTCAGCGGCTGCCTCGGCTTCATCTCGGACCCACCGCGATTCGGTTGCAGTCGCGGACCAAGCGACAACCACAATGCGCGCCGCGTCCAGTTCTCGTGCGATTTCAGCGGTGTATCGGTCGCCACCCGTCAGGCGCTCGTCCCACCAGACGGTAAAGCCTTCGGCCTCCAATGCGGCGGCCAAGGGCGCTACACGGTCTCGATTGTGACGCGAATATGAAATGAAGACGTCCGCCACGGCGTCCTCCTGACAACATCCAATCGGATTACCATGCCTTGCATCTAACCGAGGCTCAAATCATCACGAATTCACACGCTGTTGTGAAACAACAAGTAAACACTTTTTGTGGGTTGGTCGCGCGGGCAGATCGGGGTCGTGGGACCGCGGGCATGACCGCCGTGCGCCTCACGTGGCGGCGGCTCATCTATGCGCTCTGGACCGCGAAAAATTGTCCGCCGCGGTTGGTCAGCTTCCGTAACAATTCGCCCTAACCAAGAAGCCAAGCAAAGGCGCGCGCCACGTGCTCTTTGGCGTCGTTTTGAACGCAGTGGCCGTGGGACAGGATCAGATGGTCGAAGTCCCACGCCATGATCCGCTGCACGCAGGCTCGGGCGGCGATCCTGTCCCGAAAGCTGAGGCGTAAATCCAGCGGCATGCCGCCATTCTCCCCAAGAACGCCTCCGGCGCGCTTGACGAGCCGCCACAACCACGTCTCGCCAGCGGCCACGTGCTTCTGGATCAGGTCCGTGAGGATCAGGGTCTTCGACCGCCGGTGCAAAAAGACCACCTCGTCCAGAAAGGCGTGGCCGGCGACGGCGATATGGTCGATCTCCGCAGACCAGGGCGGATCGGCGCCGTCGAGGAGAACGCCGCCCGCTGGAATGTCCGGATGGCGGGCCTTGAACTCCGGCGACGCCCAAATCTCCGCCTCCGGCGCCTCATCTTTCCAAGGCCGGACCCAGAGGCTGTGGATCTTGTTCGGCGCGATCACATGGCGCGCCGCGCCCGCCGCAGCGACGGCCTCCCGGCGGGGCGGAGTCGGCGCAACGGGCGAGTGCAGCCACAAACCGCCATCGGCGAGCCGGATGACGGTCATGCGCGTGGTGAAGGGGATCACGCCGAACATGCGCACCGGATCGCCGTCCATCGTCCAGATGTCGTCGCCAAAGGGTTTGAGCAGGCTCACAAATTGGGGCTCCTCAGGGCGCGGGGCCGTCGATATCGCCCTCGGTCTACGCATTTCGGCGCGAAAATCGAACCGCCTCGGCCCGTTCTTGCGGTGACGCGGCGCGCGGGCTTCGGTTCCTCCTTTGCGCCGATCGATTTAGCTTAGAAGTTGTGGGCGCGCCTCATCGGGCGCACGGGGTGGGGAGCGTCATGACCAAAAACTCGGCGAATGCGCGGGCGCGCGCCTATGGGGCGGAGGCGCTCGGCACGGCCTTTCTTCTGATGGCGATCACCGGGTCCGGCGTGGCCGCGGATCGCTACGCCGTCGACCAAGCGATGGCGCTTTTCGCCAACGCGGCCGCGATCGGCGCGGCTCTGGCGGTTTTGATCGTGATGCTGGCCCCCATTTCCGGGGCCCATTTCAATCCCGCCGTCACCCTGATTTTTCGGCTGCGCGGCGAGATCGGGACCGTGGACGCGCTGATTTACGCGCTCGTGCAGATCGCGGCCGGCGTGGCCGGCGTGCTGCTTGTCCATCTCATGTTCGCCGAGCCGATCCTGCAGGTCGGCATGAAAGAGCGGGGCGGCGCCGGGGCGTTCGCGTCGGAAATGGTGGCCACCTTCGGTCTAGTGACGACGATCCTGTTCGTGCGGCGGGCGCGGCCGGACTTTGTGGCCATGGGGGTGGGGCTCTTCATCTTCGCGGCGATTTGGTTCACCGCGTCCACCGCCTTCGCCAATCCGGCGGTCACCCTCGCCCGCGCCTTGACGGACACCTATGTGGCCATTCGCCCCTTCGACGTGCCGGGCTTCATTCTGGCGCAGTTGATGGGCGCGGCGCTGGGCGCCGGCGCGTTCTATCTTCTCGGCAGCGACGTGTGACGCGCGTCACCTTACGATCGGCGTCGCGGGGACCACGAGCCGAACCCGGGTGCCACGCTCCGCCCGTCGCGCAATGGTGAGCGATCCGCCGACGCTTCGCACCAATTCGTCGGCGAAGGCGAGACCGATCCCAAACCCCATCTTCTCCCGCGCCAAGCTGGAGGAGCTTTGCACGAAGGGCTCCAGCGCCTTGCCGATCTGGTCGTCGCTCATGCCGACGCCGTCATCCTCGACGTCGATATGGATCGCGTCGGCAAGGTGTTGCATCTGCAAATGGATGCGGACGTGGACCGCGCTCACGCCCAGGGCTTCATGCGCGTTTCGGATCACCTCGACGGCCGCGCGTACGAGTCGTCGCGACTCGCAATGAAGCTTCGGCTGCGCCTCCTGCGGCGTTTCGATCGTCATGGGCGCCCGTCGATAGGGCCGCACCGCATTCTGGATACGCGCGGCCAACACGGGGAGACCCACCGTCTCCGGAGCCGGATGGGGTTTGGCGGACCTGAGCTCCACATATTCGATCAGGTCGCCGAGCCGATCATAGAGGTTTTGCGCCGCGGTCTCGATTTCGTCGTTCAGCGCTTCATCGGCGTTTCGCCGAAGCAGGTCGTTCGCCAACATGATCTGGTGCAGCGGGGTCCGCAATTCGTGGCTCAAAACGCTCAGAAACGCCTCGCGCGCCTCGGCGCTCGCCTCGGCCTGGTCCCGGGCCGCCCGAAGCTCGGCGTTCTGCGTTTCCAAAAGCCGAAACCCGCGAAAGGTGTTGGCGCTGAAAAACGCGCCGATCATGCCCGTCGTCATCAAGCCGAAGAGCCCCTGGGCGAGACGCCGAACTTCGCGGCTTTCATCCATGGCCGGCCATGCGTCGGGCGGGCCGGCTGCGACCACATAAAGGATCGGCAAAGCGATCATTCCAAGCGCCGCATAGACCAACGACGCCCGCCACCCGGCGACGAAACCTGCAATGATCGGGCTGACGATGATGAAATGCAGAAGCGACGTGTTGATCCCGCCACGATCCGGCACGGCCGAACTGAACACGCCTGCATAGATCAGGATGAAAAAGAAGAAGACGCTGAAGATTTTGTTTTCATACAAGCGGCGCGTCGCGACGAAGGCGAGCAGCATGATAATGACCGCGACGGCGACCAGATGATCATGGGTCCAACGTCCATAGGAGACGTACATCCATACGAGGTTCACGACCTGGAAGGCGGCGAAAGCCATGCTGACGAAGCGCGTGACATTGACCCGAACCGCGAAACCCGCCGGCTCGTTCTGGTCGATCAAAAGCCGATTGCCGACGACGGCGTCGGGCGCGCGCAAACCGTTCAAACTCACCTCAATGGTTGGGCGGATCATGCCGCCAATTTTGGCGGCTTTCGCCGACCGTCCGTCCGATTAGGGCGCTTTTGCTACTGACAGGTTGATCGCGCCGTCAACGCGTCGGCCGCGGCGTTCCAAAGGAAAGCGCTTTAGAACGGCGCGCAATCCAAAACCTGCACAGGCGGACGGCGTCGTCCTTCTTGCGTGCGTCGATAAGCTTCGAACGAAGCGCAGGGTTAAGGCGAGGCGGCGACGGCCGCCAAGGCCTCGTCATAGGCCTCAAGCAGGGACCGTTCGAGCAAAAGCAGCGTATACAAAACCTGCGCGATCGCGTCGCGTACGGCGTCTGCACGCGCTTCGTCACGATAATTCAGATCGAACGCCACCGACAGATATTGCGCGCCATAGGTGGCGTAGAGGTCCTGCCGCTCATAGGCCGCGGTCAGTTTGAAGGCGACATCAGGATCGACATGGGCCAGATCGCCATGGCCTTCGGCCAGACGCCACGCCGCGCGCCAGGGGCGGAAGGGGGTGATGCTGCCCGCAGCTGCGATTTCTTCATCCGTCGCCGTTGCGATATCAAGGGCCTGCATCGCCGCCAATCGTGCATCAAGGTCGTCCAGCGTTTTCTGATGTTGATCGATCGCGATGATCAGATAACGGCGATTGCCCGCCATTTCTGTGGCGATGCGTGCGACCGCGGCGTCGGCGTTGCGCGCCGCCCGCCGCCCGTCGGCCCACTGCCCCGCCGCCAAGGCCAGAAAGACCGCGACGACCACCAGCACAAATTCCGCGAGCAAGGCGGCCCAGATGGGCGCTCCCAGACGCAAGGTGGCGGGCATCGGCGTTCTCCTCTGAACGAAGTTTAGGCGCAGCGGACGCATGCGGCCAAGTTCCGACTCCCCAGGGCTAATGTTCATGTTATGTTCTAGCCTCAAGGCAGGAGAGAACAGCGTGGACGCGGATTCCCCAGAAGTTCCCACGATCGGCGGCGACGCGGCGCGCGGTTTGATCCTCTATGCGCGGCAGTGCCAACTTTGCTGGCGTGAGCGCTTCTTGGATCCGGCGGAGATCGTGGCGCGTTGGCCCTGGATGGCGGAGCGCTTGGCGCTTGAGACGCCCTCCTTTTTCATGTGCCTCCATTGCAAAACCTATTCATTCCGCCATTTCCGATCCGCCACGAAAGGCGTGCGCAAACCGAGCCGCTAACTCTGTATGGCCTAAGAGGCGCGACTCTTGGATTTCAGAGCGCCGCGGTCGAGGTCGCTGACTAAAAAACCACGCCGACATCACCCGCGCATGAGGCCGATCGCGGCGCGTAGATGAAGCTTCGACTTCGCGTTGCGCTCGACGCGGCCTCAGGTCGCTTGAGGCGTCAGGACCTCCATGACGCCCTTTGGAGGATGTTTTCCCTTGAATTCTTCACATAGTCCGTGCTTTACGGAGGCCACCAATGTCGCAATCTGGGGGGTAACCATGCGTACGTTGCTTTTGACGGCCGCGACCGCGGCGCTGACCTTCGGCGCCGCGCAAGCCGCCGAAACCTTGTCGGTTCTCAACGCCTGCGAGGCGGATGACGCGCGTCTTGGCCGCCGCGTCTGCAGCGCCGAGCCGCGCTGCGTCGATGCGCCGAGCGGTCACTTCATCAATCCGCGCACAGCTCGGGTCGAGATCACGGACATCTCAAGCTCGCTTTCGCCGGCGGACAGCTGCGCGCTGATCTACAGCGAAGACGTGACGGTGATTGAGGGTCTGGAGATGCCGACCCGCGTTTGTCTCGGCGCCGATGCGCGCGGCGACACCGGCGTCTATGCGGCGCTCGTGGGCTCCGTGTCGTGCCAGCTGACGGTCGACGCGATCGCGCTTCCGTAATCGTGTTCGTTTGGCCGGCGACTGGTCGCGATCAGTCGCCGCGCCAACACGCTTCTGGGCGTTTGCGCCGCGATGCGGCACGTCCGCGACATCATCTACGGCGCCAATGACGGCATCGTGACCACCTTCGCGGTGGTGGCGAGCGTCGTCGGCGCGGATCTGCCCATCCGTGTGATCGTGATCATTGGGTTGGCGGCGCTGTTATCGGACGCATTTTCAATGGCGGCGTCCAACTATTTGGCCACGACATCCGAATCCGTCAGCGGTCGCGAAGGCGCGTTGCGCGGCGCCGCAGCCACATTTCTCGCCTTCGTGGCGTCCGGCGCGCTTCCTTTGGCGCCCTATGCGGTGTTCGGCGACGCCGACAAGGCGTTGTTGTGGGCGATCGCCTCCACAGCCGTCGCGCTCGCTTTGATTGGAGCCTTGCGCGGCCGGGCCGCAAAGCGCGCCGTCTTTGCATCGATCCTCGAAACCATGGCGGTCGGCGGCGTGGCGGTCGTCGTCGCCTTTCTCGTCGGTCGTTGGGCGGCCCAATGGACGGCGTGAGGTCGCGCGACGCCGCGCCTCTTGGATCGGCGGCGGGAAGCCGCTAAAGCCACGATCTTCATTCAACGAAGAAGAGTTGAGCGCCATGGATCTCGCCGCCGACGCCGCGATCACGGACAGCACGGAACCGAACCGCCACGACACCGACGTGGTGATCATCGGCGCGGGGCCTGTCGGCCTGTTCGCCGTGTTCGAACTCGGCTTGCTCGGCCTCAAGGCGCATTTGGTCGACATTCTCGACCGCCCCGGCGGGCAGTGCGCGGAGCTTTATCCTGAAAAGCCGATCTACGACATTCCAGGATTGCCGGTCGTCACCGGCCAGGAATTGACCGACCGATTGATGGAGCAGGTCGCGCCGTTCGAGCCCGTTTTCCACCTTCACGAAATGGCCACGGCGCTGGAAGAGCTGGCGGACGGTCGTTTCCGTTTGACCACGAGCGAGGGCACGGTCTTGACCGCGCCGGTCATCGCCATCGCGGCGGGCGGCGGCAGCTTCCAACCCAAGAAGCCGCCGATCCCGGGCATCGACGCTTATGAGAGCAAGAGCGTTCACTATGCGGTGCGCAAGATGGAGCGCTTTCGTGGACGCCGTCTGGTGATCGCAGGCGGCGGCGACTCCGCGCTCGACTGGACCTTGAACCTCCAGCCGATCGCAGAGCACGTCACGCTCATCCATCGCCGCGACGAATTTCGCGCCGCGCCGGACTCCGTGGCCAAAATGCGGGCGCTGGTCGATCAAGGGGCGATGCGCCTGGAAATCGGTCAGATCAAGGGCATAAAGGGCGACGCACCGCAATTGGATGCAATCACGGTCCAAAACAAGGACAAAACGGAGATCGACGTTCCCTGCAACGAGCTTCTCGCCTTTTTTGGGTTGACGATGAAACTCGGCCCCGTGGCGGAATTCGGTCTCAATCTCCATGAAAATTTGATCCCGGTCGACACGGAGAAGTTCGAGACCAGCCGAAAGGGCATTTTCGCGATCGGGGACATCAATTGGTATCCTGGGAAGCTGAAGCTCATCCTTTCCGGGTTCCACGAAGCCGCCCTGATGGCGCAGGAGGCGTTTCGCCTGGCGCGTCCCGGCGAAAAGCTGCGCTTTCAATACACGACGTCCTCGACCGACCTCCAGCAAAAGCTTGGCGTGAAATAAACAGCACGGCCGCGCGGACTGGACTCGGAACGCGATCGCCTCCTAGGGATATCGAAAGCCGCGGCGCGGCCCGTATCTCGTTTTCGACCGTCACCTCGTCCACCGCGGTCCATTTTAGAGCAGAGCGCCCATGGATCGTCTCGACCAGTTGGAAGCCCAATCGATTTACATTCTGCGGGAGGCGTTCAACCGCATCGACAATATCGCGATGCTTTGGAGCCTGGGCAAAGACTCCAACACCATGATTTGGCTGGCGAAAAAGGCGTTCTTCGGCCAGGTGCCGTTCCCGGTCGCCCATTTGGACACGGGCCTTGAGTTCGACGAAACCTACGCCTTTCGCGAACGTTACGTGAAGGAGTGGGGCCTGAAGCTTATCGACGATGCCTGCCCGCCCATCGAAATGACGGACCCGACCTTGCCGCCCGCCTCGCGCCTCGCCGCGCGCAAGACGCTCGGGGTGCGCCAAGCCATCGAGAAGTACCGCTTCAACGGCCTGATCCTCGGCATCCGGCGGGACGAGCAATCCATGCGCGCCAAGGAGCGGTTCTTCAGTCCCCGCGCCGCGGACGGGCGTTGGGAGATGAAAGACCAACCGCCCGAGTTTTGGGATCAGTACAAGACGGATTACCCGGAAGGCGTGCACATCAGGATCCATCCCTTGCTGCAATGGACCGAGCTCGACATCTGGCGATACATCGAACGGGAACAAATCCCGCTGGTCGAGCTTTACTTCGCCAAAGATGGAAAGCGTTACCGTTCCTTAGGGGAGAAGGGCATCACCAATCCGATCGAGTCGAACGCGGCCACCATCGCGGAGATCATCGCGGAGCTCGAACGCACGAAAACCGAAGAGCGCGCCGGCCGCGCCATGGATCACGAAGCGGAGGACGCTTTCGAGCGCCTGCGCGCTGACGGGTACATGTAAGGGTCGCCCCATGACCACCGCCCCCCACCCGCCGCATGGCGAACGCGAACTTCTGAAGATCGTCATTCTCGGTCACGTCGATCACGGCAAGTCGACCTTGGTCGGCCGACTTTTCCACGACACGGGCTCGCTGCCCGACGGCAAGGTCGAAGCGATCCGCGCCATGTGCGAGCGCCGCGGCATGCCCTTTGAGTGGGCGTTTCTGATGGACGCCATGCAAGCCGAGCGCGACCAAGGCGTGACGATCGACACCGCGCAGATCTGGTTCAAGACGGCGAAGCGTGACTACGTGCTGATCGACGCGCCCGGCCATGTGGAGTTCCTGAAGAACATGGTGACCGGCGCGTCCCAGGCCGATGCGGGCGTGTTGGTCGTCGACGCGGCCGAAGGCGTGCAGGAACAGTCCCGCCGACACGGCTATCTGCTGCATCTTCTCGGCGTGCGCCAAGTGACCGTGGTCGTCAACAAGATGGACCTGGTCGGCTATGAGCAGGCGCGGTTTGACGAGGTCCGACGCGGTTTCGACGACTATCTCCGGTCGATCGGGGTGACCGCGACCTATTTCGTCCCGGCCTCCGCCAGGGAAGGCGACAATGTGGTGGGCCGCAGCGACGGGGCCGGGGCCGACAATATGACGTGGCATGACGGCCCCACTTTGGTGGACGCGCTTGACGCATTCTCCCCATCCTCCGCGGCGAAACATCTTCCGCTGCGGATGCCTGTTCAGGACGTCTACAAATTTGACGAGCGGCGCATCATCGCCGGGCGCATCGAGTCCGGCGCGATCGAGGTCGGAGACCGCTTGGTGTTCATGCCGTCGGGGCGGACCGGGCGCGTCAAGACGATCGAGGATTGGGCCTTTGGCGAGCGCGTGACGCGCGCCCACGCCGAAGCCGGCGCGTCTGTCGGTTTTACGCTCGAAAGCCAGATCTTCGTGGAGCGCGGCGAGATCGCCGCCTTTGAGGCGCAGCCCCCCGTTGTGGCCGACACCTTTCGGGCGCGCGTCTTCTGGCTTGGCCGCGAGCCCTTCGTTCTGGGCAAACGCTACAAACTGAAACTGGGATCCGCAGAGGCGCCGGTGCAAGCCGAAGCGGTTCACGCGGTCATCGACACCAGCGCGCTGGAACGCCTGGAAGGCGACCGGATCGAACGCAACCAGGCCGGCGAAATCACGCTGAAGACGATGCGTCCCATCGCGCTTGACGACTTTGAGTCCAATGCACGCACCGGCCGTTTCGTCTTGGTGGATGATTACGACATCGCCGGAGGCGGGGTGATTTCCGACCATGGGTTGGAGGATGCGCGTCGCCAAGCGTCCGATTCCGCGCTGCATTTGTCGCCCGTCGACCTGACGGTGGAGAAGACGGATCGGACCCGTCGAAACGGCCATGCGGGCGGCGTGATGTGGTTCACGGGCCTGTCCGGCGCGGGCAAATCGACTCTCGCCACGGCGCTTGAGAAGCGGCTCTTCGACCGCGGCTACGTCACCTATGTTTTGGATGGCGACAATGTGCGCCGCGGTTTGAACCGAGACCTCGGATTCTCCGAAACGGACCGCGCCGAGAACATCCGACGTGTCGGCGAGGTGGCCGCCCTGTTTGCGGACGCCGGCGTTTTGGTGCTGACCGCGTTCATCTCGCCCTATCGCGCGGATCGCGATCAGGCCCGGGCCGCCGCCGGCGACGCCTTCCATGAGGTGTATGTCGCGGCCAATCTGGAAACCTGCGAACGCCGTGACCCGAAGGGCCTCTACCGAAAGGCCCGTGAAGGCGTGATTTCGGAGTTCACCGGCATTTCCGCACCCTATGAGGAACCACGCGCCGCCGAATTGGTCGTTCAGACCGACCGTTCGAGCGTTGAGGAATGCGTCGAGGAGCTCGTCGCTTATGTGGACCGACGTTTCCGACGCTGAGCGACCCCTTTCGTCAGCCGCCGTCTTTCGCCACACCTTCCAAAATGGGGGATGGGCGCATGACCATGAAAGGCGATGGATGGATTGACGCGCTGGCGACGCCGCGCGGGGCGGCGGCGTTCGTGCTGGCGAATGCGTTCCTGATCTTTGCGATTCGGATCACGCTCTTTCCGGCTCTCGCCAATGACGAGGCGGAGATCCTTCGGCAGACCCAGGTCTGGTCCCTCACGCCGGACATCAAGAATCCGCCGCTTTACGCTTGGATCCACAAATGCGCGGAGACCGCGTTCGGCGGCCCGTCCTTGGCCGTCGCCCTCGCCGTGAAGCACGGTCTCGCCGCGGCGGCGGGTCTCGCCTATCTCGCTTTGGCGCGGCGCATGTTCGCCGACGAATCCTGGGCAGGCGCCGGCGCGTTTGCGCTTTTCGGCGCCCACTTTTGGAGCGTGGACTCGGCGGCCGCCTACACGCACTCGATCCTGCTGGTCGCGACTGGGGCGTTGGCCTTGGAGCGCGCCCTCGCCTTCGCGTCCCGCCCGAATCTGGCGAAGGCGGCGTGGTTGGGCGTTGCGCTTGCGCTCGGGCTTCTCTCCAAGTGGAATTTCGCCGTGCTTGGCTCCGGCGTTCTCGCAGCCTTGGGGTGGGAGCCGAATGCCCGGCGCGCCCTCGCCGGTCCCTGTGGGGCCGTGTTGCTTGTCGCATTGCTCGCGCCGACCGCGCCGGTCCTTGGAGCCCTCGCCCAGGAATGGCGAACCGCGGAGGCGCTCGTCACCGAAAAGTTCGACGTTGAGACGGCCTGGAAGGGATGGGAGGGCGCGGCGTCCGTTCTGATCAATATGGTCGTCGCCCTAAGCCCCGCCTTGCTCGTCGCCGCCCTCGCCGCACCGCGCGCCACCTGGGCCGGGTTCAAGCGCTTGGCCATGGGCCGCGACGACGCGAACGGCGCCGCGCGGTTGGCGGCGCGTGCGGCCGTTCTTGCGCTGCTCGTCACGGTTCTCGCCGTGCTCGTCACCGGCGCCGGGCGGACCCGCACGCACCTCACTTTGGTGTTCGCGCCTCTGACGCTGGTCATGCTCGCCTCAGCGCGGGCCGGGGGCCAGGGGTCGCGAATCGCACGCGCGATGATCGTGGTCGGAACGGTGACGGGTCTGGCCGGCCCGGCCTTCATCATCGGAAAGGCGTGGATCGACGGACGCGGCGAGGGCAACGCCTATGCGAATGTGCGCTACGCGCCGGTCGCCGAAGCCATCGCGGCGTTTGAAGCCCGCGCCGTCCACACGTGGGAGCACCCGTTCTCGATCGCCGGCAATTTGCGCGCGCTCGATGCGAGCCCGGCCTATTACGCCGTTGAACGTCAAGAACTGGCGTCGCCGGCCCGGCAGGGGCCTTGCGTGTTCGTTTGGCGCGCCAACCATCTGGACGACGACATCACGCCCCTGCGCGTTTTCGTCGAGCGCTTCGGCGCGCCGCCGGATTTCGCGCACGGGGTGATCGTCCAGGCCCCCTACGCCTTCGGGGCGGGTCGAAGCGTGCGCTTCGCGGTGGCGCCGACGACGGCCCCGCCCGGTTGCGAAAACGACCGCGCTACTCCGCCGGTTTCTTCTCAGGTTCGACCGGACCGCTGAGACGTCCGCCTTTCCGGGCCAGCCTCACCACCGCGCCGGAAAGTAAGAGTAACGCCAGAAGGTTGGGCGCGGCCATGGCGGCGTTGCCGATGCCGCCCAGCTTCCAGATGAAGTCGACCTGCTGCATGGCGCCGACGAACAACATGCCCACCCATACGAACCGAAACGGTTTCGCAGCCCATTCGCCCACCAGATAGACGATCGCCTGCTCCGCATAATAGGACCAACCCAAAATTGTGGTGAACGCGAACAGACCCAAGGCCGTGGCGATCAATATCCCGCCAAAGGGGATCGCGCTTTCTCGAAAGACGGCGGTCGTCACCTCCGACGCCTCCAGGTCGGATCGCCACGCATAACCGGACGCCACTTGAACGTCCTCGCGAGCGGCGCGGAAGGCGATCTCCTCAATCTCCATGCCGGCCGATCGGCACGCCTCCAAGGCCGCCGTCGCCTCTTGGCGGGTGTCCTCAAGCTGCTGCAGACGAGTCGATTCCAAATCTGTGGAGCCTTTCGGCATGCGCGAGATCAGGCTGGACGAGACGTCCACGGTCTCCACCTGCGCGTCGCACATGGCCAAGGCGGCGCGCGCCGGATTGTGCTTGTAGCTCTCGCCGGGGACCACAAGGATCAAGAGCGCCGTCATCGTGCAGATGACCAGCGTGTCGACAAAGGTGCCGACCATGGCGATTTCGCCCTGGCGGACGGGCTCGTCGGTTTGAGCGGCGGCGTGGGCGATCGCCGTCGAGCCTTGCCCCGCTTCATTGGAAAACAGGCCGCGCTCCACGCCGTAACGTATGCCGACGATCACCGAACCGCCGATGAAGCCGCCCACGGCCGCGCTTCCGGTGAAGGCGTCGCGCACGATCGTCGCCAAGGCGCCGGGCAGCTCGGCGGCGTTGAGCACAAGAATGGAGAAGGCGCACAGAATGTAGAACAGCGCCATGCTCGGCACGACCTTGCCCGCCACGGAGCCGATCGACTTCACGCCGCCGATGATCACCGCGAAGGCGGCCACCGCGACGATCAGGCCGGCGGCCCAGGACGGCAACCGATCGCCCGACGCCTCGACCATGGCCTGGGCCACCGAGTTTGACTGGATCATATTGCCGGTCGAAAGCGCTGAGAAGATCGTGCCCACGGCGAATGTGACCGCCAGCCATTTCCATTTCGCGCCAAGCCCGTTCTCGATGAAATACATGGGACCGCCGTGAACATGGCCGTCCGCATCGCGCTCCCGATAATGGACGGCGAGGCTGGACTCGGCGAAGGCGGACGCCATGCCGAGCAGCGCCGTGATCCACATCCAGAACACCGCCCCCGGGCCGCCGAGCGAAATCGCGGTCGCCACGCCGGCCAAATTGCCCGTACCCACCTGACCGGACAGCGCCGTGGACAATGCCTGCCATGGCGTGATCTCGCCTTCGCCGGTCGCTTTGCGGCCGCCCCAGAGTTCGCCGACGGCGGGAAACAGACGACGGATCGGGAGGCCGCGCAGCCGGATCATGAAGTAAAGGCCGACCCCGAGCAGCATGATGATCATCGGGCCGCTCCAGAGGAAGGCGCTGACTGTGTCCACAAGATCGTAAAAGGCCGCCATAAGGTTTCGCCCTATCCAGTCGTCGTTCGTTGTGAGGAATGTGAAGAGCGTAGAAGGGCCCGGCGCGCCCGGCAAGCGCTCACGATCCGTTGAAGGGCTTGAACCTCCGTCCGCTTTCGCCAATCTATCGTTCGTTAAAACGAACGGGTGATGGCATATGCGCGTTCTCGCGGCGTTGACGCTTCTTTTTTTGGCGGCCTGCACGGAGACGGGGCAGGACGCTTCGTCCTTGAGCTGCACCGCGACCGTGGCCGATGTGGGCAGGTCGGCGACCGCCGTTTCGGGGCCGATTCCGAAGCCCTATGACCCGGATCTGGACGCCCAGGCGGCGTTGGATCGCGCATTCGCGCGCGCTGAGGCCCGGGAAACCCGCATCCTCGCGG
The DNA here is from genome assembly GCA_964412525.1 of uncultured Caulobacterales bacterium. GTDB lineage: Bacteria > Pseudomonadota > Alphaproteobacteria > Caulobacterales > CAYPOX01 > CAYPOX01. The sequence continues at coordinate 23,778 of CAYPOX010000021.1, forward strand.
TGCTGGGCGGCAATTGGTGCCCCGATTGCCGAATCCTGGCGGCCATGCTGGAGTTGCCTGAACATGAGCGCGTGCTCGACGCCTGTTTCGAGATCGTCGAAATCGATGTCGGCCGGTACGACAAGAATTTGGACGCGGTCCGCCGATTGGGGGTTGAGAAGTTGATCGGCGCCCCAACCCTGGCGGTCGTCACCGCCCGGGGCGCATTGCTGAACGCGTCGGCCTCCACTGAATTCCGCGACGCGCGAGATCGCGATCCGAACGACGTTCTCGCCTTTCTGAAAGCCTGGGCGCCGAAAGAGCCGAAAGAAGACGTCTAGCGCGCCGCCGCCTCGCCGCGGGATCCCACGACATGGACCGATTCGTTGCGCTTAGAAGCTTTCTGGCAGTCGCAGAGGCCCAATCCTTTGTCCAGGCCGCAACGGCGCTCGGCGTGTCCAAGGCGGCGGTCAGCAAGCATGTGTCCGCGCTCGAAACTCATCTTGGCGTCGCCTTGTTTCACCGAAGCTCGCGCGCGGTTCGCCTGACGGAAGCCGGAGCACGCTTCCTCACGCGGGCGCAAGACGTCCTGGGCCGTTTGGACGCGGCGGAGGCGGAAGCCGCCGACCTGCATTCCGACCCGATCGGCCATGTGCGGATCAACGCGCCCGTCGCCTTCGGGGCGCGCTATGTGGCGCCCGTGCTCGCCGATTATCTCGATCGGCATCCGGATCTCACCGCGTCGCTCGATCTCGAGGATCGACGGGTCGACCTCATCGACGAGGGCTACGACTTGGTCGTGCGCGTGTTGGCGAATCATCCGGATTCCTCGCTTCGCGCACGAAAATTGGCCGAAGCGGCGTATCTGCTGGTCGCCGCGCCGGACTATGTGACGCGGCGGGGAGAGCCCAGTTCGCCCGAGGCGTTGCGCGACCATTCATGCCTCGACTACGCGCTCGGAGCCGAGCGGCGCGTCTGGCGCTTCGTGGGGCCGGACGGCGCGGCGCGCGCCGTACGGATCGACGGCCCTTTGACGGCCAATAACGGGGAAGCCCTGCTTTATGCGGCCGAACAGGGCCTGGGCATCGCGCGCATTCCCGCTTTTCTATGTGCGGACGCTCTTACCTCCGGCCGCGTGCGCCGCATCATGCCGTCCTATGGCGCGCCGCCGCTTCAGATTCATGCGTTGACGCCGCCGGACCGGCCGCCGCCGGCCAAGGTGCGCGGCTTGCTCGGCGCTCTGGCCGCCGCCTTCAAGCCCGCGCCGCCCTGGCCGATTGGCGGGTTGCAGGATTTGAACGCTTAGGGCAGGTTCCGTCGCGGTTCGGGGAAGGTTTGGGGGTTACCCATGTCGATTTTTCAGGCTTTCGGCGACGTCAATCTGTACGATATCGGCGGGATCATTCTGAGCCTGTTTCTGATCCGCGCCGTCGGCCACCTTTGGTACGGCCCCTATATGTTCCAAAAAGTGTGGCTGGAAGCCTCCATGCGGGAGGTTCGCGAGGAACGCAGCCGTGCGGAAGTGCTGCTCTACGGTCTTGGCATCAATCTTTTGACGGTCATCGGCCTCTGGCTGTTGATCGGGGCCATCGGCGACCAGCCGAGCTGGATGAGCGGTCTGATCATCTCGCTTGTCGCGTGGGTGACCTTCTCGCTTCCGGTCGGCCTTCAGACCGTCGTGTTTGAAGAACGCCCGATGCGTCTCATTCTGATCAATTCAGGCAATCAGTTGATCGGCTTCATCCTGGCCGGGCTGATCATCGGCGCCACCGCCGGCTACGTCCCCTCCGCCGCCGCGGGCTGATGAGGGGACGCGCCGTCGGCGGGCGGATCACGTCGCCGACGGGTTGCGCCGATAGTGATCGCGGGTCGGGAAGGTCTGCTTGAGCGACGCGAACATGTCGCGCCCCGGCCCCGTCGCGCGGCCGGATTTGCCCTCAGCCTCTTCACGCAACTGCGCCAAACGCTTGCGCGTCTCCGGATGCCCGGCGAACAGCGACGTGCTGAAGTCTTTGTCGACGCTGGTCGGGATCAGCTCGAGAAGCGTCTCGTAAAACTGCGCGCCTTTGTTCGGATCGTGTCCGGTTCGGTCGAAGACGGTCAGGATGTGCTGATCCGCCTCCAACTCCGCCCCGCGTGAGTAGCCAAAAACTGCGAAGGTGGCGAAGCCGCGCGCGACCTGCTCGACCGCCATGCCCGCGATCTCGCCGGCGGCCCCGTCAATGGCGAAGTCGGCGCCCTTGCCCGCGGCGCGCGCCGTGACGTCCGCCATGCTTTGGCGGCGCAATTCGCTGATGGCGTGGCTCTCCTCCGCATGGCCCATTTCATGGGCGACCACGGCGGCCAATTCGTGCTCATTATCGACGTAACGCAGCAGCCCCTTATTGACGCCGACCATGCCGCCCGGAAGCACCCAGGCGTTCGGTTCGTCATTGTCGATGACGGTGGCGGTCCAAGGCAATGCGGGCCGGCTCGTCGTTTCGAACACCGCCGCGGCGAAGCGATCCATTTCGGCTTGCACGGAGCGGTTGGCGTATCGCCCGCCGCTCTGATCGATCAGGGGGCCATAGGTGGTTCGCCCGAGTTCGATCTCGTCTTCCTCGCTCATGCGAAAGCTCTGGACGAGATTGCCCACCGCATCGATGTCCGATCGGTTGAGCTCGACCCCTCCAATGCTGATCCCCGCGCCGGCGCAGGCGGTGGTCAGCCCGCAGCCGCCTGCAAGGATTGCACCCAATGCGGCGCGCCGCGAAAGATCGTCTCGAAACGTCGCCATGCTGCGTCTCCCCTTTTCTCGGCGTCACTTCGTCATGAACGCCACGGAACCGTCCCAATCCTCCGGCGGCGGTTCGGCCCGAAACCGCCGGGTGCGGTCGACGTAGAGTTTAGCGACCGTGTCGCCATCCGCCAATTCCGCAAAGACTTTTTCCGCCTCTTCGAAGCGGCGGGCCCAATACATCTCAAGACCTTCTTGGAAACGCGCCAGTCGGTCCAGCTCGTCATGGGAGGTCTCGGCCCGGAAGCCCATGATCTCGAACACCTTCACGGGCCGAACTTTGCCCTTCACGGCCACGTAATCCACGCATCGCGACACGATTGAGGAATCCAATCGGTGCGCGAGATCTTCGCCAGCCAGAATGTGGATCGAATAGACCTTGCAGGCGGGCTCCAGGCGCGCCGCCAAATTCACCGGGTCGCCGACAATGGTGTAATTGAGGCGGCGCTCGGACCCCATATTGCCGGCGATCACCGTGCCGAGATTGATCCCAATGCGCATATCGACCGCAGGAAGATCAGGTTTCGGCAGGCGCGCATTGGTCTCTTTCAGGCCCGCCATGGCCTCGATGGCCGCGGTCGCGGCGCGGGTCGCGGGATCGTCCACCTCCACAGGCGCGCCCCAGACCGCCATGACCGCATCGCCGATGAACTTGTCCACATATCCGCCATTGCGCTCGATCGCCTCTGCGACCATGGCGAGGTTCATATTGGTCACTTGGACGAGCGTCTCAGGCTCGTCGGCGAGCTTCTCGGACAAGGTGGTGAAGCCGGCGAGATCGGAGAAGAAGATCGCCGCTTCGCGCCGCTCGCCCCCCAAGCTCAACGCATCCGGATCGTCCGCCAGTTTTTGGACCAAGGACGGAGCGAGATA
>CAYPOX010000022.1:0-19218 GCA_964412525.1 uncultured Caulobacterales bacterium
GAAGATGCCGCCGCCCAGACGCGCGAAGATCGAAATCAGCGACGCGCCGAAACCCAAAGCGACGAGCGCGTCCACGACTTCGCGGTCCGCCGCGTCAAGGCCGAAACCGGAGGTGAGGAGTAGGAAGTAACCCGCCACGCCGAGCAGCGCGAGGCCGGCGACCAGCATTCCGGTCACCGCGCCCGATTGAAACGCGACGGACAGGCCGTCCTGCAAGCTTGTTCGGGACGCTTCGGTCGTGCGCACATTGGCGCGCACCGACACCAGCATGCCGATGAAGCCGGCGGCGCCGGACAAAACCGCGCCGATCAGAAAGCCGATCGCAGTCTTCCAGCCGAGAAGAAATAACACGATAATCGCGATGACCACGCCGACAATGGCGATCGTGCCATATTGGCGATTGAGATAGGCCTGCGCGCCTTCTTGAATGGCGGCCGCGATTTCCTTCATTCGGTCCGTGCCGGCGGAGCGCGCGAGAACCGAACGGGTCGTCACGGCGCCGTAAATGACCGCAAGCACGCCGGCGAGCATCACCAGCAGCAACAAAGTCGTCATGATCGTCCTTAAGAGTCCAACGGAGAAAGGGCCCGCCGCCGATTGGCGCGAGCCCCCGACACGGACCCCCTCCGCGTCAGGCGACGGTATGTGCCAAACCGCCGCCGATTACGCAACATGATGCGTCGATAAAGGTCTAACGACCTTCGATGGGGTTGAATCCCCGAAGTTCGCCACGGCGAAGCGTTTCGTCGTCGTTGCGGTCGGCCATTTCAAAGGCCCGGCGCCATGCGGCTTCGAACTCGACGGGCGTGATGAACCCGTCATGATCGTCGTCGAATTGGGCGAACGCTTCATTGACCTTGGCGGAGTATCGGCCTTGGTCGAGATCCTTGCGTTTGCGATCCGACGTGGTGTCGAGAAGCTCAAGGCCGCGCATTTCCCCACGTTCGATCACGCCGTCGCCATTGCGGTCGGCTTTTTCGAATTCTTCGGCGCGTTTGTCGCGATACTCCTGTTCGGACACCTGACCGTCGTCGTCGGCGTCCAAGGCTGAAAAGCGGCGCTCCACGCTCGTTGAAAAGTCATCCCATGTGACCCCTTCGCCGCGTTCACGCTGGGCGTGCGCCGGCGCGACGATGAGCCCGCAAAGCGCGAGCACGCTGACGTGAAGGGCCGTAGTTTTGGCTTTCATGGCGGATTCTCCCTGGTTATGAGGCTTCACGGATTATAGGCGCGACGTTGAACCTTCCATGACAATCCGTCGCGAATTTATCAAAAATGCCGATGTCCACCGGCGCCGAGGCGTTTGTCCGGGAGTCCGCGGATGCGCGCCCCCTCCCCGATCACCGCTTCGCCGATCCGAGACACGGCGACGCCGCATTTGCCTGCGATCTCAGATACCTGATCCGCTTTGCTCTTCGGGGCGGTGAAGAGCAGCTGATAGTCGTCGCCCCCCGTGAGAAGCGCCGCCAAGGCGTCGGTCCGGTCGGGCTGGGCGTCCAGCCAATGGCGCACCCCCTGGGACAAGGGCGCCGCCTCGACGTCAATCTCCAGCGCCACATGCGACGCCTCGGCGCAATGACGCGCGTCGGCCGCCAATCCGTCGGAGATATCGATTGCGGCGGTGGCGACCCCGACAAGAGCCGGTCCGAGGCCAATGGGCGGCTCCGGGGTCATGGAACATGAGATGAGCGCATCCGCGTCCTTAACCTCCGTACGCGCCGCCGCGCCCAGGCGGATTTGCAAGCCAAGCCATGCGTCGCCGATCGACCCGGAGACCCAAACATCATCGCGAGGCCGCGCGCCGCTGCGTCGTAGAACCGTATGCGGGGCCAAGCCGAGCGCGGTCACCGTGAAAATATGCGGCCCGTCATGGGCCGCCGTGTCGCCCCCCGCCAATCGAACGCCATACCGTTCCTGGTCGGCATGGAGCCCCTTCACGAACGCCGCGGCGCGTTCGTCGTCCATTGGCGGGCGCCAGATGGCGCTGAGAAGGTAACGCCATGGCGTGGCGCCCATGGCGTTCAGGTCGGACAGGTTCCGACGCAACGCTTTGCACGCGATGGCCTCAAAAGGATCGTCGGCGAGAAAATGCACGTTCTCGATCATCGGATCTGTGGTCGCGATGATCTGCTGCCCCATTGGCGGCGTCAGCACGGCGGCGTCATCGCGCAGCCCAAACGCTTCGCCGGCGACGGACAGATCCGCGAAATGCCGCCGGATGAACGTGAACTCGTCCAAGGCGCGCTAAGCGGCGGGGGCCGCGCGCGCCGCGACGGTCTGCAACGCGCCGTTCACAAAGCCCGGTTCGTCGCCGTCAAAAAACGCGTGCGCCACCTCGACATATTCGTCGATGGTCACAGCCGCGGGAATGTCCGCGCATGCGATCAACTCAAACGCCCCTGCGCGCAAAATCGCCCGCAGGGTCGGATCGATCCGCCCCAGCCGCCAATCGGCGCGCAGCGAGTCCTCCACAAGTCGATCCACCGCATCCTGCTTCAGCGCCACGCCTTCCAGGACGCGCCGAAAATGGTCTTCGTCCAAATCGCGTCCAATGAAACGCGCCGCCAATTCAGGAAAGCGATGCTGCACGAACTCCTCCGCCGCGCGGCCGGCCCCAACGCCCGTAAACTCCATTTGATAAAGCGCCTGCACGGCTGCGAGCCGCGCCGCGCTGCGCGCCGGCCTTGAATCGGCGCTGCGCGGATCGGTCATTTCAGACATGGGAACGCACTTGGTCGCTCGCCTGCACGGCGTCAATCGGCGCTTGGCCCGTCCTCGTCCGGATCGTGGAGGCCGCCCAGAAAGCGCTCGAAATCCTCCACCTCTCGAAAGTTCTTATAGACAGATGCAAATCGGACATACGCGACCGAATCCAACTCCCGCAAACCCGCCATCACCAACGCGCCGATCCGTTCGGAGTTTATCTCAGTTTCCCCGGAGGACTCCAATTGGCGCACCACGCCGCTGATCATCTGTTCGACGCGGTCCCGGTCAACATCGCGTTTCCTCAAGGCCACAAAAATGGAACTGGCGAGCTTGTCGCGATCAAACGGTGCGCGCCTTCCGTCGCGTTTGACGACCACCAACTCCCGGAGCTGCACGCGCTCAAAGGTGGTGAAGCGCGCGCCGCAAGCTTGGCATTGCCGGCGGCGACGGATCGCGGCCCCTTCTTCTGCTGGACGACTGTCCTTCACCTGCGTGTCTTCCGACCCGCAAAAGGGGCAACGCATAGTCGACCGTCAGCCCCGCATGTCGGAATAGATTGGGAAGCGCCCGGTCAGATCCGCCACGGCGGCGGCGACGCGCCGCTCCACCTCCGGATTGGAGTCCCCGTCGCCGGACGCCAAGCCGTCGACCACCTCGGCGATCAAACGCCCGGTCTCCTCGAACTCGGGCGCACTAAAGCCTCGCGTCGTTCCGGCCGGCGTTCCGAGCCGCACGCCGGACGTGATCGCAGGCGGCGCCGGATCAAAGGGCACATTGTTCTTGTTGCAGGTCATCATGGCGCGCTCCAAAGCGGCCTCCGCCGCCTTGCCCGTGACATTCTTCGGGCGCAAATCGACAAGCACCATATGCGTTTCCGTGCCGCCCGACACGATGTCCAGTCCAGAATCTTTCAAGACTCGCGCCAAAGCCTTGGCGTTCTCGACGACTTGGGCCGCATAGGCGCGAAATTCCGGCCGCAGCGCTTCGCCGAAAGCGACGGCTTTCGCCGCCATCACATGCGGCAACGGCCCGCCTTGGAGCCCCGGAAAAATCGCCGAATTCACCTTTTTCGCAATGTCCGCATCGTTGGTGAGGATCATCCCGCCGCGCGGGCCGCGAAGCGTCTTGTGGGTGGTCGTCACCGCGACATGGGCGTGATCCAAGGGGTTCGGGTACACGCCGCCCGCAACCAATCCGGCGAAATGGGACATGTCGGCGAGAAGCACCGCGCCCACCTCGTCGGCGATCTCGCGAAACCGCTTAAAATCGACGATCGGCGGATAGGCGGTGAAGCCCGCAATGATGATCCGCGGCTTGCGTTCACGGGCCAAGCGCGCGACCTCATCAAAATCGACGCGCGCATCTTCGCGGCGGACACCGAACTGAACCGCGTCGAACCACTTGCCGGAGACATTGGGCTTCGCGCCATGGGTCAAATGCCCGCCTGCATCCAAACTCATGCCCATGACCACGTCGCCGGGCTTGGCGAGCGCCATGAACACCGCTTGATTGGCCTGACTACCCGAATGGGGCTGCACGTTCGCGAACTCGCAGCCGAACAGCCGCTTCGCCCGCTCTTGCGCGAGCCGTTCGATGTCGTCGACGAATTCGCAGCCGCCGTAATATCGACGTCCCGGATAACCCTCGGCGTACTTGTTGGTGAGGATCGTGCCCTGCGCTTCCAAAACGGCGCGAGAGACGATGTTTTCACTTGCGATCAGTTCGATTTGGCGCTGCTGTCGCACCAATTCGCGGCCTGCGGCCTCAAAGATTTCAGGATCTGCAGACACGAGCGGCTCGTGAAAGAATTGGGCGTCGCGGGAAGCGGTGGTCGCGGTCGCAGTCATTGAGCGGACCTCTCATAATTTGAAAGCTGGGGATGATGCGTCGGCCGGTATCATAACCGATCTCGCCGAGCCAATGCAGCGGTTTCAGGCTGCGGCTTTTTTTATCTGCTACTTCTTGATCTTCGGATGTTTCTCGCGCAGAAGTCCTAGTGGAGTTTGCGACTCAAAGATTTCATAACCAAGAGGAAAAGAGGCGGATGGTCGACATGGTCGATAAAGTGGAAGCCGATCCAGAAGAAACCCTGCGTCTTGCTGCGGAAATCGTCGCCGCTTATGTGAGCGCGAATCATTTAGAGGCGTCGGAGATCCCTACGGTCATCCGGAATGTTTACGTCGCTCTTGATTCGCTTGTTCGAGGTGCGGCGACTCCAGACGAGGACCGGCCTGCCCCGGCGGTACCGATCGAAAAGTCCATTACGCCGGACTATCTGGTTTGCCTGGAGGACGGCAAGAAGCTGAAAATGCTTAAGCGTTATCTCCGCACGCATTACGGAATGTCCCCGGACGACTATCGGAAAAAGTGGGGACTGGCGACCGACTACCCGATGGTGGCCCCGAACTATGCGAAGCGTCGTTCGGAGTTCGCCAAGCAGATTGGTTTGGGTCGGTCCGCTGGCCGCGGTCGCGGCTAAAACTGAAACACTTCGATATCGCGGCGGCTTCGGCGTTCTTAGGCTTGAATATCCAATTTCGAGCCGATCGCCGGGGCGCCGTCGCTTGTGTCGGCGTCGCCGGTCTCCACCGGCGCTGGGCGGCCGCGCATCGTCCATTCAAGTTTCGACAGCGCGACCCGCTCCATTTCCCATTGGCTGACCGTGGCGTCCGCCACGACGGACACCTCCGTTAAGGTAGCCTCGTCAACGGCGCAGACGCGCACATATCGGCCAAGGGGAATGAACTCGAAAATCACCCCTTGGGCATGGATCGATGGGTCGAGCGGTTGACGGTTCCGCCCTCGTCGGGCCCGCGACATGGAATGAGTCTCAACCTAATATTTGTGACCGCGGCGCACCGCGCGCCGCCAAACGCGTTTTAATAGGTGAAACGCAATTGATCATCCCAAAAACGTTCCAACCGAAGAAACGCGTTGGACAAGTCTTCAAAATCCTTCAACGACATGCCCGACGACTCAGGAATGCGCGAGACATGTGCGCGAAAAAGTTCGTCGACCAAGCGTTGGATCTCAAATCCCTTTTCGGTCAGACGAACGCGGACGGAACGCCGGTCTTGTTCGGAACGAGTGTGATGAATGTAACCGCCCTCGACCAGCTTCTTCAAATTGTAGGACACGTTCGAGCCAATATAGTGACCGCGCGTCCGAAGCTCACCGGCGGTCAGCTCAGACTCGCCGATATTGAACAGGAGCAAGGCCTGGACGCTGTTGATGTCTGCCCGATTCGACCGGTCAAGCTCCGCCTTAATGACGTCCAGCAACTGGCGGTGCAACCGCTCGATCTGCTTCAGCGCTTCCACGTAGCGCAGCTTGAACGCTTCGAATGTATCATCGCGCTCGGCGAGTTCCGCCGCCATATCATCAGTCTCCCAAAATACCGCGGGCGAATCGTTTGATTCGTACGTTGCTACGCTACGACTTTAACGTGAATAGCTCAAATTGTCTTTGAATCCCGCTGATTCTGTTTTAATCGCCGGTCGTCGTCGGGAGAGCGCCCCGTATAAGGCGGAGAACCGCGGAAAAATCCATCGAACCCTCGTCCGAGGCTTCCATAAGCGCGTAAAGGGCGCCGGCGGCCGCACCAAGCGGCGTCGCGGCGCCGCAGGAGGCCGCGGCCTGTTGAGCCAAACGAAGATCCTTGAGCATCATGGCCGCGGAGAAGCCGGGCGCGTAACCCCGGTTGGACGGCGCCGCCGGAACCGGTCCTGGCATGGGACAGTAAGACGTCAAGGACCAACACTGCCCCGAAGCGTGCGCCGCAACGTCGAAAAACGTCTCAGGGTCCAGCCCAAGCTTCTCCGCCAACGCGAACGCTTCGCAGGTTCCGATCATGGAAACGCCGAGAAGCATGTTGTTGCAGATTTTCGCCGCCTGGCCATTGCCCGCGCCTCCGCAATGGACGACGCGTTTGCCCATGGCGGAAAGGATCGGCCGGGCCGCCTCCGCATCCGCCGCGGCCCCGCCGACCATGAACGTCAGGGCGCCCGCCTGCGCGGCCGCAGTGCCTCCGGAAACAGGCGCGTCCACCATGCGGAAACCGCGCGAGGTCGCGTGCGACGACAAGAATCGGGCGGTCTCCACATCAATGGTGGAGCAATCGATCAGAAGCGCATTTGTGGGCGCGGAGTCGAGGACGCCGCCCGGATCTCCGTAAACGGCGCGTGCTTGGGGCCCCGCCGGCAGCATGGTGACGACGGCGTCGGCATGGGCCACCGCCGCGCCGATCGCGTCTGCGGTTTCCGCGCCGGCCTCCGCCGCGGCCGCGCGCGCCGCCTCCGAGGGATCATAGGCCGTCACATGGTGGCCCGCCTTGACGAGATTGCCGGCCATGGGCCCGCCCATCCGCCCCACGCCGATGAAACCGATCGTCGTCACGCCGTCCCTCCTTGCTTCTTCTTGAGCAGAAACATCGCATACTCGAACTCGCCGAGTCGCCGCTCCACGGTGATCATCTCCCAACGCAGATCGGCGAGGACGGCGCGGCCGGCCGGCGTGGCGGACAACTCCATATCCTTCGCGACCTGGACGAGCGGCTTGTAAAACTCCGTCCACCAAGCCTCGGGCGGAAGATTGCGCGCGCCGATCACCTCGAGCCCGGCCTTTTCCGCCGCCCGGCGCAAGCGGTCTCCGTCCCCCATCCCCGGATAGGCGACCGCCCAGTAATCGCGCGCATCCTTGGACGGGCGCGACGCATTCCAAATCGGCTCGGACAACACGATGTAGCCGCCCTCGTCCAAGAGCGGCTCCCATGCGTAGAGCGCGCGTTCCAAGCCGATCGCATAGGCGCTTCCCTCCGCCCAGACGATGTCAAATGCGCCTGGCCGCCAAGGGGGCGCCGCCAAATCGCCCAAGGCGGCGAGGATCAAGTCGCGATGGCCGACCCTGACGGCGCGCGCGGCGAGCGCTTGAACAAATGTCGGTTCGTGGTCGAGCGCCGCGACGGGCCGGCGCAACGCCTTGGCCAGGGGCAATGCGGCGGCGCCGGTGCCGCAGCCCATATCGACGATGCGCGGCGCGCGCTTGCGGAAAGCCGGGGCCAGCCGCTCGACCATTTCGCGATTGATCGCGTCGGATCCCGGACCCAAGCGCTTAAGCTTGGCGAACATCGAAAGCCTGAGATCGTCGGGCCCCACGTCAGGACAGGATAAGATCGCCGCCCGGCGCCGGCTCGAACAGCGCCATGATCTCATCGGAATCCACGTCGGCCAGCGCCGCGGGCGACCATTGCGCATCCCGCGTCTTCTCAACCACGACCGCGCGCACGCCTTCCTGAAAATCGGCGCGTTCGGTGATCCGCATGGTGACGCGGAACTCATTCGCCAGGGCCTGATCGAAGGGCAAGATCGAACCGCGATTCAGAAGTTCGAAGGTCGCCTTAACGGAGAAGGGACAGGCGCGCGACAGAGCATCCCGCGCCGCCTCCGCCCAATCTCCGTCCTCGCCGTCCAACGCGTCCATCATCGCCTCCACCGTGGCGTGGGCGAACACGTCATGAATGGCGTCTCGATCGGTTCGCAGCGCGCTTTCGCCGTCCGGCTCCGTCCGCACCGAGGCGACCGCCGCGTCGACGGCGTCGCCATCGGCGCCATAGGGCAACGCCGCGAAGGTCTCCATCAAATCGTCCCATGCCCCACGCGGGACCAGATCGGTGACGAGCCCCAACGCCAAACAATCGATCGCGTCCAATCGCCGACCGACCAAGCCCAGATAACGCCCCATGCCCTTGCCCAGGCGTGGAAGCAGCCAGGAGCCGCCCACATCGGGGACCATCCCGATGGCCGTTTCCGGCATGGCCCAGGCCAGGCGTTCAGCCCCCAATCGGTGCGAGCCAAAGGCGGACACGCCCACGCCGCCCCCCATGCAGGCGCCGTCCAAAAACGCGACGAAGGGCTTCTGCAAGCGGTGGATCGCAGCGTTCATGCGATACTCCGTCTCGAAGAATCCGCGCCGTCGCGCAGCGGCGTCTGGCCCCTGCTCCGCCAACATGCGGATGTCGCCGCCGGCGCAGAAATGGCGGCCGCCCGCCCCGTCGATCGCAATCACCGCAATCCGATCGTCGCGGGACCAACGATCCAATTGCGCCAAGATTTCCGCGCACATCCCCTCATTCAACGCATTCAGCGCGGCGGGCCGGTTGAGCGTGATCCGCGCCAGCGAGCCGCGCGTCTCGAAAAGGACCTGCGGCTCGCCCGTCATCACGCTTGGCGTCACGGCTTCGTCCGTCGACATGGTCTGGCCCCCTTTGGCGTTCGTTTCCCGCGCCTTAGCCTTTGAGTTGCCCGATTTGGGCGCGGCTGGCCAGTCTGCGCAGGCCTCAGTCGCGCAGAAGGTTGCGGGCGATGATCACGCGCATGATTTCGTTCGTTCCTTCAAGGATTTGGTGGACGCGGAGATCACGAACCCAGCGCTCCAGCGGATAGTCTTTCAAATATCCGTAGCCGCCATGGATCTGGAGCGCGTCATTGACGATTCGAAACCCGGCGTCCGTGGCGAAACGCTTGGCCATCGCGCAGGCTGTGGTCAGGTCCGGAGCCTTTTGGTCCAGCTTCGACGCCGCCCGGTACACCATCAGCCGCGCGGCTTCGAGCTCGGTGGCCATATCCGCCAGTTTGAACTGCGTGGCCTGAAACTGCGCGAGAGGCCGGCCGAATTGCCGACGTTCATTGGCGTAGTCCATCGCCGTCTCCAAGGCCGCGTCCGCCGCGCCGAGACTGCATGCGCCAATATTGATTCGACCGCCGTCGAGGCCGCGCATGGCGATCTTAAAGCCGTCGCCTTCCGATCCGAGGCGATTTGTGACCGGAACCCGGCAGTCTTCAAACATCACTTGGGCGGTCGGCTGGGAACGCCAGCCCATTTTTTGCTCGTTCTTCCCAAAGGAGAGACCCGGCGCGTCCTTCTCGACCACCACGGTGGACACGCCGCCGGCGCCTTCCTCGCCCGTCCGGCACATCACCACATAGATGTCCGACACGCCGGCCCCGGAAATGAACTGCTTCGTCCCGTTGAGGACATAGTCATCACCGTCGCGCACGGCGCGCGTCCGGAGCGAGGCGGCGTCGGAGCCGGCGCCGGGCTCGGTCAAGCAATAGCTAGCGATCTGGTTCATGGCGGCGAGATCCGGCAGCCAACGCGCCCGCTGGGCGTCATCGCCGAAGGCGTCGATCATCCACGACGCCATATTGTGAATCGTGAGATACGCGGCGGTCGCCACGCAACCGCGCGAAAGCTGTTCGAAGATGAGCGCGGCGTCCAAGCGGTTGAGACCGGAACCGCCCATGTCGGGGTCGACATAAATGGCGGCGAAGCCAAGTTTGGCCGCCTCGCGCATGACGTCGACCGGAAAGATCTCCTCTTCGTCCCAACGCGCCGCGTGCGGCGCAAGGTGATCGTCGGCGAAACCGCGGGCCGTCTCCTGGAACGCGCGTTGCTCTTCCGTGAGTTCAAAATGCATGTCCGGATCTCCGGCGATGGATCGATTGCGCGCAAAGTGCGCCTGCGGCGAGCCGACGTCAAAGCGCGCGAAGCGCGCGCCCCGAATCTCCGCAACCGCGGGTCTCCGCGACCGCGGGCGCCGTCGGATGCGCCCCATACGGCTTGCCTGCGAATCAGACGGGCGGCCGGTCGGCGCCAAAAGTCGTCCAACAATCGCGGACCAACATGAAATGTCGCCGGTGAGCGCGCCGTCCATCGGGCCTTGCCGCATCCGATCCCGTGCACATACGATCTGTCGGCGATCATCGCCCAGGCCGGGGCGTCACATACACGTTTTCGCGTGCGCCTGTCGGGTTTAGGATCATCCAATGACCAATCCCATCGCCCCCTTTCCCCGCGGCCGTCTGCGCCGCACCCGCATGACCGCCTGGTCGCGTCGGTTGACCGCCGAAACGCGCCTGTCCGTCGACGATCTCGTCTGGTCCGTCATCGTGCGGGAGGGCGAAGGCTTGGAAGAACCGGTTCCGTCCATGCCAGGGGTGGCCCGGCTCAGCGTCGACCGCTTGGTCGCCGCCGCGGCGCAGGCCAAAGCGCTGGGCGTGCCGGCCTTGGCCATATTTCCGCATACCGATGCCGCCCGGCGTTCGCCGGAGGGCGACGAGGGCCTGAACCCTGACAATCTGATGTGCCGTGCGCTGAGAACCGTGAAAGACGCTGTGCCGGACATTGGTCTGATCTGCGACGTGGCGCTCGACCCTTACACCTCTCACGGCCATGACGGAGTGTTGCGCGACGGCGACATCGCGAATGACGAGACCGTTGAGAAGCTCGTCGTCCAGGCGGTCAATCAAGCGGCCGCCGGGGCGGACGTGATCGCGCCCTCGGACATGATGGACGGGCGCATCGGCGCCATCCGGGACGCCTTGGAGACAGAAGGCTTCCGCGACGTTCAAATCCTGAGTTACGCCGCGAAATACGCGTCCGCCTTTTACGGCCCCTATCGGGACGCCATCGGCTCGAAGGGCGTCCTCCAGGGGGACAAGCGCACCTATCAGATGGACCTGGCCAATTCGGACGAGGCTTTGCGCGAGACGGCGCTCGACCTGTCCGAGGGCGCCGACGCCATCATGGTGAAGCCGGGCCTCGCCTATCTCGACATCGTGCGACGATTGAAGGACGCCTTCGCCGCGCCGACCTTCGTGTTTCAGGTGTCTGGCGAATATGCGGCCATTATGGCCGCGGGCCAAAACGGTTGGCTGGACGGCGAGGCCGCCATGATGGAGTCCTTGGCGGCCTTCAAGCGGGCGGGGGCGGACGCGATTCTCACCTATTACGCGCTGCAGGCCGCGCAGCATTTGCGTCCGTGACATGTCGGGAAAGCTGACGCTCTACACGCGCCGCCCGGACAATCCGACGATCGAGCCTGCGCCCCGCGACCGGGATTGGATGGACGCGACCGCAGATCGCTTCGCCTATCGTTGCCTGCCCTTGGCGATGGCGAACGCCCATGGGTGGCTGATCCGGAACACCTCGCGCATTCGGGCGATCTGGAATGGCGGCTCTCGGGTCGATGACGTTTTGGTGGAGCGAGACGACCAAGACGTGTGGGCGGCCAAGTCTCATTTCGGGCAAGGAACGATCACGTGGCCCACGGGCGGCGTGTTTCGCACCCCGCCTGGGGTCAGCCTTTGGGTGTCCGGGCCGCCCAATCTGACCAAGCATGGCGTCCAGCCCTTGTCCGGCGTGGTGGAGACCGATTGGTCGCCCTACTCTTTCACCATGAATTGGCGCTTCACGGCGCCGGATATCCCGGTCGTGTTCGAGGCCGGAGAACCCTATTGCTTCATCATGCCGATTATGACGGAGCTGGCGGAAAGCCTGGAGCCTGAAATCCGCGACATGCGCGATGATCCCGACCTGTCTGCGCAGTATGAGTCTTGGTCCGTATCCCGGCGGCGTTGGACGGTCGAAAAGAAAACGCCCGGCACACGCGCCCATGAAGAACGCTGGCAAAAGCTCTATTTTCGAGGCCAGTATCCGGATGAGGGCGGCGGTCCGCCAAACCACAGGACGAAAGTGAAAGCGAAAGCCTTCCTAGATCGGCGAAAGACGTCCTGACGACAGCCCGTCGGCGCGAGCGCCTCCGCCGCTCAGTATGCCTGCGTGAAGGGCGGCTCATCATCATGGTGCGCGCCCGTCCCGTCGACGGCTGGGCCGACAGGCGCAAAGCGGGTGGCCTGAAGCAGCTCGAGCCCGTCGCGCACGGCCCGCGCCCGCAACACGCACAGAAACGAATAAAAGATGATGAGGGCGTACACACCCAGAATGATGACGATCGACTTGTCAAACGAGCGCCAATTCAAGATGAAATCGAACGTCTCGGGAAGCAATTGGCGAAAGGCGAGCGCCGCGCCGACTGGAACCGTAATGAACATCGCAGCAAAAAAACGAAATCGCTGTTCGCAGCGGCGCACATTGAAACCGGCGAGCGCCCGCAACGGCCGTAAACGCTCAATGTCCGAAGCAACCGGATCCTCCGCCAGTCGCCGAAAAAACGGCGATCTGCGGAGCTCACGCACCGTATTGGCGCCGCCGATCCACAACCCTCGCCAAGACAACTCGGGCAAGTGGCGCGATGTCGCCACATGGAGCATCGACATCCGCCGCTGGATCCTGTCCCAGTCCTCCATGGTCCGGGCGGCTGCGGTCTCGCTTAGGTCTTCAACCGCGTGATCAGGCTCGACGTGTCCCAACGGCCGCCCCCTTTGGCTTGCACCTCTGCGTAGAATTGGTCCACCAGGGCCGTCACGGGCGCCGGCGCGCCGACGCGGCGCGCCTCCTCCAGAGCGATCCGGAGGTCCTTGCGCATCCAATCGACGGCGAACCCGAAGTCGAACCTGTCTTCAACCATGGTGCGCCAGCGGTTCTCCATTTGCCAGGACTGAGCGGCGCCGCCGGAGATCGCCTCGATCACCAAAGCCGGATCCAGATCCGCCGCCTGGACGAAATGGAGCGCCTCCGCCAAGCCCTGCACTATCCCCGCGATGCACATTTGGTTCGCCATTTTCGCGGTTTGACCGGCGCCCGCTTCGCCGATCCGAACGATCCGCGCCGCGAAAGCGTCCAAAACCGGCCGAGCCCGCTCCACATGGGCGGCCTCGCCCCCACACATGACGGTCAAGGCCCCCTTCTCCGCCCCCGCCTGTCCGCCGGATACGGGCGCGTCGACAAAGCCGAGGCCCTTCTCTGCCGCTCTCGCCGCCAAACGCCGCGCAAGTTCCGCCGAAGTGGTTGTGTGGTCCACATACAAGGCGCCGGCCTTCATACCAGCGAAGGCGGCGTCGGCGACCTCTTCGGCGTCCGGATCATCCCCGACGCAGGCCAACGCCATGTCGGCCCCGGCGACGGCCGCGCCGACCTCCCCTTCCGAGCGTCCCCCATGGCGCTCGACCCAGTCAGCCGCCTTCGCCGCCGTGCGGTTGAAGACGACCAATTCGTGCCCGGCGCGGGCCAAATGGCCGGCCATCGGAAAGCCCATCACGCCCAATCCGAGAAAGGCGAGCCTCATGCGTTCTCGTCCTCAGGGTAACCGACCAAATCCGACCAAAACCGGCTTGCGAAGAACATCAAAGGCGAGTCGTTCACACGGTCAGGATGAACCCGAAACCGCACGATCCGGCCAAGAAGCATCACGTGGTCGCCAGCCTCGTGCACCGCCTCCATCCGACAATCAAACGCCGCCAGCGCGTCCGCCAGGATGGGCGCGCCGGTCTCCCAATCCTCCCAGGCGCCGATCTGGAAGCGCGGTCCTTCGCGCATCGCAAAGGCCTCGCAGATGTCGCGCTGGTCCTGCGCCAAAACGCTTACGCCGTAGAAACCGCTCGACGTAAAGGCTTGAAATGCGCTCGCCTTACGGTCAAGGCTCCAAACAGACAGGGGCGGATCGAGCGACACCGACGAGAACGAATTGACGGTCAACCCGATGGGGGCGCCCTGCGAATTGCGGGTGGTCGCCACCGTGACGCCCGTCGCAAAGCGGCCAAAAGCTTTACGCAAGGCGCGATCGTTTTCGCTGGTCAAGTGAAGGCCGCCCCCCGTCGATCTTTGGATTCGCCTAGGCGATCGTCGCAGAACGGTCAACGCGACCATGGACGGCGTGGCGGGACGTCGCTTACAAGCCGGCGGCGACGTCGAACGGGGGAACGATGGAGCTGATCGCCGGGCATCCCTGGCAGATGTGGGCGACGCTGGCGGCCATCAGCGTCATCATCACGCTGTACGCGACCGAACGGGCGCCGATGGACATGGTGTCCGTCGGCACGATCGCCTTCTTCCTCGTCTTCTTTCACCTGTTCCCGATCGAGAGCGCGGACGCGGCGGAAAGTCTCACGCCGGCCAAACTCTTGATGGGTTTTTCGTCCACCGCTTTGGTCGCGGTCATGGCGCTGCTTGTGGTCGGACAGGGCATTTTTCACACCGGCGCACTCGACGGCCCCACCCAACAGCTTCTGAATTTGTTCGATCGTCACCCGATCGCGACGACGACGCTGACCGCCTTCATGGTGTTCGGCATCAGCGCCTTCCTGAACAACACGCCGGTGGTGGTGATCTTCATCCCGATCGTCGCCGCCATCGCGGCCAAAGGCGGCGCGCCCGCGTCCAAGGTCATGATTCCGCTCAGCTATCTGTCCATCCTGGCCGGACAAACGACATTGATCGGTTCCTCCACCAATCTGCTGATCGCCGAGTCCGTCCGTCGGACCGCGACACGCGGCGAGATTGAGGGGCTCGCTCCTCTGGGCTTTTTCGACATGACACCGATGGGTCTCGTCTTGGCGGGGGTCGGGCTCGTCTATGTGGTGGCCGTGCTGCCCCGTCTGCTGCCCGTCAGGCGCGGGGACGCCGACGACGCGCCCGCGAGCGGCAAGCAATTCATCGCGCAGATCGATGTCCAGCCCGGCCATCCCTTGATCGGCCAGAAGCCGACCTCCGGCATGCTTCCCGGACTTGAAGGGGTGACGATCCGACTGATTCAACGCCGGGAGCGCGCCTATTTGCCGCCCTTCGAGCGCCTCGAACTGCGCGCGGGCGATTCCCTCGTGATCGCGGCGACCCGAAAACGCCTCACCGAATTGCTGAAGAGCGATCCGGCGCTGCTCGGCGGCCTTGTGGGCGCGACGGACGCGACGACATCCAAGGAGTTCGACGTTCTGCGCGATCTCTGCTTGGCCGAAGCGGTCGTCGCGCCCGGCTCCCGCATGATCGGCCGAACCGTGGGTCAGATCGGCTTCCGCTATCAGACCCGTTGCCTCGTTCTCGGCATTCAGCGCCGTTCTCGCATGATCCGTGCGCGCATGGGCGAGATTAGGTTGGAGGCGGGCGACGTCCTGCTTGTCCTTGGGACGCGCCAAGACGTGACGGCGCTTCGCCGCAACCGCGACGTGCTCATTCTGGATTGGTCCACCAGCGAACTGCCGGACAAACGCATGGCCGGGCATGCGCGATTGATCTTCGCCGCCGTGATCGCTGCGGCGGCCACCGGCCTTTTGCCGATCGTGGTGGCGAGTTTCGTGGGCGCGATCGCCATGGTGGCGTTCGGCTGCCTGAACATGCGCCAGGCCCTGCGCGCATTTGACGAACGGATCTTCTTTCTGGTCGGGGCCGCGCTCGCCATGGGCGCGGTGCTGGAGGCCACAGGCGGCGCCGCCTTCCTCGCCAATCTGCTTCTTTCCGCCACATCCGGCGCGCCGCCCCTGGCGCTCGTGTCCGCCTTCTTCCTATTGGTGGCGATCATGACGAATCTGCTCAGCAACAATGCGACTGCGGTGCTGTTCACGCCGATCGCCTTGAGCGCCGCGGCCCGATTGGGCGTGGATCCTGAGCCTTTGGTTTTCGCCGTCTTATTCGGCGCCAACTGCTCGTTCGCCACGCCGATCGGATATAAAACAAACCTTTTGGTCATGACTCCAGGCCACTATCGTTTCGGAGATTTCGTGCGCGCGGGTCTGCCGCTGATCGTGTTGATGTGGGTTGCGTTCTCGGTGACGGCGGCTTGGTGGTACGATCTCTCGCCATAACGGGTTCGGAAACGCTGATGACGTCGCAGCCGCAGTCCCAGGCGCAATTCTTGATCACAGGGCCCTCGCCCTGCCCCTATCTGCCGGATCGACACGAGCGGAAGGTTTTCACGCGGCTTTCCAACCCAAAGGCCATGGTCATGCACGACGCGCTGATGTGGTCGGGATTTCGACGAAGCCAAGATCACGTCTACAAGCCCGCATGCGGCGGCTGCGCCTCCTGCATCTCCGTACGGATCGAAGCGCAAGCCTTCCAGTGGTCACGCTCATTCCGACGGGTGTGGCGTCGCAATGAGGATTTGATCGCGCGCCAATGCGATCCACGCGGCCAGGACGATCGTTACGAGCTGTTCAAGCGGTATTTGGAGGCTCGGCACGACGATGGCGGCATGACCGCCATGGACCAGACCGAGTTTCGCGCCATGCTCGAAGGCTCGCCGGTCGACACTTTGATCGTGGACTACCATGACCGCGAGGATCGTTTGGTCGCTTGCGCTTTGACCGATCGCCTGCGCGACGGCTTTTCCATGGTCTATACGTTCTTCGACCCTGCGCTCGCAGACCGCAGCCTGGGCGTCTATGTGATCTTGGACCATGTGCGCCGAACCGTGGCGCGCGGCGGCTCCCATCTCTATCTCGGCTATTGGGTGGCGGGCAGTCGGAAGATGGCCTACAAACGGCGGTTCAAACCGCTTGAAGCCTTCATTGCGGGCGGTTGGATACCGTTGGACAAGCGCTGACGGGCCAGCCGGCCGCGGACATCCACGCCGCGAGGACCATGGAACGCCGCAGCTTTCTCGCCGGTCTCGGCACGGCCGGGCTGGCCGCTTGCTCGGAGGCCGGTTCGCAATCGACGGACGGCGCCGCGCCGGCCGTAACGCGCCGCAAACGCGAACTCCGCATGGTCACCACTTGGGTCAAGGGTTTCCCAGGGCTCGGCGTCGCAGCCCAACGCTTGGCGGATCGGATCGGGGCGCTGACCGACGGGGCCATCACCGTCAAGCTTTACGCCGCCGGAGAGCTCGTCAGCGCGTTCGAATGCTTCGACGCCGTCTCCTCCGGCGCGGCCGACATGTATCACGGCGCGGAGTATTACTGGTTCGGCAAGTCGCCGGCCTTCACCTTTTTCACCGCCATACCCTTCGGCATGACCACCGCGGAGATCATGGGCTGGATCCGCTATGGCGGCGGGGAGGCGTTATGGCGGGAGCTTTCCGCCCAGTTCAACGTCATCGCGTTCCAGGCGGCGAATTCAGGCCACCAACTCGGCGGCTGGTTCCGACGTCCGATCCAAAGCTTGGATGACTTGCGCGGCATGACCGTGCGCATGCCCGGCGTGGGCGGCGAGGTCATTGATCGGCTGGGCGCGTCGTCGAAATTGCTGCCCGGCGGAGAAATCTATCAAGCGCTCCAAACCGGCGCGATTGACGGGACGGAGTGGCTCGGGCCCTGGAACGATTTGGCCTATGGCTTCTATCGTGAAGCCCCCTACTACCATTGGCCCGGCTTTCATGAACCAGGCTCGGTTCTGTCCTGCGGGATCAATCTCGACCTTTGGAACGATCTTGATCCAAGCGAACAGGCGGCGATCCGCTATGCATGCCAAAGCGTCAATGACGAGGCGATCGCCGAATACGCCATGCGCAATGGCGAAGCGCTGGAGGCCTTGGTGAACGAACACGGCGTGACGCTTGTGCGCTTCCCAGACGACGTCATGAAAGCCGCCGCGGAAGCCTCCCAGGACGTCCTCGCCGATTTGGCCGCGCGCGATCCGTTCACGGCGCGGGCGCGGGAAAGTTACGAGACCGCGCTGCGCCGCCTGATCGGCTGGAGCCGGATCGGAGACGGCGCGTTTATGGAGGCCCGCGCGCGGTTTCTGGCCCCCTCGTGATCGTTGAATTTCTGTTCGGCTGCGACGGCGTCGCATGTTTCTGGCGGCTGTTCGCGGCCCTCGCCCTCGCGCAACTGGCCCTGCCGCTGGTTTTCTTAGCCGCGCGCTCGGGCCAGGGCGGCGCGGCCTGGGCGTCCGGCTGGATCGATCGGATGAACGCCGCAGTCGGCCGCGCGGCGTCATGGTTGGTCCTGATCATCGCCGTCGCCCAATCGGTCACGGTCGCCGGTCAGTTCTTGTTCGGCGAGTCGTCGAAAGCGCTTGAGGAAAGCGCCGTCTACGCCCACGCGATCCTCTTCTTGTTCGCGATTCCTTGGACCTTGGCGCGGGACGGGCATGTGCGTGTCGACATCGTGCAGCGCAACCTGTCGCCGCGGGGCAAAGCGGTCGTGGACCTGATGGGCGTTTACTTCCTTCTGACGCCGACCGCCGCCGCGCTGATTTGGTTCGGCCGTCCCTATGTGGAGGCGTCCTGGGCCTCGCTGGAGCGATCGGCGGAAGCGGGCGGACTGCCCTTCGTTTACCTCTTGAAGTCCGCCATGCTCGCGGCGGCGGCTTTGCTCCTCCTCCAGGGCGCCGCCCAGGCAGCGCGGGCGACCCGGGCGTTCGGCAAAGGTCGCGCCCCATGACGGCGCCGCTCGACTTGCTGATGTTCGCGGCGGCCTGCGCGCTGCTGATCGCCGGTTACCCGGTGGCGTTCACCCTGGCCGGCGTCGGCTTGGCCTTCGCCGCCCTCGGCGCGGCCACGGGGCAATTCGACCCGATCTTGCTGCGGCTGCTGCCGAACCGGGTCTATGCGATCATGGTGAATCAGACGCTCTTGGCGGTTCCTCTTTTCGTGTTCATGGGCGTCGTGCTTGAGCGGTCGCGGGTGGCGGAGGAACTGCTCGAGGCCATGTCGCGGCTGATCGGACGCTTCCCCGGCGGCATGGGCGTGGCGGTGGTGTTGGTGGGCGGCCTGTTGGCGGCGTCCACGGGGATTGTCGGCGCGACCGTGGTGACGCTCGGCCTGCTCGCCCTGCCGACCATGTTGAAGCGCGGCGCGCCGGCGCCGCTCGCCGCGGGCGCGGTGTGCGCCTCCGGAACCCT
>CAYPOX010000022.1:19228-27135 GCA_964412525.1 uncultured Caulobacterales bacterium
AATCATCCCGCCGTCGATCGCCTTGATCCTGCTCGGCGACGTCATGTCCAACGCCTATCAGGAGGCGCAGCGCGCCGCCGGGGTGTTTTCCCCCGATGTCGTTTCAGTCGGCGACATTTTCGCCGGAGCGCTGATCCCGGGCGCGCTCTTGGTCGCCATGTACGCCGCGTTCTTGGTGGGAGCTGCGGCCTTCGGTTTCGGCGGCGACGGAGAAAGCGAGCCGGCCGACCATCGCCACGACCTGTCGCGCATCATGAAAGCGATGCTCCCGCCCCTGGGCCTCATAATCGCGGTGCTCGGTTCGATTCTGGCGGGAGCCGCGACCCCGACGGAGGCGGCCTCGGTCGGGGCGGTCGGGGCATTGCTTCTTGCTGGATTGCGGGCGGAAGGCGGCGCGACCGGTGCGGCGCGCATCCTCATTTTCGCCGCCTTGGCGGGGGCCGCCCTTGCATCCGCGTGCGCGTTGTCCTTCGACATGCGTCTTGATCCGGCGGACCCGCGCGCATGGATCGCCGGAGGCGGCGGGGCTTTGACGGCGATCGGCGCGGCGGCCGCCGCCTGGCGTTTGCTTAAACTGGGCGTCCTTTCAGACATGACCGGCTCGGCCGCGGAAACGACCGCGATGGTGTTCGCCATTCTGATCGGCGCCACGATCTTTTCCCTGGTCTTTCGTGGTCTCGGCGGCGACGAAACGGTGACGTCGCTGCTGGAAAACACGCCCGGCGGAATGTGGGGCGCCCTCGCCCTGGTCATGGCGATCGTTTTCGCGCTTGGTTTCTTCCTTGATTTCATCGAGATCACCTTCGTGGTGGTCCCGACGGTCGCGCCCGCCCTCATCGGCCTGGGCGCGGATCCGATTTGGCTGGCGGTGTTGCTCGCCGTCAATCTGCAGACGTCGTTCCTCACGCCCCCCTTCGGCTTTGCTTTGTTTTATCTCCGAGGCGTCGCGCCAGACTCGGTCTCGACAGGTCAAATCTATCGCGGCGTGATCCCCTTCGTCGCCTTGCAACTTCTCGCCTTGACCTTGGTCGCCGCGGCGCCGCCCTTGGCGACCTGGTTGCCGTCGGTTCTGCGCTAGTCGGCGAGGGCTGCGGGATCCGCCTTCGCCTGCGTTTTGGACGCCATACGGCGCGCGCGCGGCCAGCCGAGGACCGCCGCAGCGAACCGACCGGGAATGCGCCCCCGCGATCCGTCAAACGCCTTGGCCACATCGAAATAGGCCGCCAAAGCATAGGCCGCGCGCCGGTCCGCTTCCTCGAAATCGAGCCTCAGCTTGTCGCCGAGTTCGCCGACGATCGCCCCGCCCTGTTCGGCGACCTGAAACGCCTCAAGCGTGGCCTCGCGCAGGCGGTTCTCCGCCGCCGTCCGCCCGGCGCGGTCCTCACAGCCGTCGATCTTCTCCGCCTCGACGACCACACGCTCCAAGGCTTCGCTCGACACCGCGCCGGCGGCGGCGATCGTGTATTGAAGCGCAAACTTTCGGCGCACGTCCCAAAGCGCGTCGACCATCGCCCATGCCTTTTCCAGGGTGCCTTTCAGGGCGGCGAGTTGGATCGCCGAGACCCCGATCCAAAGGACCGTCGCCCCGGAGGAGAGCGAGATCAGAATGATCAGGTCGCGCATGGCTGCGCCCTTAGGATTGGTGAAAACGACCGGTTCGCGGAAATCCTTTCGGCGCCGGCCGTCCCCGTTGTCCGCGTTTGCCTAGCCACGCTCGCCAATTCTTCACTTCGACCCGTCGCCCGGCCGCATCGCGGCCATAGAGGCCCGCGTCTTCCGGAAACACTGTGACATCCGAGAGGCCGCCGTCCGGATATCTCTGCAAAATCGCGCCTCGACCCCGGCTCATAACCGGCAACTCCGTGACGGGGAACACCAGAAGGCGCCGGTCTTCACCGAGAAAAGCGACCATCTCACCGGAAACCGCCCGAATCTCCGCAAGCCGTGCTCCGTCCTGGGGTGTCATGATCCGCTTTCCGGTCTTCACGCCCGACGCCAACTCGCTGCGCGCGATCCGGAAACCACGCCCGTCCGACGCGACAAGAAGCAGATCCGACCCCTGCTGCGGATCGATGATCGCGACGGGCTCCGCGGCGGCGTCCAATTCGACATGGAGGCGCAAGGGCGCGCCTTCCCCGCGCCCGTCCGGCAATCCCTGACAGGGCAAGGCGTAGGATCGTCCGTCGGAGCCGATCAGGGCGAGCTTGTCAGTCGACCAGGACGGCACGATCTCGCCAGGA
This sequence comes from uncultured Caulobacterales bacterium, assembly GCA_964412525.1. Classification (GTDB taxonomy): domain Bacteria; phylum Pseudomonadota; class Alphaproteobacteria; order Caulobacterales; family CAYPOX01; genus CAYPOX01. The sequence goes on from CAYPOX010000022.1 coordinate 21,469, forward strand.
CCGTCGCCTTCCTTGAAACGGACCGACCCCAAATCCAAGTCGTGACCTTTAAAGGCCCGAATCCAACCCTTTTGGGAGAGCACGACCGTGATCGGCTCCTTCGGGGTGATGACGGACAAGGCCTCGGCGGTCACCAAAGCGTCCGGAGGGCCTTCCAACGCCGTCCGGCGGACGCCAATCAACGGATCGCCAGCGAAACGATCCGCCGTGGCGACCAATTCGCCGTCGATCGTGTCCCGCTGCAAATCATCCGAGGCCAACAACGCTTCATCCGCGGCGATCTCCTCGATCAGACGATCGCGCTCGGCCTTCAATCCCTCCTCCTCCAATTTGCGGAGGGCGCGCAGGCGTGTGTCGAGAACCGAATCCGCCTGCAAGTCGGTGAGGCCGAAGGCGAGGATCAATTCCGGCTTCGGTTCGTCCGACTCTCGGATGATCCGGATCACCTCGTCGATATTGAGGTGGATCAAGAGTTGACCCTCGACAATCTCCAAACGGCGGCGGCGCTTGCCGAGTCGGTGCGCCGTCCGTCGGCGAAGCACGTCAAACCGATGCTCGATGAACGCCTGAAGAACCGCCCTTAAGTCCATGACTTTCGGGCGACCCTCGAAATCGAGGACATTCATGTTGTAGGTGAAGCGCGACTCCAAATCGCTGGCGCGGAACACGCTTTCCATCATCACGGCCGCATCCACATTGCGTGTTTTGGGCGTGAGGACGATCCGCACGTCTTCCGCGCTTTCGTCCTCAACGTCGCCCACCAGCGGAAGCTTCTTGGCGTGCACCAACTCGTCCAGTTTGGCGACCAGGCGCGACTTCGCCACTTGATAGGGCACGTCCGTCACCACGACGCGCCAAGCCCCGCGCGCCCCCTCCTCGATCGTCCAGCGGGCGCGCACTCGAACCGAACCGCGTCCGGTGGCGTAGGCGGCGCGGATGGCCTCCGCCTCCTCCACCACGACGCCGCCCGTGGGGAAATCCGGGCCCGGCATGCGCTCCAACAATGCGTCGATCGGGGCGTCCGGATCGCGCAAGATCAAACGCGCCGCCGCACAGGCCTCATCAAGATTGTGGGGCGGAATGCTGGTCGCCATGCCGACTGCGATGCCGGACGCCCCATTCACCAGAAGGTTGGGAAAGGTCGACGGAAGCACGCATGGCTCCCGCTCCAATCCGTCATAGGATTCGCGGAAATCAACGGCGTCCTCGTCGATTCCCTCGAGCAAGGCGGCGCCTGCATCGGTCAGCCGCGCCTCGGTGTAGCGCATGGCCGCCGCGGAATCGCCGTCCACATTGCCGAAATTGCCCTGCCCGTCGATCAGGGGCGCACGCGCGGCGAATGTTTGGGCGAGCCGCACGAGAGCGTCATAGACCGCTTGGTCCCCGTGGGGATGGAAGCGCCCGATCACGTCGCCCACCACCTTGGCGCATTTTCGAAAGGCGCCGTCGGGATCGAGCTTCAACTCGCGCATGACATGCAGAATGCGGCGGTGGACGGGTTTCAGGCCGTCGCGCACGTCCGGGAGCGCGCGACCCGTGATCGTCGACAAAGCGTAGGCGAGATATCGTTCCTCCAACGCCTCGGTCAGGGCGCGGTCCAAGACCGCGCCGCCTTCGTCCTCCGTCATCCCGCGCTCCCGCTGTTCGTCTGACGCGAACCTATGTCAGGGCCGCCCGATTCGGCGAGGAAATGCACCAGCCGCGTGCGCGCATCGGGCATCGTCGCGCCCGCTTCCGCCAAAACGCGACGCTCCAAAAAATGCCCGAGCGTGCGAAGCCCATCGACAAGATCTGCGCCCTCCGGCGCGACCGGCTCCAGGAAAAAGGCGGGCAAAGGAAGCAAACGATCCCGATAGGGCGCGCCGGCCGTTGCGCTCACCGCCCGGCCTGTGCGCGGCGACACATAGATCAAACCGCTTCGCTCCCCCGTCGCGGCGCATGCGCTCAAATCGAGCCCGTAGCCCAACTCCTCCAACAATCGGTGCTCCCATTCGACATAAAGAAGCGGCCAACGGTTCGGCGCGTCCAAAGCGTCGACCAGCGCGGAGAGCGCGCCAAAGGCGTCCGGATGGGCCTCGCGCTCGGGCAGACACAGGCAGGCCAAATCCAGCGCCGCCGAAAGCGCGGCGAGCGCGCCGCGATCGCCGAAGGCCCGCACGGCGCGCGCCTCGGTCAACTCGAGCGAAAAACGGCCCAATTGGTCCTCAAGTCGGGCGCGCCAACAAACCCGGACTTTGTCTCCGGGTTGGGGGCCGCCGCCTTTTTTGGCCTCCAATCCGCCCTTTACGAAGCCCGCGGCGCGCCCATGGGCGCGCGTGAGCGTCTCCGCCACGATCGAGCGCTCGCCATGGCGGCGCACGCGCAAGAGGATGGCGTCATCCTCCCAAAGAACGCCCATCAGTCGGCCGGATCCAAACCCAAGGCGCGATACCGCGCCGGATCCTCCTGCCACCGTCCACGCACCTTTACGAACAGGAAAAGGTGAACGCGCGTCTGCAATTGGGCTTCCAGATCACGACGCGCCGTCTCGCCAATGGTGCGAATGGTCCGTCCTTTTTGCCCTAGGACGATCGGCTTCTGGCTGTCGCGCGCGACATATATGGTCTGTTCGATCCGCACGGATCCGTCCTTCTGTTCGCGCCAAGCCTCCGTCTCGACCGTCGTCTCGTAGGGAAGCTCGTCATGCAGCCGGAGCAGTAGCTTCTCGCGGGTGATCTCCGCCGCCAAGAGACGTTCGCTCAGATCGCCGATTTGATCTTCGGGATAGAGCCAGGGGCCCTCGGGCAAACGCGCCGCAATCGCTGCGAAGAGATCCTCCACCCCATCACCCGTCTCCGCAGAGATCATGAACGACGCCTCAAACGAGGCCAGCCCGCCCAGTTCCTCGGCGAGCGGCAGCAAACGGTCACGGGGGGTGCGATCGATCTTGTTCAAGGCCAGCAGCAAGGGACGATCCGCCTGGGCCAGTCCCTCCAAAGCGCGCCGGGCGTCCGCGACGCTCCGGCGGGCGGCCGCAGAACCGTCTTCGTTCGCCTCCGCCTCTGCATCGACCAACGCCACGATGACGTCCGCGTCGTTCGCGCCGCCCCACGCCGCGCGCACCATCGCACGCTCCAGCCTCCGCTTGGGCGCGAACACGCCCGGCGTGTCTATCAGGACGACTTGGTCCCGGCCGCGTATGGCCACGCCGCGGATCCGGAAGCGCGTCGTCTGGACCTTATGGGTGACGATCGACACCTTCGCCCCGACCAGACGGTTCACGAGAGTTGATTTGCCCGCATTGGGCGCGCCGATCACGGCGGCGAACCCGCAACGCGTCGGCGCGTCATCGGTCATCCGACCAAACTCCCTCGCGAAAAAGGAGCGCGCGCGCCGCGGCTTGCTCCGCCGCACGCTTGCTGGACGCTTCCGCTTCGATCGGCGCCAAGCCAAGAGCGACCGCTTCGACCGTGAAGGTCGGCCGATGATCAGGGCCTCCGCGCGCGACGACCCGATAGTCCGGCGCCGGTTTGCCTTGCGCCTGCAACCACTCTTGCAGCGCGGATTTCGGATCGTGCACCCGAGCCGTCATCTCTTCGAAAAGCGGCGTCCAGAACCGCTCGAAAATGCGCCGCGCCGCCTCCAACCCGCCATCCAAATAGGCGGCGCCAAGCACCGCCTCACAGGCGTCGGCGAGGATGGCCTTCTTGGCGCGCCCTCCGCTCCGGGCCTCGCCGCGGGCCATGATCAGGGCGTCGCCGAGATCCATTCGCTCCGCGATTTTGGCGCAGGACTCTTTTCGTACGATTGCGTTCAGAAGACGCGCCAAGCGCCCCTCCTCCGCGTCCGCGTCCCGCGCATAAACCGTTTCGGCGGCCAAAAGGCCGAGCACGCGATCTCCAAGAAACTCTAGGCGCTCGTTGTCCGACGCCTCGCGATCGTCCCCGACAGCGCTCGCATGGGTGAGCGCCGTTCGGAGCAGGGCCGGATCGGCGAAGCGGACCCCCAGACGGTCCTGCAGTCGATCCAACGGGGTCGCGGTCACTCGATCGACTTCGCGAACCGATCGCCGCGCAACGAGAATGGCCATCGCCAAACCTGCCAAAGCGGCGGCTTCACCGAAAACGCCAAAAACTCTGCGCGGCCCACCAATCGCGCGATCGGGATCGGACCAAACACCCGGCTGTCCGTGGAATTGTCGCGGTGATCGCCCATCAGAAACACCTGACCGTCCGGAACGGTGATCGGCCCGTAATTGTCCAGCGGCCCCCGATCGGACACCTCATAAATCAAATGCTCAACGCCGTTTGGAAGCCGCTCGCGATACGCGGCGGCGTCGATCTCGCGACCGTCCGCATCAAGATAGCTGCGGAATCCTGCAGGGGTGACCTCCGTGGGCGCGCCATTGATGTTCAAACGACCGCCTTCGACCCGGATTTCGTCGCCTGGAAGGCCGACGACTCTCTTAATGTAGTCGCGGTTTCGGATTCGGTCGCCCCAATCATATTGCTCGCCGCGGCGGACTTGCGCCTCGCTCAACGGGTTGCATCCTGATCCCACCGTGGCGGCGAGACAGGGAAGTTTGAACACGACGATGTCGCCCTGAACCGGCAAGGACGACGCGACGCGCTCCTCCCACGGTCCGAATGAGAAGGGAAATGAGTGTTTGCTGTAACCGAAGGGATACTTCGAGACGATCAGGAAATCGCCGACCTCCAAGGTCGGCGCCATCGACGTCGATGGAATATGAAAGGGCTGCGCAATAAAGGTGCGCACCAGAAACGCGATCGGAAAGACGATCGCCGCGAAACGGAGCGTGTCCAGCACCTCTCGTTTCAACACCCGCCATCGTCGGGCCATCGCTGTCTCCGTCGCCGCCGCTTCCGCCGTGTCGTGCATCTCGCTCGCCATAAGTTCGGGCCTAACCGTTTTGCCGAAATCGCGCCACTATCATCACGAACGCCTGCGCCAAGGGCGGCTCGTCCGTGATCGTCAAATGGAGATCCGCCATGGCGCCCTCGGGCGTGATCTCTTCCAACCGCCGCGCCGCGCCGCCGGTCAGCGCCAAAGTCGGGCGGCCGCCGGGTGCGTTGACGACGCCGATGTCCCGCCAAAACACGCCCCGCGCCAGGCCCGTGCCCAGCGCCTTCGCGCACGCCTCCTTCGCCGCATAGCGTTTGGCGTAGCTCGCCGCGCGCATGCGCCGACGGTCGGATTTTTCCTGCTCGATCGTCGTAAAGCATCGGGCGACGAAACGGTCGCCAAAACGGTCAAGCGTTCGCTCGATGCGACGAATGTCGATCAGATCGCTGCCGACGCCCAACACCATCATGACGCCGCCCGCCCCAAATTCATCGCCGCGCGCATGGCGCGCACCGCGGGCTCCAATCCGGTGAACAGCGCCTCGCCCACCAGAAAATGACCGATATTGAGCTCAACGATGTCCGGAATGGCGGACACGGCCCGCGCCGTTTCAAAGTCCAAACCATGCCCCGCGTGACACTCCACGCCCGCCTCGCTCGCCAGTCGGGAGGCTTCGACGAGCGCTGCGAACAAGGCCGGGCGAAGCGCCGGCGCGGCGTCGCAATAGGGGCCGGTGTGCAGTTCGACCGCCACCGCGCCCGGCCCCCCCCCCGCATGGGTAAGCGGCGGGGGCGCAAGCACGAAGAGGGAGACCGGCCCGCCGGC
>CAYPOX010000023.1:0-25893 GCA_964412525.1 uncultured Caulobacterales bacterium
GTCTTAGGCCGTTTAGGCCTCTTCAACTCGTCCCAGAGCATGGAGCGCGGCGCGGCGATTGGCGTGTGCGTTGGCGCGATTCGGACCGATGGCGAGGGCGCGGCCAATGGCCGCCAAGGCCTCTTCATGGCACCCCAACGCACTGAGCGTGGCGCCGCGATTGGTGTGGGCTTTGGTGTGGTTCGGATCGATGGCGAGGGCGCGGTCATAAGCCGCTAAGGCCTCTTCGTAGCACTCCAACGCACTGAGCGCGTTGCCACGATTGTAATGCATCTCAGAATTGGTCGGACCGATCACCAGGGCGCGGTCAATGGACGCCAAGGATTCTTCATGGTCCCCCAACTCACCGAGCGTGGCTCCGAGATTGGTGTGGGCGTCCGCGTTCTTCGGGTCGATTGCGAGGGCGCGGTCATAGGCCGCCAAAGCGTCGTCGTATCGCTGTAGCTCAAAGAGCGCGTTGCCGCGATTGTTATGGGTGCTGGCGTGGTTTGTATCGATTGCAAGGGCGCGGTCACGGGCCGCCAAGGCCTTTTTATGGCGCTTTGACGCACCGAGGGCGGCGCCGCGATTGCTATGGGCGACGGCTTGGTTCGAATCGATCGCAAGGGCGCGGTCATAGGCCGCTAGGGCCTCTTCATGGTACCCCAAGATAGCAAGCGCGGCGCCGCGATTGGCGTGGGCGCTTGCGGACCAATCGTGTCGCCGCAGATTGTGCGCTGCGTTCGCCAGCGCCTCCTTCCGGTCGGCCGCGTCCCTTGCAAACGCCGCTCGGAGAAGATTGCAGCTTGCGATCTGATCATCGGCCGCGCGGCGTCGCCATTTCGGCGCGCGGCGGGCGCGGGCGCGCAGATCCGCCGCCAGGGCCTCGGCGCGAACATCATCGCCCGCTTGGGCCGCGCGGGCCATCTCCGCGCCGGGATTGATCAGGGCCAGCAGATCGGGGGCCGCCGCTTTGGCGAGATCGATCAAAGAGTGCGCGTCCGATAGCGGCGCGGCGACATGCTCCGACGGCAGGTGCAGGCGCAAGCGGTAGAGCGGTGGAGATGCGGTCCCGCGCCGCCCGCTGGGCAGCGTGCGCGCCTCGCCGCCGCCATCGCGCAGCACATGGCCGCGCACCACGTGCTCCGGCTTGATGCCGATCAGCACGCGCAACAGTGTGACGTCGATCAAGGCTTCGCGCAGAAACCGCGCCGCGGACTGGACGGACAAACGGCTGCCCGGCAGCTCCAGATCCGGCGTCTCGCCGCCAAGATTCATCGAGGGGCCATCGCCTGCCAATCCGGCGCCGCGCGCGCGCTCTTCCGCCTCTAAGATCAGGCGCCGGGCGAGCACCGCGCCCGTATAGCCAAGTCTTTCCGCGCATTCGGGAACCTCAAACGGCTCGACGATCACAACGCGGCGCAATTCCCGCAGGACGGCGATCAGAAAACCGATGGCGGCGATCACCGTCGCGGCGCCCAGCGCCTCGGCCGGATGCGTCACCGCCCAGCCCAACAGAGCCAACGCCGCGCGGGTCGCCATTGTGAGGCCCGCCCAAACAGGATCGAACGGGTTGTGGACGAAGGCGATCAGCGCGCTTTCCGCCTCGTGCCGCCAGGCCGTCATGCGCCGCCAAGCATTGGCGCGTTGATAGTCCGTGCTTGACACTCCGGACCAGAACAGCACCGCGTCGACCAGCCATACCCAAAAGGTGGCATAGACGATGGCGCGCAATGGTCTCGGCATGGAAAAAATTTTGAGGGCTCTGCGGATGGGATCGAAACACCACCACACCCGCCAAATCACCGCCGCAAGCTGATCGACGGCGTGGTTTCTGCGCCAGCGCTCCATACGCTGAAAGGGCCAAGACAGAATCCCGAGAGGCTTTAAAACAGGCAAAGCAATGCGTTTGATTGGTTGAAGCCAGCGCAGCGCGACCATCCCATACGTCAATGGCCGTGATGTGCCGCAACCATGGTCACAGATCAATGTGGGCGCGACGCCCCCCATGCGGCTCTTCCCCCCGCGCCACTCTCCGGTCTAGCGTTCCGGCGAAAGACCGGGGGAATCGATGAAAGAAATCATTGAGGAGTTGGAGCGTCGGCGCGCGGCGGCGCGCTTGGGCGGAGGGCAGAAGCGGATCGACGCGCAGCATGCGCGCGGCAAGCTGACGGCGCGGGAACGCTTGGACCTTCTTCTCGACGAAGGCTCCTTCGAAGAGTTCGACACCTTTGTCGAGCATGATTGCGTCGAGTTCGGCATGGCGGACAAGACCATCCCAGGCGATGGCGTCGTGACCGGCTGGGGCACCGTGAACGGCCGTCCCGTCTATGTGTTCGCCAAAGACTTCACGGTGTTCGGCGGCTCCCTGTCCCGCGCCCATGCCCGCAAGATGACGAAGATTCAGGACATGGCGCTCGCCGTGGGCGCGCCGATCGTCGGCCCGGCCGACGCCGGCGGCGCCCGCATCCAGGAGGGCGTCGACGCCTTGGGCGGCTATGGCGACGTGTTCACGCGCAATGTGTTGGCGTCCGGCGTGATCCCGCAAATCTCCTTGATCATGGGGCCGTGCGCGGGCGGGGACGTCTATTCGCCGGCCATGACGGATTTCATCTTCATGGTCAAAGACACAAGCTATATGTTTGTGACTGGACCGGATGTGGTGAAGACCGTCACCAATGAGGAGGTGACGGCGGAGGAGCTGGGCGGGGCGCGGGTCCACAGCTCGAAATCCTCGATCGCCGACGGCGCCTATGACGACGACGCCGTGGCGCTGCTCCAGACCCGGCGGCTGATCGATTTCTTGCCGTCCTCGAACCGCACGGCGCCGCCCATGCGGCCGACGCCGGATCCGATCGATCGCGAGGAGCCTTCCCTCGACACGCTCGCCCCGGACAACACGAACCAGCCCTATGACATGAAGGAGCTGATCGTGAAGGTCGCCGATGAAGGCGACTTCTTTGAGCTTCAGGCGGATTTCGCCGCCAATATCGTGACCGGTTTCGGCCGGATCGACGGGGCGACGGTCGGGTTTGTCGCCAATCAGCCCATGCATTTGGCCGGCGTGTTGGATTCGGACGCGAGCCGGAAGGCCGCGCGCTTCGTGCGGTTCTGCGATTGCTATGACATTCCGATCGTCACCTTTGTCGACGTGCCGGGCTTTCTGCCCGGCGTGGCCCAGGAACATGGCGGCATCATCAAACATGGCGCCAAGCTGCTTTTCGCCTTCACCCAGGCGACGACGCCAAAGGTGACGGTGATCACCCGCAAGGCCTATGGCGGCGCCTATGACGTCATGTCCTCCAAGCATATTCGTGGCGACATCAATTACGCTTGGCCCAACGCGCAAATCGCGGTCATGGGGCCGAAGGGGGCCGCCGAGATCATCTTTCGCGCCGAGGCGGACGACCCGGACAAAATGGCCGCGCGCGTGAAGGAGTATGAAGAACGCTTCGCCAACCCGTTCATCGCCGCCCAGCGGGGCTATTTGGACGAGGTGATCCCGCCCCGGGACACGCGCCGCCGCTTGGCGCGGGCGCTGGCGGTCTTGAAGACGAAGCAGGTCATGGACCCGCCCAAAAAGCACGACAACATGCCGCTCTAGGGCGGCGACTCGCCCGGATTTCGGCGCCGTTTATGGTAAGGTCGCGCCCATGACCAAATTGCCGATCCGACTCGACCTGAAGATGGAGGACGCCGCCGCCGTGGCGCTGGTCGGCCTCCAACTCTCCGCGCATCTGTTGAAGACGGCTCCTTTGCCGCGCGCGGCGCTGTTTTGCGCCACCTCGCTCATGAGCCTTTACCTTCTCACGCGGGAGAAGGACCGGGATGCGCGCGACCCGGTCGTCGTCGCTTATGAAACCGAATGGGGTCCGGACCGCGGCGCGCCCTATGAGCCCGCCGAACCGCCCCGCCGCCGTCTGCCGGCCAAAGCGCTGAAATTTCTCGCGGCGGTGGTTTGACTGTCGGGGAGTAGAACGACACGCCGCATTCCAGGTTCTGGTCGATGACGATCAAGGCCTAGCCGCGGCCGGGCAGGGTGCCCATCAGCTTGCAGATGATGCCCAGCATCACCTCGTCCGCGCCGCCGCCGATGGAGCCCACGCGTCCGTCCCGATAGGCCCGGCTGATCGGCGTTTCCTCCATATAGCCCATGCCGCCCCAGAACTGCAGGCAGGCATCGTTCACTTCCCGCGTGAGGCGGCCCGCCTTCAGCTTCGCCATGGAGGCGAACATGGTCGCGTCTTCCTGGCGCATCATTTTCTCCACCGCGGACCAGGACAGGGCGCGCAGAGCCTCCACCTCGGTCTGAAGCTCCGCCAAGCGAAAATGGACATATTGGTTGTGCAGGATCGGCTTGCCGAAGGTCTTGCGCTCGCGGGTGTAGTCGATGGTGGTGCGGATCACGTGGTCCAGCGCCTCGATCGCATTGAGCGCCACCCAAAGCCGCTCCTCTTGGAATTGCAGCATCTGGTAAAGGAAGCCTTGGCCTTCCTCGCCGATCCGATAACGCTGGGGCACGCGCACGTTTTCGAAGAAAATCTGTGCGGTGTCCGAACAGCGCATGCCCAGCTTGTCGAGCTTGCGGGCGACCTCGACCCCCTTCGGACGCGCGCCGTCATCGTTTTTCAACGGCAGGACGATCAGCGTCTTGTTCTTGTGCGGATGGCCGTCATCGGTGTTGGCGAGCAGGCACATGAAGTCGGCCTGGACGCCGTTCGTCGTCCACATCTTGCCGCCATTGATGACATAATCCGCGCCGTCCTTTTTGGCGGTGGTGGTGATCGCCGCCACGTCCGAGCCGGCCCCGACCTCGGACACGCCCACGCACGCCACGTAATCGCCCTGCACGGCGGGCGTAAGAAAGGCCTCGCGAAGCTCCGGATCGCCGAAGCGGGCCAGGGCGGGCGTCGCCATGTCCGTCTGCACGCCGATCGCCATCGGCACGCCGCCGCAAGCGGTCTTGCCCAAGGTCTCCGCCATCACCGCCGCATAGGACCAATCCAGGCCCAATCCGCCATTCTCTTCCGGCTTGGTGATCCCCAAGAGCCCGAGATCGCCGAGCTTCTTGAACACGTCATGGGCGGGGAAAATGCCGTCCGCCTCCCACTCGTCCACATGGGGATTGATTTCGTTCTCAATGAAGCGGGTGAGCGTGTCGCGAATTTGCGCGTGCTGTTCGGTGAGCTCCATGACGCGGCCTCCCTTTCGTTTCGCAGCGAAGCATGCTTCGCCAGCTTGCCGCGCGCGTCAATCGCGGCTTGTGGTCCGCTTGACCGCGTCGCGGGCCTTTTGTCGGATGGGAACGTTTGAAGGAGGAGTTCATGATCATCACGTCCACCCATTCCATCGAGGGCGACGAGATCACCGCCTATTTGGGCGTGGTGGCCGGAGAGGCGATCGTCGGGGCCAATATCTTGCGCGATTTCCTCGCCAGCGTGACGGATGTGACGGGCGGGCGTTCGCTCTCCTTCCAAAACGCCCTGCGCGAGGCGCGGACCCACGCCATGAACGATATGAAAAAGCTCGCCCGAGACATCGGCGCGAATGCGGTGGTCGGCGTCGATATTGATTATGAGGTGCTCGGCACGACGAACGGCATGCTCCTCGTCGGGTGCAACGGCACGGCGGTGCGTCTGGCCAGCGGCGGGGCGGTTCCGGCCTCCGGTCCGATCGATCCGAACGAGGATCCAGGCACTTACGAAAATTTGGGCAAGACGCACTTTTAGCAGGCGAGGCGGTTCGATCGGCTTGACCCCTACGCCAACTTCGCGAAATATGCGTAAGACCTTACGCATAAGGGAGATCCGCAATGGCCGAGATCGATCAATGGGGCGGCCGCCTCGTGCTGGGCAGTCGACTGCGTCGTTTGACGGAGCGTTTCGCGGAGGAGTCCGCGCGCATTTTCCAGGCTTATGACGTGCCCATGGAGCCGCGATGGTTCCCGGTCTTTTTTATGCTGGCCCATCGCTCGGACATGTCGTCGACCGAGATCGCAGAGGCGATCGGCCACTCCCGCCCCTCGGTCAGCCAAATCCTGACCGATCTGAAACGCGCCGGTCTCGTCGATTGTTGTCGATCGGAAGAGGATGGCCGCGCGACCTTGAACGTTCTGACCGAGGCTGGACGGGACATGGCGGCCCGGGTGTTGCCGCAATTCCAAGATGTGGCCGGAGCGCTGGACGATCTGGCGGAAGAGGTGGAGCACGATTTGTGGCGCGCCATGGACGAGATGGAGCGGGCGCTGGACCGTGAAAGCCTCACGGCGCGCGTGAAACGTCGGCGGGCTGCGCGCGAGGGCGAGGCATTGGTGGTCGCGCCCTTGGACGGGCCCGGCGACGCCGCCGCCTTCAAGGCGCTCAATCTCGAATGGATCGAGCGCTATTTCGAGGTCGAGCCGAAAGACGCCGCCATGCTCGATGATCCGGAGGCGTCCGTTCTTTCGGGCGGCGGTCGCATCCTGATGGCGCGGCTCGGCGGCGAGACAGTCGGAACCTGCGCCCTGATCCGACATGACGAAGAGACGGTGGAGCTGGCGAAAATGGCGGTCAGTCCGATGGCTCAGGGCCAGGGAGTCGGACGCCGGCTTGGCGAGGCGGCGGTGGCGGTCGCCCGTGAAATGGGCGCAGCGCGGCTGGTGCTGGAGACGAACAGCAAGCTTGAGGCGGCGATCGCGCTCTATCGCCGGCTTGGTTTCAAGGACATGGACGGGCCGCGTTCGGCCTATGCCCGTTGCAACGTCCAAATGTCGGCGCCGCTCCGATGAGCGCCGATCACGCCACGCCGATTGGGCCGACCACCGCCCAAGAGCGCTTCGATATGCTGGACGTGGTGAGAGGCGTGGCCGTTCTCGCGATCCTCGCCGTCAATATGAAAGTGATGGCCGCGCCCTTCCAAGCGTACAACAACCCTGGTTTTTGGGAGGGCCCCTGGGATCGTGCGATCTTCCTCGCCACCACCGTCCTCGTGGAGATGAAATTCATCACGATTTTCTCCACCCTGTTCGGCGCGGGACTGGCCCTGGTGGCGGCGCGCTCGGACGCGAACGGCGTCAGAGGCCGGCTCCGTGATCGAAACCTTTGGCTTCTGATCTTTGGGCTCGCCCACGGCTTTCTCATTTGGGTGGGCGACGTGCTCGCCCATTACGCTCTCGCCGGGGCGATCGCCGCCCTGTTCATTCGCGGATCCGCGCGGACCCTTTTCACGGCGGGCGCGGTCCTGCTGTTGATCGGGTTCGCGCTGCAATTCCTGGCGCTGGCGGCGCCGCCTGACGCCGAGGTGGACCAGGCGATGAAGGCCGCGCTGTGGGCCTATGACGGGGACTTGGCGCAGCGGACGATCGCGGCCTATGGCGGCGATATCCTGGCGCAGCTCCGCCATCGCGCGAATGAGTTTCCGGAAGCGTTCGCCTATGCGCTCTTTCTCATTCCGCGGACCATCGGTTTGATGTTGATTGGGGGCGCGCTTTACAAAACCGGCTTTCTCACCGGCGCCTGGCCGCCGGGACGCTACGCCGCCGCTACGGTGATCGGGCTCGTTCTTGGGCTCGCCGCGGAACTGGCGCGGGTTATGACATTGGAAGCGATGGGCTGGCCCTTCGGCGCCTATAAGAGCTGGTCGCCCTTGGTTCAGTACCCGGCCTCCCTGGCGGCGGCCTTCGGCTATGCCGCGGCGATCGGTTGGGCGCTGCGGTCGGGCGTCACCCTGGCACCGCTCGCCGCCGCGGGGCGCATGGCCTTCACCAATTACATCGCCTCCTCGCTGATCCTCACGACCATCTATAATGGCCACGGGCTGGGCATTTATGGTCGGCCCGACCTCACTTTGGCGGGGATGATCACGCTGGGCGCCTGGGCGGCGATGCTGGTCTGGTCGCCGCTTTGGCTTGCGCGTTTCCGCTTTGGGCCGCTGGAATGGGCGTGGCGCTCGCTCACCTACCGACGGATGCAGCCTTTGCGGGGGTGAGGATCGACAGATGAGGCCTCACTTCCCCGCAGCGTGCTGCGCGATCGCTGAGAGGGCGCCCGCCATAGTCTCCAGCGTCTCGGTCTCGGCGCCGATGGCGTAGTCATCCGCCAGGGGTCGGGGATCCCAATAGCCCACATGGGTGACGCCGTCCGCATCGTCCCAAACCAGCATTTTCATGGGGAGGTCGACGCCAATTCGCGGATCAGCTTGCATCAGTTTCGTTCCCAATTTCGGGTTGCCGAACATCACCACGGCGTTGGCGTTCAGCTCCAGACCGGCGTTCTCGGCGTTCAGGGCGTGTTCGATCGTGGTCATGTAAAGACCCTTGGCGGTGAGATCGTCCACAAGGCGGGCGAGGGTGTTCTGATAGGTCGCGTCGCTGCGATAAGTCTTGAAGCCTTGGTCGTCCGCGTGGGCGACGGCGACGGTCCAAAAGGCGGCGAGAGCGAGATGGGCGAGGCGGATCATGGCGCGCTCCATTGTTCGAGTTCGCCGCGAGCTTAACATGTCGACGAAGCGTTGCGGATCGTAAACGCTTGGCCCCAAGCCTTTCTGCGCGCTAAACCAAGAAGAAAACGGGGGCTCTGCGTTGTTTTCCAAGATTCTGATCGCCAATCGGGGCGAAATCGCCGTCCGCGTCATCAAGACCTGCCGCAAGCTGGGCATCGCCACCGTGGCGGTGGCGTCGGAGGCGGATCGAGACGCGCCGCACGCCCGCATGGCGGACGAAATGGTTGTGATCGGCCCGCCGCCCGCCGCGCAAAGCTATCTCGTGATCGACAAGATCCTTGAAGCCTGCCGAACGACCGGGGCTGAAGCGGTGCATCCCGGCTACGGCTTCCTGTCGGAGAATGCGGGCTTCGCGAAAGCTCTTGCTGAGGCGAAGATCGCCTTTATCGGGCCGAATCCCCACGCCATCGGGGCGATGGGCGACAAGATCGAATCAAAAAAACTTGCGGCTTCGGCGCGCGTGAACACCGTGCCGGGCTTTCTCGGCGTGATTGAAACGCCGGATGCGGCCGTGAAAGTGGCCGAAGAAGTCGGCTTTCCCGTCATGATCAAGGCCTCCGCCGGCGGCGGCGGCAAGGGCATGCGTGTCGCCTATGACGCCGACGAGGCGCGGGAGGGGTTCGCGCGCGCGGTGGGCGAGGCGAAGTCCAGCTTCGGCGACGACCGCGTCTTTATCGAGAAGTTCATTGAGGAGCCGCGCCACATCGAAATCCAGGTCCTGGGCGACAAACATGGCAATGTGGTTCACCTGAATGAGCGGGAATGCTCCATCCAGCGTCGCAACCAAAAGGTGATCGAGGAGGCGCCTTCGCCCTTTTTGGACGAGGCCACGCGCGCCGCCATGGGTGCGCAGGCGGTCGCCTTGTCGAAGGCGGTTGACTATGACTCGGCGGGCACGGTCGAATTCATCGTCGACAAAGATAAGAATTTCTACTTCCTGGAGATGAATACGCGCCTGCAGGTGGAGCATCCGGTGACGGAGCTGACCCATGGCGTGGATCTCGTGGAAGAAATGATTCGTTCCGCCGCTGGGGAAACCTTGCGCCTCAAACAAGAAGATTTGGCGCCGCAGGGTTGGGCGATCGAATTGCGTGTCTATGCGGAAGATCCTTACCGAAATTTCTTGCCTTCGATCGGCCGCTTGGTTCGCTACCGGCCGCCAGAAGATGGGGATTTGGGCGCCGCCGTGATCCGCAACGACGCCGGGGTCGAGGAGGGGTCTCAGATCTCGATGTTTTACGACCCGATGATCGCCAAGCTGTGCGCCTGGGCGCCGAGCCGGATGGAGGCGATCGACGGCGCTCTGGCCGCTTTGGATCGCTTTGAGATCTCCGGGCTCGGCTGCAATGCGGATTTTTTGGCGACGGTATTGGAGCAGCCCCGTTTCCGAGAGGGACGGCTTTCCACAAGATACATCGCCGACGAATTTCCGGACGGCTTCACCGGCGCGCCGATCGATTCCGCCCGGGCCCAGCGCATGGCGGCGATTGCGGCTTTCATCCACGCGCGGCTGACCCAAAGGGCGCGGCGGGTGACCGGCCAAACCCATGCGGAGGATTGGTCTCTTCCGGAGGATTGGGCGGTGTTTTTGGGCCGCGATCGGTTGGAGGTGAAGCTTCGGCTCGTCAATGGCGAAGCCCAGGCCACCTTCCCGGACGGAACGCTCCACAGCGTCTCCGGATCGTGGGAGCCGGGCGATCGACTTTTCGACGGCGCGCTTGACGGCAAGCCGGTGGCTTTGCAGGTGCGGACGGACGGCGTCGACATTGAGATGAACCGGCGCGGCGCGCGCGCGCGTGCGCGGGTCGTGCGGCCTTACCAGGCGGATCTCATCGCCAAGTTGCCCGAGCGAGAGCCGCCGGACACCTCCAACATGCTTCTCTGCCCCATGCCGGGCCTGCTCGTCTCGCTCTTTGTGGAGGCGGGGCAGGAGGTGGAGGCGGGCCAGCCTCTCGCCGTCGTTGAGGCGATGAAGATGGAGAACGTGCTGCGGTCCGAACGCAAAGGGGTGGTGGCCTCCGTCAAGGCGGCGCCGGGCGACAGCTTGGCGGTCGACCAGGTCATCTTGGAGTTCGCCTGACCGCGCCGCCGCTCCGGCCGCTCTCCTAAAAGCGATCCCGGCGCGCCCGCGTTTCTGCGAACACGGCCACGGGGTCGTCGGAGGTCATGTCCACGGCGCCGGCGAAGCTTGAATCGTCTGCGCGCAAAAACGGATTGGTGGCGCGTTCCTCGGCCAAGGTCGTGGGCACGGTCGGCCGTCCCTCCGATCGCAATGCTTGGACCTTCTCCGCACGGCGCTTCAGCATGGGGTTGTCCGGCTCTAGGGAAAGCGCGAACTCCAAATTCCTCTCCGTGTATTCGTGGGCGCAGTAAATCTGCGTTTCCGGCGCAAGATCGCGCAGTTTTTTGAGCGACGCCCACATTTGGTCCGCCGTGCCTTCGAACAGCCGGCCGCATCCCATCGCGAACAGGGTGTCGCCGACAAACGCCACATCCGCGTCCTCCAAGACATAGGCGATGTGGCCCAGCGTGTGCCCAGGCGTTTCGATCACACGCGCCTCGTGGGACCCAAGCGCGACCCGGTCGCCTTCTCCCACCATGCGATCCAGGCCCGGAATCTTGGAAGCCTCGCCTTGCGGTCCGACCACTAGGCAATCGGTCGCGGCCTTGATCGTCGGCGCGCCTTGCACATGATCGGGGTGGTGGTGCGTCACCCAGATTTGCGAGATCGTCCAACCGATCCGTCGGGCCGCGGCCAACACCGCGTCGCCGTCCGGCGCGTCGATCGCCGCCGTCGCGCCCGTGGACGGATCACGGACCAACATGCCGTAATTGTCCGAAAGGCACGGAAAGATGCGCACATCCACCACGATTTCGACTCCTTCGCCGCTGCGAGCCGCGACCTTAGCCCGACGCTTCGCTCAGGTGAAAGCGGAGCATCGGCGATGAGGGCGGATGTCGCCGCCTTCGCGCGGTTCTACGGATCCCCTCTCGGCGCTGCCGCCGGGCGTCTCTTGAGTGAGCGAATCTCTGCCCGATGGGGCGAGGGGGCGGGCCGGCGAATCTTGGCGCTCGGCTATCCGGGCCCTGCGGCGGAGAGCTTGGACGGCGCGGTGCTATGGGCCGCGGACGCCGAACAGGGAGCTCATCGCTGGCCGGCGCACGGACCCGGACGCGCCCTGCTCGCAGAAGAGACGCACCTTCCCTTTCGCGACGTGACCTTCGACGCCGCGCTGCTGGTCCACGCCTTGGAGGAGGCCGCATCACCGCGGGCTTTGCTCCGGGAGGTCTGGCGTGTGTTGGCCCCAGAAGGGCGCGTCTTGATCGCCTGCGCCCGCCGAACGAGCCTTTGGGCGTTGCGCGACGCGACCCCCTTCGGATGGGGCCGCCCCTTTTCTCGCGGCCAGCTCGCCCATCTCTTGGATGATGCGCTGTTCACCCCGCTCGCCTGGAGCGCGGCGCTTTTCGCGCCGCCCTTGGGTCTGGGCGCGCTGGTGCGTCGCATGGAACTTTGGGAGCGAGCCGGCGGATTTCTAACGCCCGGACTATCCGGCGTGATTCTTGTCGAGGCGGTGAAACGGATCGCCGCGAGCCCGCCACGCGGTTCGGCCGCGGCCCCGGCCTTCGTTAGGGCGCTCGCCGGCCGTCCTGCGCCGAGCCGCTTTAATGGGCCGCGGCTTGACGCGGGCGACGGGGCGCGCGACCCCAAGACTTGGCGCAGAAACCGTTGAGGAGACAGGCGATGGGCGGACCCGCGGCGCGAGAGAGCGTGATGAGCATCGCGCCCTATAAGGGCGGGGAGGGCAAGGTTCCCGGTGTGGACAAGGTCTACAAGCTGTCCTCGAACGAGAACCGTCTGGGCGCGAGCCCCAAAGCGATCGCCGCCTATAGGGCGGCCGCGGACGATCTGGCGGTCTATCCGGACGGGGCCAGCGCGGATCTGCGGGCCGCGATCGCCGCGAAGCACGGCCTGGATGCGGAACGTATCGTCTGCACGGCGGGGTCCGACGAGTTCATCAGTTTGATCGCCCAGGCCTATTTGGAGCCCGGCGACGCGGCCGTGCAGCCGGAGCATGCGTTTCTGATGTATCGCCTCGCGGTGACCGCAACTGGCGCCACGATGATTTCGGCGCCCGAACGAAATTTGACTGCGGATGTCGACGCGCTTTTGCAGGCGGCCGCCGGGTCCAACGTGAAAATGGTGTTTCTGGCGAACCCGAACAATCCCACCGGGACGAAACTCTCAAAGGCGGAAATCGCACGTCTTCATGCGGGAATTCGGGACGATCAGTTCCTCATTTTGGACGGCGCCTATGCGGAGTTCATCGCCGGAGCGGAGGACGACGGCGCGATGGATCTGGCCAGAGCCCATGACAACGTCATCGTCACGCGCACCTTTTCCAAGGCGTATGGGCTCGCCGCGCTTCGGGTGGGCTGGGCCTATCTGCCGGCGAACGCCGCCGATGCGATCCATCGGATTCGCGGACCGTTCAACGTCAACCTACCGGGCCAACGCGCTGCCTTGGCGGCATTGGAGGACGATGATTTCGTCACCGAAACGATCCGTCACACGGAAACAGAGCGCGCCCGTCTCGCCGCCGCCTTAAAAGATCTGGGCTTTGGCGTGACGCCGAGCTGGGGCAACTTCTTGCTCGTAGAATTCGGCGTGGACGGCCCGAAGAGCGCCGCCAAGGCTGACGCTTTTTTGAAGGCGCGCGGCCTCATTCTGCGGCCGGTGGCCAATTACGGCCTGCCTGGCCATCTCCGTCTGACCGTGGGCGAAACGGACGCGAACGATCGAGTGATCGCGGCGTTGACCACATTTGTCGGGTCGGCGCGCGGCTAAGGCTGAAGCATCATCGACGGCTTCACCGCGGGATCGTGGGCGACCAACGGACCGCGGCTTGCGAGGCTTTCTATCGCCCAATCCGGCCTCGTCGCGACGATCGATCGCCCGGAGCGAAACGCCATAAGGTCGGTGCGTTCACGCGTTCCGCCGCTGAAGCTCTCCCTTCATAAGTCTGTGCGTTTGGCGGGGGAAGACGAGCGCACTTTTGTGGCCCTAGGGCGTGGTCACCGCGGCGGTTTCGGCGTCGCAGGCGAAAGGCGGGGCGATGGGTTCTGGGATGGCGAGCCCTTGGCTGCGAAATGCTTCGGTCAGGACCGCGGACCAGCGCAGGTCGACTTGAGGAAATCCGAGAAACGACGCCGCTTCGTGCCGGCGTCCTTGGGCCTCGATCGCTGCGATGCGGCGTTGGGCGTCGCCGGGCCGCCCCATGACCAAATCGATCAGGACGCGGTCCAGCGCGCTGGTGGTGCGATCATCTGCAAGCGTTGCGGCCAGGCGTGCGGCCTTTGCATGGCGGCGATCCGCGCAAAGCTGCCGCAAAGCCGCAAACTCCTTATAAATGGGCGGCAAATCGGATCTGGCGATGCGCGGGGCCAGGGCCTTGGCGGCGCTCACGCGGCCCGCCCAAAGGAGCGCCCGATGCGCTTGGTAAAGCCCGTGGGCGTCATAGGGCGTCTCCCGCGCCAGGTGGCGCGCGGCGTCCGCAGCAAGTTCGAAATCGCGCGCGTAATAGGCGAAGGTGGCGACGCTCTGAAGCACATAGGCGTCGTCCGGCGCGGCGCGACGCGCGCGACGCAACCATCGCGACGCGGCGTCGAACTGGCCAGCATAGGCAAGGTAATACACCGCCGACATCATGGACGCCGCATTCGGTGCCTCCGTAAGAAATCGCTCCGCGGCCGCGGCTGCATCGGCGAGGCGCAGTTCTTGGAATGCGAGCGCCGCCTCATACTGCGCCCGCTGGGGCGGCTCCGCCGCGGAGATGGCCGCGCGGATCCTTGTCTTAAAGCGGTCCTGGCGTTCACTTTCGCTCAGTGTCGTCGAGAGCGCGACCATGGTGCCGTAGTCCAGCGTCTCCAACCAATACTCCGCCGCTGCGTAATGGGCGCGCGCGAAGCCAGGGTCGAGGGCGCGGGCGCGTTCCGCATGGACATAAGCGCGCGCAAGCCCGTCGACGATGTCGCCTCCCGCAAATGCGGCGCGATGCGCGTCCAAGTAAGCGAGCCAGGCGTCATAGGCCTCAGGATCGCGAGTGCCCAAATCCGCCATAGAGGCCAAAGCCTTCGGATCCATGACGGTGTCGAGCGTGCGCGCAACGCGCGTCGCCAAGTCCTCCTGGATCGCGAAGACGGCGTCGCGGGGACGGTCATAGGTTTGCGCCCAAGCGACGGCGCCGTCGCGTGCGTGGATCAATTCCACACGGACCTGCAACGCGCGATCGTCGCGCCGCACCTTACCTTGCAAGATGTAGGCGACGCGCAAGCGCGCGCCGAGGGCGCGGAGGCTTTGGTCCGGCGAGACTGCGGCGAAAGAGACGGTGCGACCGGTGACGCGCAGGTCTTCGCACCGCGAGAGGGCGGTGATGAGCTCCTCTGCGAGACCCTCGGCGAACCAGTCTTGATCCCCGGCCGCGGATGCGTCCTGAAACGGCAAAACGGCGAGCGATTTCGGGTGCGGCGTTTTCGATCGGATGTCGAACGCGACGATGGCCGCGAAAAGCGCGATGATTGCACACGCCGCAGCCGCGAAGACAGCCAGGACGACGTGTTCCGACCGAGGCGATGTCTCGCTCAACCCGTGCGTCCCTTCTCTGAGGTCAAATGGCTTGTCGCATGTCCAAAGCGTTGAACGCAATGCGGCGCGCATATGGGCGGCGCTCACATATGTGCGATCGGCCGCGCGCGATGTGCGGCGGACGGCGCGCCGTCTCGGCAACGCGAGCGCACGAGTCGCAGAGCGTGTGGCCGACCGTTGTGATGTGTCGGCGCTGGCCTTTGATCGTTGGCGATCCGGCGCGACTCGAAATCAGGCGGGGAACGACAAGGGCGTCGCCAAGGCGACACCTATGATACAAACGCGCCATTCTCCGCCCATGGCGGTGCGAAAAACAGCCACGTTGAGACAAAATAGCCTAATAGGTTGACTTTTTTGCGCAATGTGTGCGATATTTAAACCTCAAGGAGACGAAAGGGCCAGATGTTCATGCTGATCTCGACATTCATGCGCGCGGCCGGTTTCGCGGCGATCGTCGCGCTTCCCGCTGTCAGCGCGGCGGTCGACTATGTCGAATTGGATCCGTTGTCGCAGGTGGTCGCTGAGACGGTGCGCGACTGCGCTGTCGACGGTCCCGTCCGCGTTCCTGTGATCGCTTGGGGCGGCGATATCGCCACCAGCTACGCGAATGGCGACGCGGCGCGAACGGCGTCGGGTAGCCTCTTCGACCAAGCGGGACTGGACGTCGAGCTCTACCGACAAGACGATTTTGCGCGCCAGGTGGGTGATTATCTCGGCTGTCGCACGCCGATGCTGCGCGGCACCATGGGCATGCTGAATGCGGCGAGCGACGCGACCGAGCGAGACCCGCGTACGGAGATGGTGGTCGTTTACCAGATGACCTGGTCCGCTGGCGGCGACGCCTTGGTGGTGAAGGACTCAATCAAAACGCCCGCGGATTTGCGCGGAAAGACGATCGCGGTTCAGGCCTATGGGCCGCATATGGACTATCTGACGACGATCCTGCGCGACGCCGGGCTGAGCCTCGCCGATGTCCGGATTCGTTGGGTTCGGGATCTCATCGAGATCGACGCCGACAGCTCCTCGCCGGCCATGGCGTTGCGGGACGATCGCGACGTCGATGCGGCTTTCGTGATCATTCCCGACGCCTTGGCTCTGACCTCCGGCGGTTCGGTCGGAACGGGCGGGGAAGACTCCGTGCGCGGCGCCAAAATTCTGCTGTCGACCCGGACCGCAAACCGCGTGATCGCCGACGTCTATGCGGTAAGGCGCGATTACTTCGACGCCCAACGCGGACAAGTCCAAGCCTTCGTCAACGCCCTGATGAAGGCCGAGGAACAGGTGAAAGCGCTGTTCGCCGATCGGGACGGGCGCAGCGGCGATTATCGTCAAATGATCGAAGGCGCGGCCGCTCTTCTTCTCGACAGTTCGGCGGCGGTGGAGGACACCGCAGCCATGTACGCCGATGCGGAGTTCGTCGGCTTTTCGGGCAATGTCCGGTTTTTCACGGACGCCGCGTATCCGCGCGGCTTCATGTCTCTGACCCGTGAGATCCAGAGCGCGTTCGCGGAGCTCGGTCTGCTGTCGCGCACCGCCGCGCTCGCCCAGGCCGGCTGGGACTACGCCAATCTCGCCGCGGGCGTCACGGAGACGACGGCGGCTCCTCGTCAGCGCTTCAACCAACAGGCGGTCGACCAGTTGATTCAGCGGCGTGAAAGCCAGGGAGCGTCCGATCAGGGCGAGCTGTTCGCCTTTGAGATCTTCTTCGCGCCGAACCAAAACACCTTCTCCGCAGACCAGTATCGCAGCGATTTCGAGCGCGTCATCAAACTCGCCTCCACCTATGGCGGCGCGCTTCTCACGATCGAAGGCCACAGCGATCCGCTCGGCTATTTGCGGAAGAAAAAAGCGGGCGCGCCGCAGCTGGAATTGAGCTCCATCAAGCAGGCAAGCCGCAATTTGAGTTACACGCGTGCGAATGCGGTCCGGGGATCCTTGATCTCCTATGCGGAAGCCCAGGGCGTCGTGCTCGATCCCTCCCAATTCGGAGTCTCAGGATTGGGCGTCACCCGACCGAACACGCCAAACTGCACCTACGACTCCACGGGCGATATCGCGCTCACCTGCGCGCCCGCTTCTGAGGCGGAATGGAACGCCACGCGCCGTGTCGTGTTTCGCGTGATCCAAATCGAGGCCGAAGCGGACGTCTTCCAACCGCTTTAGGCGCGAGGAAAAGGAAGAGCCATGACCATGACGCGCATGATATCTCTGGCGGCCCTCTGCCTCGCCTTCGCCCTCGCGGCCGGTTGCGACGACCCGTCCACGCAAGGAGGGTCGGATCCTTCGGCGCGCGCTGCGCAGCCCATGGACGCGACGCGCGAGCGCGCGTCCGGGCCCCAAAGCGCCGACGTTTTCGATGACCGGTTCGAAGGCGTGCGGGTTTGGCCGCCGGCCGCCCAAACCGAAATCACGCTCGATCCCAATCCATTGGCGCATAACTACTTTTTGATGATCGACGTGTCGGGCAGCATGGGTGAGAGCGTTTGCAATGGCGACGAGCGCCGTATCAACGCCGCCAAGCGGGCCGTCATGGCGTTTCACGGCGATCTCTCTCGCCGCCTTCCGGACGCAAAGATCGGGCTCGGCGCGTTTGCGAACCGGGTCGAGGTCATTCTCCCCATGGGGCGCCACGACCCGGCTATGGTGCAGGCGGCGTTGAACCGTTTGGAGCATGGCGGCGGCACCAATCTGGTGCGTTCGATCCAGGTCAGTGAGGCCGTGCTGCGGGAACAAGCGCAAGCGCAGGGCGGGTACGGAACCTACAATCTGATCTTGCTCACGGACGGACAATCCGGCGACGGCGACCCCCAAGGCCCGGCGCGTCAATTGGCGACCAACAGCGCCATCACCGTCAACGCGATCGGATTCTGCACCGGCGAGGAACATTCGCTCAACGTGCCCGGCTTCACGAAGTTCCTGGTCGCGGACAACGCGGAGCAATTGACGGCCGTGCTCGCCGAGACGGTCCAAGCGGAGCAGCCGGTCTTTGATGTCAGCGGCTTCGGGCCAAACTAACGTGAGCCGGAAGACCCTCAAAAGAGCTGAGAGCATTCGCCGATGAGCCGCAATCTGATCGCCGCCGCACTCTTCGTCGTGCTGGGCGTCATCGCCGTCGTCGCGTCCAAAGTCGTTCTTGACGGCCGGGCGACGCGGGATCAGGTGGCGTCGAGCGACGCCTCGGCGTCCCGCGGCGTCATCCGGATCGGGGTCGACACCTTCGCTGGATATTTTCCGCTCTGTTCGCCGCGCATGATCGACTTGATGTTGACCGACGGCTACGCGCTTGAATGCATCGACGATCAGGCGGACTACGTTCGTCGCTATCGCGGACTGGCGAATGGCGCGCTCGACTATGCGGTCGGCACGGTCGACGCCTATCTCAAAAACGGCGAGGGGGCGGGCTATCCTGGCGTCATTGTCGCGGTCATTGACGAGTCGAAGGGAGCCGACGCGATCGTCGCGCGCAAAGATGTCGCGGAGAATCTGAAAGAGCTGAAAGACGCCGGCGTGGTGAGGGTCGCATTCACGCCCAACTCGCCGAGCCATCATCTTCTCAAGGTCGCGGGGGTCCACTT
The DNA here is from genome assembly GCA_964412525.1 of uncultured Caulobacterales bacterium. Taxonomy (GTDB): domain Bacteria; phylum Pseudomonadota; class Alphaproteobacteria; order Caulobacterales; family CAYPOX01; genus CAYPOX01. The sequence continues at coordinate 18,676 of CAYPOX010000023.1, forward strand.
CGACATCGGTTTTCTGCGCGAGCAAAGGGGCGCCTGGCGCGTTGACGCGGACGGCTCGGAAGACGCGTTCCGGAAGCTCGACTCGCGCCAAGCCGACGTCGCCACATTGTGGGAGCCGGACGTCACCCGCGCATTGGCGGACGACGCCTATGTGAAGATCCTCGGCACCGACCAAACCCAGGGCGTGATCGTCGACGTTTTGGTGGCGTCCACTCGGGTGGAGGCGAACCAGCCGCAAATGACCGACGCTCTGCTCGCCAACTATTTTCGCGCCCTGAAATACTATCGCGACGCTTCGGACGTTTTTGATCGCGATCTCGCCGCCTATGCGGATGTCAGCCGTGACCAAGCCGCAACGCTGCGCGGCGGCATCCACTGGGCGACTTTGGACGAAAACGCCCGCCTGTGGCTTGGCGTGCGCATGCCGGGCGCGGCGCCGCGCCATGGTCTTTATGAGTCGATTGATCGGACGCTTGATATTCAGCGCGAGGCGGGTGACTTCTCGTCGAACCCGCTGCCCTCGGGAGATCCGCGCCGAATCCTCAGTTCGCGTGCGGTTGCGACCCTGTTCAAAAGCGGGCTAGACGCCGGATTCGGCGCGACGACCGCGGGCGCGGCGACCGCGCGGACTGAGTTTACGTCCCTGACGGACACGCAGTGGGGCCGGCTTCGAGACGTGGGCGATCTGCAGGTGCGCCCGATCAAGTTCGAGACCGGCGCGGCCGCGCTCACCCGCACAGGAAAAGAGCAGATCGATCTCGCCGCCAAGGCTCTGCAAACCTATCCGAATTTTCGGATCGTCATTGAGGGTCATACGAGCGATCGCGGCGACGCCGCCATCAATCGGGCCTTGAGCCAAGACCGTGCGGATGCGGTGAAACGTTATCTCGCCATCACCTACGACATCGACCCGGACCGCATGCGCGCGATCGGTTACGGTTCGGATCGCCCGCTCCCTCGCGGAGGGGACGAGAGCATCCGAGCCTACCGGGCCCGGCTGCCGCGCGTCGCCCTGCGTCTCGTATCGGAGACCTATTGACCATGATGTCCGATTCAAACGTCCCCGCGCCTCACTCCGCGGACGCGGTCGCGAAACATGTGATGAGCCGTAGCCTCAACCATCCGTTCACGCTGATACCTGCGGCCTTGGGCCTTGTCGGGGCGGTGGGCGGCGTCGTTTTCGAGATGCACTACGTCTTTTTGGGCGGGGCGCTAGGCGTGCTCTTCGGGGCCGCCCATTTCGTCTTCAGCTTTTTCATGCGCCGCGACAAGCACGCCCAGGCCTATTTCCGCCAGCTGCAAGACGCAAAGCTCGCCCAGATCCAAAATCGCCCGGATCATCTCGCGGATCGGATGACTTCGGCCGGATTTCAGCGGGGGGTCGAGCAGTTGCGGGCCGCGGAAAGCAAGTTCGAGGCGTTCTTCACCGCGCTCAATGCCCGGTTCGAAAAGAATGAAATCACCTACAGTCGTTACGCCTCGGTGGCGGAGACCGTTTTCGTGTCGGTTCTCGACAATCTTGATCTCGTCATGAGCAAGATGGGTAGCGTCGCGGCGATCGATCCTCATTATCTCAACGCGCGTATCGGCGAGCTGCGCCGGCTCGATCCGCAAAGCGAAGATCTCAAACCTTTGGAGGAGCGCCTCGATCTGCGGAGCGAAACGTTGGATGGCGTGGAGCGTCTGCTGGTCGAAAACGAGCACGCCATCACGAGTTTGACGAAAGCCTCGGTCGGTGTCGCCAGCATTCAGACGACGAAGACGGGGCACGTACGGGACGCAGGTCTCGCCATGGAAGATCTTGAGCGTTTGGCCGCACGGGCCACCGATTACGAAAGGAAATGACGATGACCGACACCGCAGTCCAAACGGAGACGTTGAGTCTCAGCGTTCCTCAAGTCGCCGCCGTCAAGGGCGAAGTCGTGCCCGTCGCGCCCGCCCAAGAGAGCGCCGCCGAAGGGCTCGACCCGAAATTCGTCCAGAAAGCCGACGCCTTCGTCTCGCGCGTTTTGAGAGATGACGTCGGCGAGATGAAGCAGGCGCTGCGCAGTTCGGTCGACCAAATGGGTCTTGGGGTCCAAAGGCAAGCCGCCCACACCAACGCTCTTCTGCAACAGCAGATTCAGTCGCTGTCCGCAAACGGCGCCGACGGCGGCCCCGTGGCCAACGCCCTCGTCGACCTGAAACTCAAAGTCGACGACCTCAATCCGAACCACATGGATTTCTCCGTTTCGAGTTTCGCAAAGGCGTTCTCTTGGATCCCGGGGGTCGGAAAGCCCATCGAGCGCTATTTCATGAAATATGAGACGAGCCAAGGCGTCCTCGACCAGATCACGAAGAGCCTTGAGGCAGGTCGCGGTACCCTGGAACGCGACAACGTCACCCTGTCGGGCGAGCAGCAGCGGATGCGGGAGATCACCATCCAGCTGACGCAACAAGTCAAGCTTGGCCAGGTCATCGACCAGAAATTGGAGGCGGCCGCCGCGGGTACGACGGACGCCGAGCGCGCCGACTTTATCCGAGAGGAGCTGCTTTTTCCGCTCAAACAACGGGTGATCGATCTGCAGCAGCAACTTGCCGTGAGCCAACAGGCGGTGCTCGCCATGGAGGTGTTGATCCGGAACAATCGCGAATTGATCCGCGGCGTCGATCGCGCGCTCAACGTGACCGTGTCCGCGCTGGCCGTGGCGGTGACGGTGGCGCTGGCGCTCAACAATCAGAGGTTGGTTCTCGAACGGGTCACGCTTCTCAACCAGACGACGTCGGATCTGATCGCCGGGACGGCCCGCCAATTGCGCACCCAGGGCGTCGAAATCCAAAAACAGGCGTCCAGTTCGATGCTGGAGATGGATAAGTTGCGCGCCGCGTTCAACGACATCGATCAAGCCTTGGGCGAGATTTCCCGCTTCCGCCAAGAGGCGTTGCCGCAAATGGCGTCTCAAATTCTGGAGCTAGACACCATGGCGAAGGAGGCGACGTCGGCCATCGAGAAGATGGAGGAAGGGCGCGCCATCCAAGACGAAGACCTGAAACTCGACATCGCGTGACGCGGCGTCGAGCGCTCACCCGTCCACACCCCCAATCGCAACGAAGGAGCATGCCCATGACGAAACACTCCCTGTTCGCCGCGGCCGCCGTCGCCGCGCTCTTCGCCGGCGCCGCCCAAGCCGCGGATCGCTGCGCCATCGCCTGGAGCCACTACACCGGTTGGGAGCCGGCGGGTTATATTCAAGACAACGGCCTCGCTGACAAATGGGGAGCGAAGTACGACGTCGATTTCTCCTTCACGCTGATCAACGATTACGTGGAGTCCATGAATCAATACACCGCCGGCACTTTTGACGGCGTGACCATGACCAATATGGACGCCCTCACCATCCCGGCCGTGCGCGGCGTGGACACCACCGCCATCGTCGTCGGCGAATTCTACAACGGCAATGACGGCGTTCTGATCAAGGGCGGCGGGGCGAGCGTGTCCGATCTTAAAGGCATGGACGTCAAGCTCGTCGAATTGTCCGTGAGCCATTATCTCCTAGCGCGCGCGCTCGACGAAAATGGTCTGTCCGAGCGCGACGTGACGGTCGTGAACACGTCGGATGCGGATATCGGCGGCTTGATCTCGACGGAGCCGGAAGGCGCCTACGTCACCTGGAACCCGATCCTGCAGACCGGCCGCAATGTGCCGGGCGTGACCATGGTGTTCGACTCCTCCCAGATCCCCGGCGAGATCGTCGACACGGTGATGGTGCGCACGGACGTCTCCGACGCCTGCAAGCGCGCGGTCGCCGGGGCATGGTATGAAGTAATGGCGCTGATGGCCGACAACGACCAGGACGCCATCGCGTTCATGGCCGAGCAGGCTGGCGGCACGGTCGCGGAGTTCAAGGCGCAGTTGCGGACGACCAACATGTTCTACGGCGCTGACGAAGCGGCTGAGTTCACGCGCAGCGATGCGCTGAAAACGACCATGGACGACGTCCGCAACTTCAGCTTCGACAAGGGGCTTCTTGGCGAAGGCGCGAATTCGCCGGATTTCGTGGGCATCGCCTTCCCGGACGGGACCGTGCTCGGCGCCGCCTCGAACGTGAAACTGCGTTTCGATGCGAGCTTCATGGAAGCGGCCGCGCGGGGCGAGCTCTGAGGATCACGCCGCGGGAGGCGGCCGCGTGAACGGTGTCCGCATGTTCGGGCTCCACGCCCATTTCGGTCCGACCACGCGCCGCACCCTCGCCGCGGCGCCATTCCTGGCGGTGATCATCGCCTATGGGATCGCCAGCCATCTGCGCCTGAGCGAGAATCCGAGCGATCGCCTTCTGCCCTCCTTCATCACGATGGCGGAAACTTTTTGGCGTTACGCCACGGTTCCGGACCGGCGGTCCGGGGCGCTCCTTCTTTGGAGCGACACCTTTGCAAGCCTGGCGCGGCTTCTCACGGGCATCGGCGCGGCGGCGGTGACCGGGTGCATGATCGGGCTCAACACGGCGCTGTTTCCCTTGCTTCGCAATATGTTCGCGCCGTTCTTGATTTTCTTGTCGATCATTCCGCCGCTGACATTGCTCCCGATCCTTTTCATCGCCTTCGGGGTTGGGGAGACCGCGAAAATCGTTTTGATTTTTGTCGGCACCGTGTTCGTGATCGGCCGCGACATTCAACTCTATGTGCAGCAAATGCCGCGCGAGCAGATCACCAAGGCGCTCACCCTCGGGGCGAGCCAATTTGGGGTCGCCTATCGGGTGATCTTGCCCCAAGTGGCCCCGCGTTTGATCAATTCGGTTCGGCTCGCCTTGGGCGCGGCTTGGTTGTTTCTGATCGCGGCGGAAATGATCTCCGCCACGGAGGGGTTGGGTTATCGGATCGGTCTGTCGCGGCGTTATCTCGCGATGGACGTCATCATTCCATATGTGCTGTGGATCACCGCCCTCGGCGTGAGCCTGGACGTGCTGTTGCGCATGTCGGTCAGCCGATTGTTCCCCTGGTACAAAGAGAAAAAGTACTGATGGACGCATCCCAGGCTCTCCCGATCCTCCAATTCGAACGCGTCCATAAACGCTACGGGAGAAAGACCGTCTTGGACGGAGTCGATTTCGCCGTGCGGCCGCGCGAATTCGTGACGGTCGTCGGACCATCGGGCTGCGGGAAATCCACCGCGCTGCGGCTCATCATCGGCCAGGAACGGGCCACTGAAGGTGAAATCCGCATGAATGACGAGCCGATCGGGCACGCTTGCCCGGATCGCGGCGTCGTTTACCAACACTACTCGCTCTATCCGCATCTTTCCGCGGTGCAGAACGTCATTTTCAGCCATCGGCTCGCCGCCAGTCCCCTCGCATGGGCTAAGAGAAAAAGGGCCGCGATCGACGAGGGGATGGCGTATTTGGAGAAGGTCGGCTTGGCGGATCACGCCGACAAATATCCCTCCCAGCTCTCTGGTGGACAAAGGCAGCGTGTGGCGATTGCTCAAGCGTTGATCACGCGGCCGAAGATCCTTTGCCTCGACGAACCATTCTCGGCCTTGGATCCGGGAACGCGCGAAGACTTGCAGCTTTTCCTCCTGGAGTTGTGGGAGGAGACGGGCATGACGTTGTTCTTCGTAACGCACGATCTCGAAGAGGCGGTTTATCTCGGCACGCGTCTGATCGCCTTGTCACAATACTACTCCGACGATCGCGGCCCGGCCGCGACGCGTGGCGCGAAAATCGTCGTCGATCGCCGTTTCGGACCGGATGGCTACGCCCTGTCGCCAAACGTGAAGACGACGCCGGAGTTTCGACAAGCGATCAAGGACATTCGTGTTCAAGCGTTCGATCCAGACTATCGACAGCATGTCAGCAAATTCGATTTGTCCCATCCGGACAGCCGGATCTTCGATTCGGACGGACCGTCGGTCGCCGGCGACTGATGCGCAGCCATCATCAGTTTCTTTGCGCGACCCAGTGGTCGCCTGGCCTCGACAATGGCGAGCAGAAGTTGGGCGACGTTCTCGACACGCTGCCCGGCGCAAACCAGAGCGAAATCCATTGGCTGGTTCGACTGATGGAGAACCCGCAATCGCCCTTGGCCTTTCCTGGCCAGATTTCGCTCGCGCGCCATGACGCCTTGCATGTCGTTCTTGGCCGTGGCCTGAGCAATCAGGACGAGGCTTTCGTGATCGGGTTCACCATGGGGGCCTCCGCGGAGACCCGGGACTGGCACCGCCGCGTCTTCGAGTGGGTCGTCAGCACGATTTATCCGGCCGCCTATCGCTTCGAGCGAATCCACCGAAAAGTGTTTCGCCTGGGCCTCAGCCAGGGCGCGCGTAACCGGGTGAAGGACGTGCACCTTCAGCCGATCGAGACCATGGGCGAGGATACGGTTCAAACCGTCCGCGATCGGCTTGGGATCGACGTGCACGCGCTCTACGCAGCCTATCGAAAGGAGAAGCTGCTCGTCCCTGACACCGAGGAGAGCAAGAGGCTCCCGAGTTCGTCGACCGGTCCGGATCGACCGGCCATCCGTCCGCCGGACGGAGCCGACGCCGCGTGATGCGACGCGCGCCGGCAGCACCTGGCGCAATGGCGGGCGAAAATGTCGGCGCAATTAATATCGTTCTCATTGATCGTGAAGCAGGGTAACCTTCATGCGCGAAATTATCAGTTCGCAGCCGTCCCATGATGATTCATTGGAACAATTGATATGGCGCTCAATCCCAAACGTCCCAACGCAACGGAACCGTTTTACCCGTCGCCCGCCATCATTCGCGGTGCGCTCGGATTGCTCAATCTGACAAAGCACGATTTTTGCGGGGTCGCGAAGATCGCCAAAAACACGCTCGCCGCCGTTCTGGGCAGGGAGGCCTTGGCGTCGACCGACGACACCTTGATGAAAATCCGGAACGCTCTGGTCGAACGCGGCATCTCTTGGGAGGACCTTCGGGACCGGGGGGGCGGCATGTCCGTGCGATATGACGCGGCGTATGACGAAAAGGCGGCCGCGCCTCCGCACGCCGAGCCTTAATCGTCGCGGAGGCCGAGTTCCCGATCCCGTTGAGTATGTGGTCGCAGCGCCGCGATGGCGGTCAGCCGCAGCGGGAGTGGCCGCATTCGAGGCAAAGATCGCACCCCTCCGAACGGATCATGGCGCGGGCGCCGCAACGCGGACAGAACTTCTTCACCTGTCCACCTTCGGAGCCGACCGCTTCGGCCCGCGCCGCGGCGAGAAATCCGATCGCGCCCATGAGAT
>CAYPOX010000024.1:0-25879 GCA_964412525.1 uncultured Caulobacterales bacterium
CGAGGGCTATTACGGCGGCGAAGGCTATTACGGCGGCGAAGGCTATTACGGCGGCGAGGGCGGCGGCGGTTTTGTCGGATCATATGGCTATGAAGTCGGGGCGGGCGTGGCCGTCGCCGGCGCCGCCACGCTGACCATCGCCAACGCCCTGGTCGACGATCACAGCACGGGCGGCGCGATCGTGAATTTGGGCGTGCTGAACGTCACCAACACCACGGTTTCCAACGGTTACACCTATTATTCCGGTGGCGGGATCTACAATGCCGGGACGCTGAACGTCACCAATTCGACGATTGTGGACAACGACGCCCAAGAATCCGGCGGCGGGATCTACAGCATCGGCCCGCTCAACATCGTCAATTCGAAGGTCATTAACAACAGCGCCTATTATGGTCGAGGCGGCGGCGTTTACGCGTCCGACGCGACGACGATCGACGGTTCGACGATCGGCACGAATGACGGATACTATGGCGGCGGGATCTACAATGCTGGGACGCTCACCGTCACCAACACGACCATCGCCGGCAATACCGGCTATTATGGCGGCGGCGTGTTCAATGCGAATGGGGCCACCCTCAATGGCGGCGCGGTCACGCTAAGCGACAACTCGGCGGACTATGACGGCGGCGCAGTCTACAACGATGGGACGCTGTCGCTCGTCAACGCCACCATTTACGGCAATTTCGCATTCGATTACGGCGGCGCCGTGCTCAATCAGGACAAGGGCGATCTGACGCTGACCCAAACCACCGTCACCGGAAATTACGCCAGCATTGAAGGCGTGATTCGAAGCGCCGGCGACGTGACGCTCGCCAACACCATCGTGGCGGGCAACGCCGACGGCACAGGGATCGACAATCAGGTTCAAATTTTGGGCGGCGGCACGTCCACCTATGCCGGCGTGAACTTGTTCAACTCGTCGGTCCCGGGCGATGGGGAAGACCTGAAGGGCGTGTCTCTTTATGACGTGTTCGCCTCGGTGAAGAGCGTGTCCCCCGGCACGGCGTCCCCGTTCTTGGCGGGCGAATTGACCAATCTGGGCGGCGACGTCTTGACGGTCGAGGGAGATGTGGCGGCCATTGGCGCGGGCGACCCCAGCGCGTTGCCCGCGGATCTGTTGGACCTCGACGGCGATTTGAATACGGCGGAGACGCTGGACGTGGACGCCACAGGCGGCCCGCGCATCGCCGATGGCGGGCTGGACATCGGCGCGGTCGAGAGCGCGCCGCCAACGCCGCTCGTGGTCACCAACACCAATGACGCCGGGGCGGGCTCGCTTCGTGAGATGGTGACGATCGCCAATGGGACGGTCGGCACGCAGACGATCGTCTTCGATCCGAGCCTTGACGGCCAAACCATCACGCTGACGTCGGGCGAATTGCCGATCTATGGCAGCGTGACGATCGACGGCGATATTGATGGCGACGACGCGTTCGACGTCACGATCAGCGGAAACACCAACTCACGGATATTCAACGTCACGTCCGGCACGTCGACCTTAGACGCTTTGCGGCTGGAGGACGGTGAGGAAGATGATATGAACAAACAAGAGGGCGGCGGAGTTCGGCTGACAGGCGCCGGAACCACGCTGACCATTCAAAACAGTCAACTCTACGGACATTATGTCGGCGGTGACGGCGGCTATGGCGGCGCGATTTTTGCGGACGCGGGCACGACGCTGACGGTCTTGAACAGCGACATTTCCGGCAACACCGCCGATGGCTCCAGCTATGGGGCGGAAGGCGGCGCGATTTACAGCGCCGGGACGCTTCGGATCGACGGATCGCGGTTCGTCTCAAATTTGGGCGAGTATGGCGGCGCGATCTATGTCGCCGGCGGGAATGCCGTGATCGTCAATTCCTCGATCGAAGACAGCACGGCGGGAAGCTCCGGCGGCGCGATTTTCAATCGCGGCACGCTGACCTTGTTCAACTCCATCATTGACGACGGCTTGGCGCCCAGCGGTCGCGGCGGCGGTCTTTACAATGCCGCAACCGCACGCGTGACACAGACCACTTTTTACGGAAACCAAGCAAGTAATGGCGGCGCGATCTTCAGCATCGGTTACGGGAGTAGTCTGCGTCTGACCAACGCGACGATCACCGGCAATGACGCGATCTATGCCGGCGGCGGGCTTTACCGCTACCAAGACGGCGGGGTCGACATCGTCAACACGGTCATCGCCGGCAATTATGCGGCCATAACGCCGGCCACATCCGATGTTTACGCGGGAGCCGGGTTAGGCCCGACCTATTCGGGCGTGAACCAAATCGGCGTTGGTTCGGGAAACATCGCGGATGTCTTCAAGACGACGGTTTCGCTGACGTCCTATGGCGGCGGATCAATCTTTGACGCAGGCGCGACCGGCTTCAATGGCGGCTTATGGCAGACCGTCGCGCTGGCGGCGGTGAACGGATACACCGTCGATCTCGGCGATCCGGCCTTCCTGAATGAAGGTATGGTCGGCTTTGATCTGAACGGCGACGGCGACACGACGGACGATCTGTCGCTTGGGCTCGACGCCGCCGGCAATTCGCGTCTCTTCGATGAGCCGGGCGTCAACAATGACGTGGCGAATGTCCTCGATCTCGGCGCCTACGAGTTTCCGGGCATCTAGACACCTGACAAGGCCCGTCGCACACGCGAACCGCATCTATCGAAACGATATGAGCTTCGTCATTCCCCGAAGGCGCCCGGCCGCATAACATCCCATCGCGAACCGCAGGGGAGGGCAGCGCATGGATCATCGTACCGTAGACGTGGCGATCATTGGCGCGGGAAGCGCCGGGATGCGCGCCTATCGCGAAGTTTCAAAAGTCACGGACTCCGTCGTCCTGATCGAAGGCGGCGCCTATGGCACGACCTGCGCACGGGTCGGGTGCATGCCGTCCAAATTGTTGATCGCAGCCGCGGAGGCGGCGGAGGCCGGTCATCGCGCGCACCGTATGGGCGTCCTTTACGGCGACCCGGACGTGGACGGCGCGGCGGTCATGGCGCGGGTGCGGTCGGAACGTGACCGCTTCGTGGGTTTCGTCCAGGAGACCGTCGAGGAATGGCCGGAACGCCATCGCATAAGGGCGCGAGCCCGCTTCGTTTCCGACCAAGAATTGGCCCTTTCCGACGGCTCGCGGGTCACGGCGGAACGCATTGTCATCGCCACCGGATCGCGCCCGAACGTCTTGCCGATTTTCGAGCCGTTCGGCGATCGGCTGATCGTCAATGACGACGTCTTCGACTGGGAGACTCTGCCGGAATCCGTTGCGGTGTTCGGGGCGGGCGTGATCGGGCTCGAATTGAGCCAAGCGTTGCAACGTCTGGGCGTGCGCACGACGCTGTTTGGCCGCGATCACCTGGTCGGCCCCTTGACCGATCTGGAGGTTCTCAAGACCGCCCGCGAGATCTTCACGACGCGCTACGATTTCCATGCCCATGGCGAGGTGACGCGCCGCGCCCGGACGAGCGAGGGCGTCGAGATCGACTATGTGGTTGATGGCGAGACGCGCACCGGACAGTTCGACTACGCCTTGGCGACGACCGGTCGGCGGCCGAATGTCGACGATCTTGGATTGGAGAACACCTCTCTTAAATGCGACGGGCGCGGCGTGCCGGTCTACAGTCTCCACAACGGCCGATGCGGCGACTCGTCGATTTTCATCGCCGGCGATGCGAACAACCGGTTCCCGCTTCTGCACGAAGCGGCGGATGAAGGTTTCGTGGCCGGCTACAATGCGGCGAACTGGCCGGAAATCCGTCGCTTCCGCAAAAGCGCGCCGATCGCGGTGGTCTTCAGCGAGCCGCAAATCATGATGGTCGGGGCGACTTTTCGGGAATTGTCGGACAAGGGCGTGGATTTCGCCTGCGGGTCCGTGGACTGGTCGGACCAGGGCCGCGCCCGCGTGATGGGCGAAGATGCGGGCCTTCTGCGCGTCTATGGCGAGTGCGACACGGGCAAGTTTCTCGGGGCGGAAATGGTGGGCCCTCGTGCGGAGCACATCGCGCATCTCTTAGCCTGGGCGCGCCAGGCGGAGATGACGGTGCAGGACATGCTGGAGCGGCCATTCTATCATCCGGTGTTCGAAGAGGGCGTGCGCACCGCGTTGCGTGGCCTCAATGTCGCGTTGGAGATGGGGCCGATCGGTCCGCCGCGCTGCATCGATTGCGGGCCGGGCGGCTAGCCACCGTCACCAGGGCAGCACCTCGCCGTCATAGTTCAAAAACTGGCCGTTTTGACCGGCCTGCGCATCGTCGATGACGCGCAGCAGTTTTCCTGCGGCCTCGCGCGTGGACTGCAGGGTCAATCCTTTCTTGGAGAAGGGCGCGGACAGCCCCGTGTCCACGGTGCCGGGATGAAGCGCCAAGCACACCGCGTCCCGGCGTTTTCGCCCCAGCTCGATCGAAAGCGTTTTCAGGATCTGGTTCAACGCGGCTTTCGATGCGCGGTAGCTGTGCCAGCCGCCCAAGTGATTGTCGGAGATGCCGCCGACTTTGGCGGACAGCGCCGCGAAGACGGATTTTCCCGAGGCCGGCAAGAGCGGCAGGAAGTGCTTTGCGATCAAAGCGGGACCGACCGTGTTGATCGCCAGCACATGTCCCATGGCGTGCGGGTCAAGGTCGCGCCAACTCTTCTCCGGCGCGAAATCCGCGCCGTGCAGCACGCCGGTCGCCACGATGACGAGCCGCACGTCGAGACCGGAGTCCGCCACATGCTGGGCCGCGCCCGCAATCGTGGCTTCATCGATCACATCCACGGGCGGTGCGCCGCGCCGGCTGAAGCCGAACACGGCCGCAAAGGCGCCGGAGGTCTCGAGCGCTTCGACGAACGCGCCGCCCAACCCGCCTTGGGCGCCGAACAGGACGGCCGCGCCGCCCGGAGGGAAAGATCTCAAATCCATTCCAGCGACGTAGCGCCGCGCCGGCCCCCGTCCATCGCGTCGCGGCGTCGCGCTTAGGCCAGGGGCGCCGTGGCCAGTGCATCAAGGGCGCGGGCCACGTCATCTTCGCTCGTGTAGAAATGGGGCGACAGCCTTACCGCATCGCCGCGCCAACTGGTGGCGACCTCTCGTGCGGCGAGATGTTCGACCGTCGCCGCGGGGTCGGAAGCGCGGATCGCAAGCAGCGGCCCAAAAGGCGGCGCCGCCGCCAAGACTGCGCCCAGAGTTTCGACGCCGGCCCGAAGCTCGCGGTGTCGTTCGGCGACATGCGCCGCGATCGAATGGGGACCGATCTCCAAGATCATGCGCAGGCCCGCCGCCGCGGCGAATAGGCTCGGCCCGTTCGGCGTGCCGGATTCAAAACGACGCGCGCCCGGCGCCGGGTCATGACGCGTGTGGTCCATCGCCATGATGTCGCGCTGGGCGAACCAGCCGGTCGCGGTTGGGTTGAGCGCCTGATCCAAGCCCGACCGCACATAGATGAAGCCGACCCCAGGACTGCCGAGAAGATACTTCGCGGCGCCGCCTACGACGAAGTCCAAGCCGGATTCTCGGGCGTCGAGGGGCTCGGCGCCGAGCGCCTGATAGGCGTCGCACATGGACAGCGCGCCGACCGCGCGCGCCTTGCGGGCCAAGCTCTTCACATTCAAATGCGCGCCGGTTCGATAGGAGACGGCGGTGAAGGCGCACAGCGCCACGCGCTCATCCAAAAGCGCGTCGAACGCGTCTTCATCAAGCGCGCCGTCACGGCTTGGGGCGATCACCAATTCCGCGCCGCGCGGGGCCTGCGCCGCCCAAATCTGACCCATGGTCGGAAATTCGAGATCGGTGATGACAATGCGGTTGCGTGGACGGTCGAAACGCATCGCGCTTGCGATTGCGGAAATCGCAGCCGAGGCCGACGCGGTGACGGCGATCTCGTGCGGCGTCGCTCCGAGGAGATCGGCGATCAGACCGCGCACGTCTTCGTTCTTGGCGATCACCGCGTCCCAAGGCGCGCCGTCACGTTCACGCGCCTCAAGATAGTGTTCATACGCGGCGCGCACGTCCGTCGACAGCGGCGCATAGGAATGGGCCGCGAAATAGGCGTTTCGTTGGAGTATTGGAAAGCGGTCGCGGTGCATGGGAAAAACTGGATGGCCTTGCGCTGCCGGTCGCGCAAGCTTAGGCGACGTCGACGGGCTGTGCGAACGACCAAAGCGGGAGTTTTCCATGGATCGCGTCAAATTCTATGCGTTGATGGCCGGCGACGGGTCGCTCGACTATGAGATCTACCTCAACACGCCAACGTTACTCAACGCACAAAAAGAATTTCAAAGTTTGTGCAATGCGGATGAACTGCAATTTCAGATCGTTCATCAGGTCGAAGAGCTTTGGATGAAGCTCGCAGCTTACACCCTCCTGGATGTCGATGAGCATATGGCGGCCGGCCGCACCCATCGCGTGACGACCTTGATGGGGCGCGTCCATCAGATTTTCCGGTTGATGATTGATCAGTTGGGCCTGTTGGAGACGATGTCGCCCAAAGAATATCAGGAGATTAGATTGCAGCTCGGAAACGGTTCGGGCCAAGAATCGCCGGGTTTTCGGGTGCTGCTCCAGATGCCGAAGGAGCTGTGGGCGACCTATGTGCGAAATTATCTAGAACCGACCGGCCGCGATTTGGATCATATCTATGACGCGGGTTACGCCCATGACGACGCCTATGTGATCGCGGAATCGCTGGCCGAGTTCGACTCCCTCTTTCAAAAGTTTCGTTACCACCACATGCAATTGATCCGCCGCTCCATCGGGGCGGATGCAAAGTCGCTCAAAGGCCGGTCGGTTCAGCTTTTGGAAGAAGGGACGCGCAAGGCGTTTTTTCCAGAGCTCTGGGCCGTGCGTGCGCGCATGACGGATTCCTGGGGCGGCGAATATGGCGTCATACGGGACAGCATCGGCGCGCCCCGCAGCGGATCCCACTAAACGCGGTTAGCCGCCGATGTGGATGACGCCGCCGTCGTCAGCGGGCAGGGCGTCCGCGGCCGGTTGGGCGGGGTCGGCCTGCTGCACGATGCGATAGGCGCGGCTATTCTGCAGGTTTTCCCAAAATGACAGATTCGCGTAGCGCTCATAAAGATCCGGCGGCAGGACGGTGCGGCGCGGCCGCGGGGCGACCTGCTTGTGCACCCGGTGCAAGCCGTCCACGCCCAATTGCTGATCAAAAGCCGGCGCGTCGTAATCCACCGCGTCGAAATCATGATCAAAGGGCTCCTCGCCGAGAAAGCTGTAGAGCAGGGGGATCACTTCACGGGGCCGGGCGACCAGCAAATCGTAGTCGACGATCACCAGCTGTTCGGCGAACTCTCCCCAGCACGCCTCGCGCAGGGCGTGCCAAGCGAATCCGACCAGACGGTTGGCGCCGGCCAAGGCTTCCAGGCGCGTGTAGACGGTGGCGCGTTCCGCCGGATTGTTGAACAGCCGCGTGTTTTCAAATGCATTTTCACGATATTTGCGTTCCAGGCTGTCCAAGACCCATGCGACGTTCCGCACGGTGCAGATCAACTTCGCTTCCGGGAACAGCCTCATCAGGGCCGGCATCTTGGCCGTCCAGGCGCGATTGGTGTCGATGATCACCGGCTCGGTGAAGTCGACGTAATAGCTGTCGAACAGGCCGCGCAGGATCGTTGCGCGCTGTTGCTCGTCCACCATGGAGGCCAGTTCCGAGCCGGCGGAGACTTGGTTCACGACGCCTTCAAACAGACTGGCCACCGGGCTCGACATGCCGGCATGAAACTTCGGGTTCTGGCGGAGGATCGCCGCGAGCAGGGTGGAGCCCGACCGAGGTAGTCCGGAGATGAAATGGAACCGTTGCGGCGTCGTCTTCTTTGATTTGCTCACGCCAAGCCTCGCATCATCTTCTTCGTATGCGCCGTCTTAGCGCGAACTGCGCCGAGCAAACCAGTGCGGGCGATTGCGAGACCGACGGCGATGACCGGTCTCGCCGCGCACACCCGCCGCTTGCGCCTGATTAAGCGCCGTAAAACGCGACGCCTTCATCGAAGGCGCCGGCGGCGAGGGCCGCGTCGCGATCCGCCGGGTCGGCGGTGAAGATGTGGATGCCGGTCGTTGGGTCGAAGAGGCGGAACACCGGATCGCGGTCGCCCCCGCCCGAGGCGTAGGCTGAAAAGCCGACGCCCTCATAGGCGAAGCCGGAACCGGGCTGGAGAAGACCGTCGCGTTCGCCATGATCGAGCGTGAAAATGTGCGCGCCCGTCGCCGGATTGAAGAAGCGATAGACGGGCGAGAGGCCAAGACCCATGCATCAATGCGGGGGGCGAACATTCATGGTGCAGTCGGCTGGGATCGAACCAGCGACCCCCTCGGTGTGAACGAGGTGCTCTCCCGCTGAGCTACGACTGCCCATGAAGATCGTGGGCTATAAAGCGCCGCGCGCCTCGCCGTCAATCGCGATCGGGCGGCAGAGCGCGGCGGCGTCGGGCACCAAATCCTCGAACCGGTCAAAGATCCGATCCGCGCCCAGAGCCTCGGCCGGAGGGTCGTGATAGCCATAGGAGGCGATCGCCACGCCCACGCCGAGCGCGCGGGCCGTCGCCACGTCCACGTCGGAGTCGCCGATAAAGGCCGCCTCCGCGCATCCGCCGGCCTCCGCCAGAGCGCGGCGCGCGGGGGCCGGGTCCGGTTTCTTCACCGACAAGGTGTCGCCGCCGACGATGGCGTGAAGGTGGGGGGTCAGGTCCAGAGCGCTGAGAAGCTTGCGCGCCAAGCTCTCCGGCTTGTTGGTGCAGACCGCAAGCCGCCACCCCTCCGCTTCAAACGCACGCAAGGCCGCGGATACGCCGGGGAAGGGTGCGCTTTGATCCGCGATGCCAGCCTCATAATGGTCGAGGAAGGCGGCCACCGCGGTGTCGATCTCGGTGCGGTCCAGTTGAGCGCCGGCGTCGGCGAGGCCGCGTTCGATCAGGGCGCGCGCCCCCCGTCCCACGAGCTGGCGCACTCGAGCGGCGGGCACGATGGGCAGGTTCAGCCCATCCAGAGTGGCGTTGAGCGCGCGTGTCAGATCCGGCGCCGTGTCCACCAAGGTGCCGTCCAAATCGAGCAACAAAGCACGTTTCTGCGAGTTCATCCTTCGACGCCCTCGAATCGCTTCCCATGCGACGCTACGTTGAGATCCTGCATTGGAACTAGCTCCATAAACGGATTCGGCGACAGAGAGATGGCGAAGGACGAAGCGGCCGCTTGGAAACGCGCCGCCGCGGAAGCGGCGATCGATCATGTTCATGCCGGCATGACCGTGGGCCTGGGAACCGGATCCACCGCCGCGCTTTTTGTCGACGCGTTGGCCCAGCGTGTTCGCCAAGGATTGGACGTGGTCGGTGTGGCCACCTCGCGGGACACCGCCCGCCGCGCGGAGATGGGCGGCGTCCGTCTGATCGATTTGCCGGCGGAGGGCGTCGATTTGGCGGTTGATGGCGCGGACGAGATCGATCCGGCCTTGAACCTGATCAAGGGCGGCGGCGGCGCGCTGTTGCGGGAGAAGATCGTCGCCGCCTCGGCGAGCGCGTTTCTGGTCATCGCGGAGGCGCGGAAATGCGTGCGGGCGCTTGGAGCCTTCGCCTTGCCGATCGAAATCGCGCCCTTCGGCGCTCCGCACGTCATGGCGCGGATTGCGCGGGTTTTGACGGACGGTGACACGTCGGTCGCGCCCCGTCCTCGTATGGCCGGCCAACATCCGTTCGAGACGGACAATGGCGGCTGGATCGTCGACGTCGATGGCGCGCGATTTGACGGCGCGGCCGTGATGGATCACGCGCTCCGCGCCATTCCCGGCGTCGTTGAAACAGGATTGTTCTTGAACATGGCCGACATGGCCATCGTGGCGGACGCGGACGGCGTGCGCGCGCTCACCCCTTAGCAAGCGGCGGGAGAAAGAACCCCATGAGCAATTATGACTATGACCTCTTCGTGATCGGGGCGGGTTCCGGCGGCGTGCGCGCCGCGCGCCTTGCGTCCATTTACGGCGCGCGCGTGGCCATCGCCGAAGTGTATCGCATCGGCGGCACCTGCGTGATTCGCGGCTGCGTGCCGAAGAAATTCATGGTCTACGCCAGCCATTTCGCCGAGGAGATGGAGGACGCCCGCGGCTATGGCTGGTCTTGGGAGAACGCCGCGTTCGATTGGACGCGCTTCGCCACGTCGCGGGACGACGAAATCAAGCGACTGAGCGGCATCTATTTCAACAATTTGCGCAAAGCCGGCGTCGAGGTGTTTCAGAGCCGCGCGGAGTTTGTGGACGCGCATACGCTGCGTCTGTCTGAAGACGGACGCACCGTGACCGCGGACAAAATCCTGATCGCGGTCGGCGGATATCCCAGCGTCGACGAACGGATCCAAGGGCATGATTTGGCGATCACCTCCAATGAGGCGTTTCATCTGCCCAAGGTGCCTGAGCATATCGTGATTGCGGGCGGGGGCTATATCGCGGTGGAGTTCGCCGGGATCTTCAACGGCCTCGGCTCGAAGGTTTGCCTCGTCTATCGCGGCGAAGACATTCTACGGACCTTCGACAGCGACATCTCCATCCACGTCCATGACGAGATGAAGAGAAAGGGCGTGCGAATCCTCACCGAGACGGTTTTCAAGAAGATCGAGCAGATCGGCGATCAGAAGCGCGTTCACTTGAGCGACGGCGAAACCATCGACACGGATGCGGTGATGTGGGCGATCGGCCGTAAGCCGAACACCGGCGGCGTCGGCGTGGCGAACGCCGGCGTGGAGCTTGATCGTTCCGGGGCCGTGATCGTCGATGATTGGTCGCAGACCAGCGCTCAGAACGTGTTTGCCGTGGGCGACGTGACGAATCGCATGAACCTGACGCCCGTGGCGATTCGTGAAGGCGCGGCGTTCGCCGAAACGCACTTCAACAACAACCCGATGAAAATGGACTACACCAATGTCGCAAAGGCGGTTTTCAGCCAGCCGCCTGTGGGGACCGTCGGGCTCACGGAGGCCGAAGCGCGCGCGGAACGGAGGAAAGTCGACGTTTATCGCGCCAAGTTCCGACCCATGAAGCACATGCTTTCCGGCAATGAAGAGCGCACTTTGATGAAGCTCGTCGTCGACGCGCAGAGCGACCAAGTGCTCGGATGCCACATTGTGGGTCCGGACGCGGCCGAGATGATTCAGTGTTTGGCCGTCGCGGTGAAGATGGGGGCGACCAAGGCGGAGTTCGACGCCACCTGCGCGGTTCACCCCACCGTGGCCGAAGAAATCGTCACGCTTCGAGAGAAGGTCGCCACCTCGGTTTGAGCGTCCATTTGGCCGCGATGAACGGGGGTTGCGCCCCGATTGTTATGAGATAACGTCCGCCGCCGAATCTGGAGACGGGGGACTCTCATGACGTCGCGCGGTTTGCTCATCACGACATCCGCGTTCGCGCTGATCGCCAGCGCCTACGCACAAGAAGACACGACTTTCGACGCGGACGATCCGCGCATCCGTGAGACGATCACGGTTCGGGCGACGCCCTTGCGTCTTGAGACGTCGGATATTCTGACCGGCGTCTCCGTGCTCGATCGCGACGACGTGCGCGACGTCATCGCCGCCACCTTGGGCGAAACGCTCGGAAACGAACCGGGCGTGTCGCAGACCTTTTTCGGCCCTGGGGCCAGCCGACCGATCATCCGCGGCCAGGGGGCCAGCCGCACGCGGATCCTGAATGACGGCATCGGCGTGTTCGACGTCAACGCGTCCAGCCCTGACCACATCGTTGAAACAGAGCCGCTTTTGGCCCAGTCGATCGAGGTGTTGCGCGGACCGTCGGTTCTTCTGTTCGGCGATCAAGCGGCGGCGGGCATCGTCAATGTCATTGGCGGCGCGATCCCCCGGGAGGTTCCGGAGAACAACATCGCGCTGGACGGCGTGTTCGGCTACGGGTCCAACGCGGACGACGTCTCCTTCGCCGGCGGTGTGGAAGCCGGCATGAAAGGCTTGGCGCTGCGCATCGAAGGCTTCACGCGTCGACGTGAAGACTATGAGATCGACGGGCCGGCGTTCCTAGAAGACGATGACCACGGCCATATGGACGATCACGACCATATGGAGGATCACGGCGACGAAGGCGAACACGGCCATGAGGGCGACGAAGAGAGCCCAGTGGACGTGGTTCCGAACACCGATCTGGACTTTGAAGGGGTCTCGGTCGGCGGCTCCTACATACACAAACGCGGAATGATCGGCTTCAGCTATTCCAAGTCGAACCAGAATTACGGCATCCCCGGCGGCGCCCATGGCCACGGCCATGAGGAAGACGAACATGACGACGAGGACCACGAGCACGAAGACGAGCACGATCACGAGCACGGCCACGAAGAAGGCGAGGAGGAGGAAGAAGAGATCATCCGCCTCGATGCGCAGATCAATCGTTTCGACGTCGTCAGCGAGTATCGGCTTGATGCGATCGGCTTGAAGACGGTGCGCGGGCGTTTCGGTCGCGGCGATTATGAGCATGTGGAGCTTGAGGGCTCGGAAGTCGGCACCCGCTTCACAAATGAAGAGTATGAAAGCCGTTTGGAGTTGGAGCACATGGATGTCGGTCCGCTCCGCGGCGCATTCGGCTTCAACTTTCGAAACCGTGAGTTTTCTTCGATCGGCGATGAAGCCTTCGTGCCGCCTTCTGAGTTGAACCAGTACGGCTTCTTTCTTTTTGAACGGGCGGAGTTCGACAAAGCCGCTCTGGAAGGCGGATTGCGCTACACCCGTACGGAGATCGAGCCGGACGCCTCCGGCTTGGAGGGCGAGGCCGCGGAACGCTTCGCGGCCTTCGAGGATCGGGACTTCGACACGCTTAGCGCTTCCCTGGGCGGTTCCTACGACCTTGTCGAAGGCCTGCGCGTCGGCGCCAGCATTTACCGCATTGAGCGCGCCCCAAGCCAAGAAGAGCTGTTCTCCAACGGCGCCCACCTCGCCACCCAAACCTTTGAGATCGGGAACCCGGATTTCGATGAAGAGGTCGCGACGGGCGGGGAGCTGACGGTGCGTTGGGCGTCGGAACGTTTCTACGCCACGGCGAATTTCTTCTACACGGATTACTCGGACTTCATCACGGAGCTTCCGACCGGCGACGTGGAGGAGGGGCTCCCAGTTTTCCAATTCTTGGCCACCGATGCGCGCTTTATCGGCGGCGAGGCGGAAGGCGGCGTGCGCATTTTTGAAACCGAGCGCTATGGCGGCCTGCATGCGGACGTGCAGTACGACGTCGTCCGGGCGCGGCAAACGGAGGGGGCCGAAAACCCGCTTCCCCGCATCACCCCGCAACGCCTACGCGCCGGACTTGACTACCACTGCGGGACCATGTTGGAGGCGCGCGCCGAAGTGCAGCACGTTTTCGAGCAGGACCGCGTGGCCGCCTTCGAAGAGGCGACGGACAGCTACACCTTGCTCAATGCGCGCGTGACCCTACGCCCCTTCAAAGAGGCGGAGAATGTGGCGATCGTCTTCCGAGGGCTGAACCTGACGAATTCGGACGGACGGTTCCACACGTCCTTCTTGCGCAATTTCGCGCCATTGCCAGGTCGTGATCTTCAGGTTCAGCTGCGGTTCAATTACTGATCGGCGGCGCCGCGTTGCAACAATCTGAAACATCTTGTGACGCGGCGCCCCTTCGCGGCGCCTTGTAACACCGCCGTCCCGGCTTCTATGTCCAACCAACGGGCAAGGAGACGGGGATGAACGATTCGAAGGGCGATTCGTCGCTGACACGATTGCGCGCGGGCGTCATCGGCGCAGGTGCGTTCGGCCGCCATCATATGGCGAAGCTGGCGGCTTCGGATCGTGCGGTCCTGTCGGGCGTGTTCGACCCCGATCTGGATCGGGCGAAGGCCTTGGCGGAGGCCCAAGGTTGCGACGTCTTTCCTTCCTTCGACGCGCTTTTAGAGGCGTCCGATGCGGTGACGGTCGCATCGCCTGCGGACACGCACGGAACTTTGGCGCATGACGCTCTTGTCGCCGGCCGCCACGTTTATGTGGAGAAGCCGCTCGCCTGCGCACCGGAAACCGCGCGCGCACTTGCGGCGGAGGCGAAGGCGCGCGGCGTCACCCTGGGCGTCGGGCACCAGGAACGCTTCGTGTTCGCGGCGCTTGGGGCTCTGGACCCGGATTCCCGCCCGCGTCGCATCGAAGCGCGCCGCTTCGGGCCTTGGACCGGCCGCGGCGCGGACGTGTCCTGCATTCTTGATCTCATGATCCATGACTTGGACTTGGTCGGGGCCGCGTTCCGCGGTGCGCATTTGGTGGGCGCGTCGGCGGAGACGGAGATCGTGCGCGGACCGGACGCGGACACGGCCCATGCGGAGCTTGTGTTCGAGGGGGGGCTTCGCGCCCATTTGGCGGCGAGCCGGGTGGCCGAGCGCCGGGAGCGCGTCACGGTGCTCGAATATGACGACGGCGAGGTCGTGATCGACTTTCTGAGCCGTCAGGTGCGCTCGACTCGGCCAAATTTCGTCGCGGGACGGTTTGACATGGACGACCCGCGGCTCGCCGATCCGCTTGGCCATGGCGTGGAGGCCTTTTTGGCTGCGGCGCGCGGCGAAATGGGACCGCGACCGGTCTCCGGAGAGGACGGCGCCCGCGCCGTCGCCTTGGCGGCGGCGGTTGAGAATGCGGCGGTCGCCGTGCGGCGCATCGCCTGACCACCGATTAACGGAGCTTTTGGATGTCCGCGCTGACCGCGGCGCCGGCCGCCGCGGCGGTCGAGCCGATCCAATTCATCGATCTGAAGACCCAGCAAGCCCGCATCCGCGCCGATGTGGAGCGGCGGCTGAAGGGCGTCTTGGATCATGGCCGCTTCATCCAGGGGCCTGAAGTCGACGAGCTTGAACGCACGCTCGCCGACTATGCCGGCGCCGCCGACTGCGTGGCCGTGTCGAACGGCACGGACGCCCTGGTGATGGCGATGATGGCCCTCGATTTGGGGCCCGGCGACGCGGTGTTCGTGCCCGCCTTCACCTACAACGCCAGCGCGAACGCCGTCCTGCTCGCCGGCGCGGTTCCGGTCTTCGTCGACATTGATCTGCGGACCTTCACCGTGGATGTCGAGGATTTGGAGCGTCGCATCGCGGCGGCCCGTGATGCGGGTCTGCGTCCGGCGGTGGTGATGCCGGTCGACCTCTATGGCGCACCGGCGGACTATGCGGCGCTGAACAGGGTCGCCCGCGCCCATGGCCTCACGATTCTGGCCGATGCGGCGCAAAGTTTCGGTGGCGAAATGAATGGCGTTCGGGTTGGTGCGCTCGCCCGATTCACCGCGACGAGCTTCTATCCGGCGAAGGCGCTGGGCGGCTATGGGGATGGCGGCGCGATCTTCGTAACCGATCCGGGCGATGCGGAGATCCTGCGGCAGATTCGCTGGCATGGCACCGATGACGGCCGAAAGCTCTCCATTCGGGTCGGCCTGAATGGACGATTGGACTCCATGCAATGCGCGATCCTTTTAGCGAAACTCACGATTTTTGAAGAGGAGCGGCTCCGCCGCATGGAGATCGCCGCGCGCTATGACGATGCGCTCGCGGATCTAGTGGGCGTGCAGGTCATGGCCGACGGGGCCCGGTCCGGTTACGGCCTTTATACTGTCGCCACCGACGACCGCGACGCGTTCCGCGCGGTGTTGAAAGAGTCCGGCGTGCCGACGGCCATCTATTACGAAACCCCGCTGCATCACATGCCAGCCTTCGCGTCCTATGCGCCCGAGGGAGGCTTGCCCGGCGCGGAAGCGTCGTCGCGCCGAGCGGTGTCTCTGCCGATGCACCCCTATCTGAGCGACGCTCAAGTCGACGCCGTGATCGCAGCCGTGCGCGCGGCGAAGGGGTGAGCCTCTCGCAGGCCGGGGCGCGTCGCGCTACATCCATCCCATGACGGAACGCATGCGCCTTGCGGTTCTTCCGCACAATCCGACGGTGGGCGATATTGACGGATCGGCGACGCGCATCTTGAACGCGCGCGCGGAGGCCCGCGCCGCCGATGCCGATCTTTTGATCACGCCGGAGCTCTCCATTCTGGGCTATCCCGCGGAAGACCTTGTGTTGAAGCCGGCGGTGCAGGCCGCGTGCCGCGACGCTCTGCATCGGCTGACCGCCGCCTCCATCGAGCCGGGCCCCGCCATGATCGTCGGCGCGCCCTTCGTTCGCGACGGGGCGCTCGTGAACGGCGCGTTCCTTTTGGACGAGGGCGCAATCGTCGGTGTGACGGTCAAGCGCGAACTTCCGAATTACGGTCCCTTTGACGAAAAGCGCGTCTTTCAGGCGGGGCCGGAGCCGACGCCTTTCGCCTGGCGCGGGACGTCGCTCGGCGTGCCGATTTGCGAGGACATGTGGTTCTCGGAGACGCCTTCCGCCCTTGCGCGGGGCGGCGCCGAAATGCTGATCGCGCCGAATGCGTCGCCCTTTCGGGCGCAGGCCGCCGAGCATCGTCGCGACGTCGCCTTAGCGCGCGCGAGAGAGACGGGCCGCGCATTGCTCTTCGTCAATCAATTGGGCGGGCAGGACGAATTGGTGTTTGACGGCGGCCCGTTCGTCGTCGAACCGGACGGGGGTGTCGCCGCCCAAGCCCGTCCCTTTGACGACAGCCTTCAGGTCTTCGCGTTCCGCCGAGACGGGGGAAACTGGCGCTTGGAGGAGGGGCCGACTCATAATCTGGAGCCGCCGCTCCAACGGGTCTACCGCGCTTTGGTCCTGGGTCTGCGCGACTATGTCCGCAAAAACGGGTTCCGCAGCGTCCTTCTTGGTCTGTCGGGGGGCATCGACAGCGCGATGACTGCGGCGATCGCCGTCGACGCCTTAGGTCCGGACGCGGTTCACGCGGTCATGCTTCCCTCCGCGCACACCAGTCAGGAGAGCGTGGAGGATGCGGAGGCGGCGGCGCAAAGACTGGGCGTGCGGCTCGACACCGTCTCCATCGAAGGGCCGTTCGACGCCGCGCTGCACGGGCTTGCCCCTCTGTTCGGCGATCGTCCCTTGGACGTGGCGGAGGAAAACTTGCAATCCCGTATGCGCGGGGTGTTGTTGATGGCGATCTCCAACAAGCTCGGACCGTTGCTTCTGACCACCGGCAACAAGTCCGAAAACGCGGTCGGCTACGCCACGCTCTATGGCGACATGTCGGGCGGCTACAATGTCTTGAAGGATGTTTACAAAACCAAAGTGTTCGCGCTCGCCGCCCTGCGCAACCAATGGCGCCCTGAAGACGCGAAGGGACCCGACGGCGCCGTGATCCCCGAACGGATCATCACCAAGCCGCCGACCGCTGAACTCCGGCCGGATCAAAAGGATACGGACAGCTTGCCGCCTTATGAGATCTTGGATCCGATCTTGGAGGCCTTGATTGAAGGCGACGAGAGCGTGAACGCAATCGTCGCCCACGGCTTCGATTCGGCGCTGGTGGCCAAGGTCGAACGCATGGTGTACGCCGCGGAGTATAAGCGACGGCAGGCGGCGCCCGGCGTGAAAGTCACGGAGCGCATGTTCGGCCGGGACCGTCGCTATCCCATCGTCAACGCGTTCCGTACGGCCTGATCCTTATGTCCGACGTTCTTGTTCGTTTCGCTCCAAGCCCGACGGGCCTTCTCCATGTGGGGAACATCCGCCCGGCGCTGATGAATTTTCTCTTCGCGCGCGGAGAGGGCGGCCGGTTTCTGTTACGGATCGACGACACCGATCCGGAGCGCTCCAAGGCCGAGTTCGAAGACGCGCTGAAGCAAGATCTGGAATGGCTCGGCCTTAGCTGGGACCTGACGGACAACCAATCCAGACGTCTGGCGCTCTATGACGCCGCGGCGGCGCGCCTGAAGGCCGACGGGCTTCTCTATCCCTGTTACGAAACTGAAGACGAGTTGGAGCGCCGGCGCAAATTGCGGCGCGCGCGCGGTCTGCCGCCGGTGTATGACCGGGCGGCGCTCAACCTCACCGACGACGAGAAAGCCGCCTTCGAGTCGGAGGGCCGCAAACCCCATTGGCGTTTCAAATTGTCGGGCGAAACGGTCGTTTGGGACGATCGGATCCGCGGCGAACAGAAAGTGGACACCGCCAGCGTGTCCGACCCGATCCTCGTGCGTGAGGACGGCAGCTATCTCTATACGCTCCCCAGCATTGTCGATGATGGCGAATTTGGTGTCAGCCATGTCGTCCGGGGCGAGGACCACGTCACCAATACGGGCGTGCAGATCGAGATCTTCCAGGCGCTCGGCTACGCCACGCCGATTTTCGCGCACCATCCCCTCCTTGTGGCCGCCGATGGCGGTCCGCTCTCGAAACGCCTTGGTTCGCTCTCCGTGCGCGGTTTGCGAGAGGAGGGGATCGAGCCGATGGCGCTTTTGAGCAAGCTCGCCAAGATCGGCACGTCGGATCCGGTGGAGCCGCGCCACGATCTGGATGCGCTTGCGGCGGATTTCGCGTTCGAAAAGATCGGCCGTGCGCCCGCACGTTTCGATCCGGAGGAGTTGAAGCGGCTAAACGCGCAGTTGCTGCACCAGACGCCGTTTGAGGACGTGGCTGATCGCTTGCGGGAGATGGGCGTGGCGGGCGGCGCGGCGTTTTGGACCGTGGCCCGCGCCAATGTCGAGACGCTCGCCGACGCCGCCGCCTGGTGGCGCATCGCCTCCGGTCCGGTGACGCCGGTGATCGAAGCCGCAAGTTTCGCGGCGGCCGCCGCGGCGGCCTTGCCGTCTGATCCCCTCGACGCGGACAGTTGGGGCGTATGGACGGGCGCTTTGAAAGCGGAGACGGGGCGCAAGGGCATGGCGCTGTTCATGCCCTTGCGTTTGGCGCTCACCGGCGAGACGAGCGGACCCGACATGGCGAGCCTTCTTCCCTTGATCGGCGCGGAGAAGGCGCGGGCGCGGCTTAAAGGCGAGACGGCTTAGCGGCCGCAGCCTTGGCGTAACGGGCGGCTTGATCCAACGCGTCAATGGCGTTCGCGGCGACCAACGGCTTCTCCGCCACGATCGCCGCCATCAGGTCCTGGGCGCGGATGTGCTTCAACAGATCCAGAAACGGCCGCCAGAAACCGTTCACATCGATCAACACGATCGGCTTGCCGTGCAGGCCGAGTTGAACCCAACTCAAGGTCTCCACCAATTCTTCAAGGGTGCCGACGCCGCCGGGCAGCACCAAGAACGCGTCCGATTCGTCAAACATGATCCGTTTTCGATCGTGCATGGAGGTCACCACGCGCGTGTCGATGCGCTCAACCATGCCTTTTTCCGCGTCCAGCAAAAAATCCGGGATGACGCCGAGCACGTCAGCGCCGTGCTCCACTGCGGCGGACATGACCTCGCCCATGAGGCCGACCTTGCCGCCGCCATAGACCAAACGCAGGCCGCGCCGCGCGATTTCTGCGCCCAATTCGCGTGCGGCTTTGCGAAAGGCCGGGTCGGCGCCCATGCGCGAGCCGCAGAAAACGCAAATGGAACGCAGCGTCGAGACGGTCGGTTCAGGCATCATGCGCGCTTTCGTCCTGTGGGGCGGTCGGTTCACCGACATCAGGGGATCGTCTAAGGCTCTCGCCGTGACGAGCAAACCCGCATGAACGACGCGACGCCCCAACGCCGTCCCCGGATCCAACGGGTGACGGCGCTGATCTGGCCCTATGTGTGGACGCGGCAGCCCTGGAGCGCGAAGGCCTCGCTCGTGGTCGCGCTCGTCGCCACGGGAATCGGCAAGGTCTCCCTCGTCGCGTCGCCGTTTTTTTTAGGGGAGGCGATCAACCGGCTCGCCGAGGGCCGGTCCGATGTCGAAGGTTGGGCGCTGGCGATTCTTGGCTTTGTGGTCGGCTACGCCGTCTTCCGCACGCTTGGCTCCATGCTGCCTCTGTTGCGCGAATGGCTTTTCGCACCGATCCAACAACGGGCCGAACGATGGGCCGCGGTGGACGCCCTTGCACATCTTCATCGCCTCTCCGTGCGCTTTCATGAAGAACGCCGCACGGGGGCCCTGTCGCAGATCATCGAGCGGGGCGTGCGGAGCGTCGACTTTCTGATCCGCTTTTTGATCTTCAACATTATTCCCACGAGCATCGAACTGGTGATCGGCACCATCGTGCTCGCGGTTCAATTGGCGTTGGGATTCGGCGTGATCGCCGCCGTGTCCGTGACCGCCTATATCGTGTTCACGGTCGCGTTCACCAATCATCGGGTGAAGCTGCGTCGCCGGATGAACGAGTCCGACCAAAATGCGAAGGCGCGTGCGGTCGACAGCCTGCTCAATTTCGACACGGTCAAGGCGTTCACGGCGGAACGCTTCGAGGCGGAGCGCTATGATCGCGATGTGGCCGCCTATGCGCGCGCCGCGCTGAAGACCAACCGATCCCTGGCGACGCTCAATCTCGGACAAGGCGCGATCATCAATGGAGGCCTTGCGGCCACCGCGATCCTCGCGTCCTGGATGATCGCGCGCGGTGAATTGGAGGTCGGCGCTCTGACCGCTGCGCTCTTGGTTCTCACCAATCTCTACGTGCCGATGAACATATTGGGTTTCGCCTATCGCGAGATCCGGCAGTCCTTTGTGGATCTGGAGGCGTTGGCGACCTTGTTGGACGAGCCGCCGGACGTGGTGGACCAACCCGGAGCGAAGACCCTTCGCTGCACGTCGGGCGAGCTGGCGTTTGAAAATGTGCGTTTCGGCTACGATCCACGGCGCCCCATTCTTCAGGGCGTCTCGTTCCGCGCGCCGGCCGGCGGCAAGATTGCGATTGTCGGACCGACGGGGGCCGGCAAGTCGACCATCGCCAAGCTCGTCTTCCGCTTTTACGACACCCATGACGGCCGCATCGCCATTGACGGGCAGGATGTGCGCGACGTCACCCAGGAGAGCCTTCGCCGGCTGATCGGGATCGTTCCCCAAGAGACCACGCTGTTCAACGACACGATCGGTTGGAACATTCGTTACGGCCATCCCGACGCGCCCTTCGAGGACGTGCGTGACGCGGCGCGTCGCGCCTCGCTCCTCGATTTCATCGAAAAGTTGCCGGACGGCTGGGACACCATGGTGGGCGAGCGCGGCGTGAAGCTGTCCGGCGGTGAAAAGCAACGGGTCGCGATCGCACGCGCGCTGCTCAAAAACCCGCCGATCTTGATCCTCGACGAGGCGACCTCCGCGCTCGACAGCGCGACGGAAGCGGAGATCCAAGCCGCATTGGATGAGGCCGTACGCGGCCGCACCACCATCGCCGTGGCGCATCGCCTTTCAACGATCGCCGATGCGGACGAAATTTTAGTCTTGCAGGACGGCCGCATTGTCGAGCGCGGCGACCATGGGACGCTCCTGGAGGAGGCGGGCGTTTACGCGGATATGTGGCGGCGGCAGGCGGAACGCGGGCGGGGAAGGGGGGCCCCCCACCCCCCCCGCGTGGGCGGCCACCCCCGGGGGGACGCCCCGCGGGGGGGGGCCGCGCGGCGCGGGGGGGGGGTGGGGGGCGCGCCGCGCGCCGCCGACTGAGCGTCACTCCGCGGGGGTCGCCCAGGGCGGGGTCTGACGCAGGCGCTGGCGGGCGTTGCGGCTCCACAGGGCGGCGATCCGGGAGAAGAACCGTCCTTGGCGCGGCTGGGCGGCCAACATGGCCGGCGTCAGCAGCAGGGTGATCACGGTTGAGAAACCGAGCCCGTAAATGATCGCCGAAGCGAAAGGCCCCCACCAACCGACGCTCGGTCCGCCATTGCGGATCTGGCCGTCGAGATAGTCGACGCTGAGCCCGAACATGAGCGGCGACAGGCCGATCATGGTCGTCAGGGTCGTGAGCAAGACCGGGCGCATCCGCTGCACGGCGGTCTTCAAGGCCGCAGCCTCCACGCCCATGCCCCGTTCGCGGAAGCGCTGGAAGGCGTCGATCAAGACGATGTTGTTGTTCACGACGATCCCGGCCAACGCCACGATGCCCGTGCCGGTCATGATGACGGAGATGTAGTTTCCGGTCAGGACAAAGCCGAGCATGACGCCGATCACCGAAAAGATGACCGCCGAGAGCGTCAACAACACATGGTAGAAATTGTTGAATTGGACCAACAGGATAAAGGCGATCAGAAACAGGCCCACAATCATGGCGGTGACGAAGAAGCCCATCGCCTCGGCGGTGTCTTGCTGGCTGCCGCCGAAGTCGATCTGCGCGTTGGCGAAGGTTTGTTCATCCAACCATTCGCGGATTGCAGTGACCGCGTCGGAGGTGTTGAAGCCTTCCGCCGTGTTCGCCTTCACATCGATCACGCGCGAGCCGTCCCTGCGGCGGATTTCATCCACTTTCGGCGCCGGCGTTCGGGTCACGAAATTGCTGATGGGCACGGCGCCCTCGGTCGTGAACACGCGCACGCGTTTCAGGGCGCCAAGGCCCCGGTCTTCGCGTGGGAACCGAACCCGGATGTCGATCTCTTCGATCGAATCGTCGGGACGGTACTGGCCCACCAAGATCCCGTTGGTGACCAACTGGACCGCGGCGCCGATGGTCGTCATGTCGGCGCCGAAGCGGCCCGCAAGCTCGCGATCCACGTCGAGATTCCATTCAAGGCCAGGCGAGGCGCGACTGTCCTCGACCTCGATGACGCTGTCCAGATTACGTAGATACGTGACCACCCGATCCGTCGCAGAGGCGGCGGCGGCGGGCGTGCGGCCGCGGACTTCAATCTCGATGTCCTTGCCTTGTCCCGGACCGCCTTGGGGTTGGCGCACTTCCGTGCGCAGACCTTCCACAGTCTCCAGGCGACGGCGCACCTCATCCTCGACCGTGGAGGCGCGGATCGTGCGATCCTCCCATTCCGGGAACTCCAAATCGATCCGCCCGATCATGTCGCGCGGCTCATTGTTGTTGGGATTGCGGATGCGGGTGTAGATATCTTCCACGCCCTCAATGCCCAAGAGTTTCGCTTCGACGGACGCGACGAGGTCTCGCTTTTCCTCCCAAGCAAGGTTGGAGACTCCCGCGCCGACATAGACGCGCAGTTCCCGAGGCTCTTCCTTGACAAAAAACTCCGATCCCGGCGGCTTGACGGCCATGCCGACAAAGGTCGCGACGCTGATTCCAATCACGCCGAAGAACACGGCGACCGGGCGGCGGATCGCCATGGCGGCGAAGCGCGCATAGGCGCCGGTCATGCCGGTCAGGGACTTCGGATCCACATCCTCGTCGCCGGACAAGGCCATCCGCGTGGCGTCGGTCTTGCGCGTCTTGGAGCCGATCTGGGCGCCGATCACCGGCAGGAAGATCAACGCCACCACGAGAGACGTGGAGAGCACGATGATCAGCGTTTTGGGCAGATACCCCATCCACTGTCCGATGTCCGAGTCCCAGAAGAGGAAGGGCAGGAATGCGGCGATGGTCGTGCCGGTCGACGACGCGATCGGCCAGAACATTCGCTTCGCCGCCATGCTGAAGGCTTCCTTGCGATCAAGGCCTTCCGCACGTTTGCGATCGGCGAACTCCACGACGACGATCGCGCCGTCCACGATCAGGCCCACGGCGATCACCAGGGCGAACAGCACCATGATGTTCAAGGTGAAGCCGATTGTGTTGAGGACCGCGAAGGCGAGGAGGAAGGAGGACGGGATGCCCACGCCCACCAATATGGCCGGCCGCACGCCCAACGCCGCGATCAAAATGATCATGACGAGAATCACGGCCGTGATGATGGATGAGGTCAAATTGTTGATGTTGGCGCGGATGACTTCCGCCGCGTCGAACGCGTAGGAGAACTGGATCGCCTCAGGCCATAGCTCCGCTTCGGCCTCGACCACCTCTTTGACGCCCTTATTGACCTGAAGGATGTTCGAGCCGATCCGCTTCGAAATCCACATGGTCATTGCGGGCGCGCCTTCGAAGCGTGCGAAATTCGTGGCGTCGATGAAGGTGCGTCGCACTTCGCCGAGATCGCCCAACGTCACGACGCCATCGCCGGACGCGCGAACCGGGATGTCGTAGACGTCGCTCGCCTCTTCAAAGAGCCCGGGAATCTTCACAGCGAAACGACCGGAACCCGTATCGATCGAGCCCGCGGCCACCAGCCGGTTGTTGGCGGAGATCGCCTGGAACAGCTCATTCGTTCGAATTTGGTAGGATTCGAGCTTTGCAGGGTCGACGACCACCTCAAGCAACTCTTCGCGCACGCCGCCGAGATCTACTTCCAGAACGCCGGGCACCCCTTTGATGCTCTCTTCCAGATGTTGGACCGTGCGCAAAAGAGTGCGTTCATCGACCGGGCCGTAGATCACCACGCCGATGACGTCTTCTTCACCGGCGTTGTATTCGCCGACGAAGGGCTCCTCTGACTCCGTGGGGAATTCACGCTCGGCGAGATCCACTTTCGCACGAACGTCGAGAATGGCCTGGTCGATGTCCGTTGACGGGTCGAACCAGGTCACAACCCGGGCGCCGCCCTCATAGGCGGCCGATTCGATCCGATCCAAACCGTTCAGGTCGCGCATCTGCTCTTCGAGCGGGCGCACGATCAAGCGTTCGGCGTCTTCCGGAGAGATTCCAGGGACGGGAACGCTCACCCATGTGACCGGCGCCTGGATGGCGGGATTCGATTCCTTCGGGATGGCGAAATAGGCGATAAGCCCCGCCAACAGGCCCAGCACGAAAACGGTCAGCGTGACGCGCGAGCGCGTCATCAAGGCGTTGATCAGATGGTCCGTCATCGATCAGGCTCCCGGCGTTTCAATATAGGTGACGACGACTTCTTCGCCCTCGCGGACGGCCGTGTCGCCGACCAGCATGATCTCGGCGCGCTCAGGAAGCCCTGCGACCCAAACGCCATCCTCGGCGTCCTCGACCACGGTGACGGGCACGAGACGGATGATCGCATCCTCGACCAACCGCACGGTGAGGCGGCCCTGGTCGTCCAGCGTCAGCGCCGCGGGCGTCACGCGGTGCGCCGGAACCGGTTCGGTCGTGATGGTGATCGTCGCGGAGACGCCGGAGCGAAGCGTGCGATCCGGATTGGGGGTTTCAATCTCAATCCGGAAAGTGCGCGTCGCGTCTTCCGTTTCGGAGCTGATGTAACGGAGGCGACCCTCCAAACGCTCGCCGGTGGCGAGCGCGACCGAGGCCGTTTGTCCCGTCCGCAAGCCGATCACGTCCTGTTCGGAGGCTTGGCCGATCGCCAGGATCGGATCCAAGTCCACCACCGCGCCGCAAGTGTCGCCGGCGCGGAGATAATCGCCGATTTCCACGGGCCGGCGATCCAGCACGCCGTCAAAAGGGGCGCGAATGCGGGTCCGTGCAAGCTCCACCTCGGCCCGGCGCATCATCGCCTTCGCCGCGTCGTAGGAGGCCTTGGCGGCCGCGACTTGGGTGGTCGAACGCACGCCGCGCTCTTTCAGATCCAAGGCCGCGTCATATTCAAGCCGGCGCTGTTCGACGAGGGCGCGCGCCTCCGACGTCTCAGCTTCCCGCGCTTCCAGCGACAACTGACAGAGGACGTCCCCTTCAACCACCTCGTCCCCGCGTTCGAAGGGAAGCGCCTCCACGACGCCGAACGATTCGGCGCGGACGTCCACGGCGCGGACGGCCTGGGTGCGGCCGCGCAGCGTCACATTCGGACGATAGGGCGCCTCTTGGGAGACGATCGCCTGCACCTGGGGTTTCGCGGGCGGCGGGGTTGCGTCCTCAAATGATGTCGTCTCGCGACCGAACACGGATCCGACCGTGAACCAGCCAACGAAAACGACGGCGATCCCTACAGCAATTCCAATCGAGCGGTTGATTTTCACGAGTCAAGGCTCCTTCGTCGCATCAATACAGACATAGCTGAGGAGCGTCGTTCGCGCGCCGCCATTCGTCGCGGTGAACGCGCGGTCCGTCGATCGTCTCTCGTCCGCAAACATGACGGAATGATGCCGGGAATGTCTGAAACGGATGCAAAGATGGCTCCCCGGGCCGGACTCGAACCAGCGACCCAGCGGTTAACAGCCGCT